>NZ_AP026442.1:3042143-3363214 GCF_027923705.1 Cellulomonas sp. NTE-D12 | reverse complement strand
TGGACATCAGCCAGATCGAGAGCGGCAGGGAGATCGTCGTGTGGGCGATCGCCAGTCCCGTGGGCGTGTCGAGCAGGTGCAGGCTGTTGATGGTCGAGCTGAGCGGGATGCCGACGGCCACCGGCGGAACCATCCGGGTGATCAGCGCCAGCATCACGAACAAGCGGCCGGCCCGGGTGCGGAACCTGGTGATCGCGTAGGCGGCGGGTACCGCCAGCACCAGTGAGAGCAGGGTGCTGATCGTGGCGGTGGAGATGCTGTTGATGAAGGACGCGGGCACTCCATGGGACGCCCACACCGCCGCGTAGTTGGCGGCGGTCCAGCGCGACGGCAGGACCGTCGGCGGGACGGCGAGCGTCTCCAGCGGGGGCTTGAACGACGTCAGGAGCAGGTACAGGAAGGGGAAGGCATAGAGCACGACCACCGTGACGAGCAGAGCCCACAGCAGGGTCCGGGTCGCCGGTCGGCGGATCTCGAGGCCGTTCATGCGTCGGCCCCCGGCCGCCAGATCGTCACGACCGCGGCGACCGCCACGGCCAGCATGACGAGCAGGTACATGGTCGCCATGGCGCTCGCCAGACCGGGCTCGCCGAACCGGACCATGGTCCGGTAGATCAGCAGGCTCAGGGTCTGCGAGGCGTTCTCAGGGCCACCGCCGGTCTGGATCAAGATGATGTCGAACGCCTTGGCGGCATCGATGCCGCGCACGATCAGGGTCACCGCGATCACCGGGCGCAGCAGCGGCACGATGATCCGCCTCAGGAGCGTCCAGCCCTTGGCGCCGTCCAGCCGGGCCGCCTCGATGACGTCGCCGGGGATGTTCTGCAGCCCGGCGAACAGGACGAGCGCCATGAATGCTGTGGTCAGCCAGATGTCGGGGATGGCGACGGAGAAGAGCACGATCCGGGAGTTCGACAGCCAGCCGATGTCGCTCGCGGAGTGCAGGATTCCCACCCGGGCCAGCAGGGCGTTGACGATGCCGGAGTTGTCGATCAGCAGGAACCGCCAGAGCAGTCCAGCCACGACCGGCGCGATCATCAGCGGGTACATGAAGATCGTCCGGAACACCGCCGACCGGCGGCCGATCGCGCTGAACAGGAGCGCTGTGGCCAGGCCGAGCACGAACTCCGCGGACACGACGAGAACGGTGTAGGCCAGGGTCCGTACAGCCGAGCTGCGGAACCCGGAGCTGGCCAGGGCGGTCGTGTAGTTGCCCAGCCCGACGAAGGTGCGCGGACCTCCGGCGATCGGCGAGATGTCGTAGAAGCTGTTCATGACCAGCCGCACGATGGGCCAGGCCACGAAGGCTGCGAGGAAGAGCGCCGCCGGCACCATCAGGAGTGCGGCGAAGCGTCGGTCGGTGAGACGCACAGGGAACCTTCTGCCGGCGGCGTTGCCGCGCTACGGGGATGGGGACGCGTGGTGGGGCGGGTGTGGCCGACGCTGCAGGGCACGCCGGCCACACCCGGGCCGCTCAGCCGACGATGCCTTCGATCTGCTTCTTGGCGTCGTCGAGCAGCTTCTGGTTGTCGGTGCCGTTGCCGTCCACGGCCTTCTGGATCATCGGGACGAGGACGGTGTCCACGATCTGCTGCCACTTGGCGTTTGCCGGCCGCGGCTGGGTCCCGTTCGAGCCGAGAGTGGTGATCAGCGGGTTCAGGTTCTCGTGGCCCGCCTGCGCTGCCGCGCTCTGCAGGGCCGACTTCGTCGCCGCGAGGCCCAGGGTGGTGTTCAGCCCCAGCGCGTTGTTCTCGTACGCGAACTCGATGAACTTCTTGGCCTCGGCCGAGTTCTTCGTGGCCTTCGGGACCGACAGGTACCACGCGCCGGGGATGGCGCCGATGCCGCCGTCACCCGCCGGCATGGGTGCGACGCCGACCTTGCCGTAGACGGGGGAGTCCTTCGGGATCTGGGTGTAGGCGTGCGCCCAGAAGCGGGTCATGGCCAGACCGCCCTGGTTGAACAGGTTCTGCGCGGCGGCCCAGTCGATCTGGGAGGCGCCGGCCGGTGCGACCTTGTCCTTGGTCGCCAGCTGCGTGTAGTAGTCGAGCGCCTTCTTGTGGGCGGAGTCGTTGATGATCACCTTGCCGCTGTCGTCCAGCACGACGTTCTTGTCGCCGGCCTGCAGGACCGTGGCGAGCCACTCGGTCTCGACCTTGCCCTTGACGTCCGTGCCGTACAGCTTGGGCGTGCCACCGTTGGCTGCGGCGCTGTCCTGGGTGAAGAACTTGGCCACGTCGAGGTACTGCTGCCACGTCGTCGGCACCACCAGGTCGTACCCGTACTTGGCCTTGAAGGCCGCCTTCTTGGACTCGTCGTTGAACAGGTCCGTGCGGTAGAAGAGCAGCTCGGCGTTGGTCCACACGGGCATGCCGATGAAGTGGCCGCCCGACTGCGCTTCCTTGAGCAGCGACGGGAACGTGTCGCCCTTGACCTTGTCGGTGAACAGGTCGTCGATCGGTGTCAGGCCGTCCTTGAACGCGGTGAGCCAGACGGCGTCCAGCGCAGCGACGTCGAACGACACGTTGCCCGAGGAGAGCTCGCTGTTGAGCCGGTCGTACAGCCCGTCGTACGGCAGCTCGACGAACGTGACCTTCGTGCCGGTCTCCTGGGTGTACTTGTCGGCCACCGGCTGGAGCTCACCGTGACCGCCACCCTCGACCAGCACCGTCAGTGTTCCGCTGCCACCACCGGCGCCTGCGGTCCCGGACGAGGTGCTCTTGCTGGTGGTGCCACCCGCGCCGCAGGCAGCGACCGTGACAAGCGTGGCTGCTGCCAGACCCGCCACCACTGAACGTCGCACCAGGCGGCGCGATCCAACTTCCCACGACCTCATCGAGGGGACTCCTTCGTCCTGTCGGGACGCACCGCGACTCCGGGTGCGCAAACGTTTTGCAAAAACGTTCACGCACAAGGTAGAGGGGTCCGTCTCCGGGCGTCAACCCGCGTCACGTCACGGTTCGGACACGGCGCGCTGGAGTGCGGAACAGCGGCCACGATGCGCACCTGGGGGGCGGAGCGCGTCGTCCGTCGGGATGTCCGGCAGCGTCGGACGGACCTCGAGGTCACTGACGACGCGAGGGGTCCAGGTTGGAGCTCGTCGATCCCAGGAGCCCTCAGCGAAGCGGTCACGCGCGAGGGCGCACCAGGCCCCTGGCGGATAGGGAGGCGCACCGGGGGTTCACCGTGCGGCCTACCCGCCGGCCGCAGGCGTGAGAGGGCGAGGGGCGACCCCGGGGAAGGGTACGGACCGCGCGGTGCGATGGCTCGGCCCGACGCCTGAAGGACGCCGGGCTCACGCAGTCACTAGGTTCTCGATGACCGCGGAGAACCGGCTGGATCGTTGGACAGGCGCGGCCACAACGCGGCGCGCCTGTCCAACGATTCGCAGATCAGGACAGGGTCCACACGTCGGCGCTGGCGCCGCCCTCGACCGTGACGCGGTTCTCCCGATCGATGGAGACGGGGGCGGCGAGCACTCCACCAGCGGTGAAGACCTCGACGACCGGCCCGTCCAGCACGACCCGGACGTCCACGCCGTCGATCGGCATGGTCCACGTTCCCGCCGACGTCGACACGGTCACCTCGGCAGCCGCCGCGACGACACGCACCGCGTCACCGCCGACGGCGAGCGTCGCTCGTGAGCCGGGCCCGTCGAGGGTCATCGTGATGTCGACCGTGCTGCCGGCGTCTGTCGCGGAGTCGCGGACGTCCGTGCTTCCGGCTGTCCTTGCCTTGGTGAGGCTCGGGTGGGGCGATGCGACGACGCGATCGCCTGCCAGTGTCAGGTGGTGCGGCAGCGAGTGTGCGCTGGCCCACGTCCCGGCAGGGCCGTCGACGTCTCGCAGCCAGTAGATCAGCCCGCGTTCGCCGTCCCTGTCCTCGAACGCCGAGCCGGCGTAGTAGGACGGCCCGTACGAGAGACGACCCCACGACTCGGCCGTGAACCGGCCGTCCTCATAGGTGCCGATCGCGTAGCCCTCGTAGTACGGGACGAACGGCTCCCACACCGACACGGTCAGGACCCACTTGTCGCCGAGGCGGAACAGCTGCGGGCACTCCCAGACGGCGCCCATCCAGACCGGCGTCGTCTCGTCGCGATGCCGTTCCGCCAGGAACCCGTCGTAACGCCACTCCTGGAGATCCTCGGAGGCGAAGGTCAGGGCCGTGGCGGTGCCGTCGGGCAGTCCCGCGCCCATGAGCATGCGCCACGTGGTGCCGTCGTGGAACACGTACGGGTCGCGGAACGCGACGACGTCCACGCCCGGGGGCAGCTCTGCGACGACGGCCCCCTTGGTCCAGGTCGTCCAGGTGGCGTCGGACGGGCGTGCGATGCGGGCCTTGCCGATCTGGACGTCGTCCAGCTGCACCGTCGTGTAGAACAGCGCGGCCGGTTCGCCGTCGGGCTGCACGATGCTGCCGGACCACACGCCGTCGTCACCGTCACCCGGCTCGAGGGCGACAGGTCCCTCCGTCCAGTGCAGCCCGTCGGGACTGGTGGCGTGCCCCCACCGCTGGTTCGGGCCCCACTCGGTCTGCCCGGGCACGAACTGGAAGAACAGGTGGTACTGGCCCTCGTGGCACGTCAGTCCGAGCGGGTCGTTGATCCACCCCTCCCGTGCGGTGAAGTGGATGAGGGGGCGCGTCAGGTCGTTGCTCATCGGTGTCCGTCGCTCTCAGTGCTGCCGGTCGAAGCGTGCGCGGACGTCCCGCGCCTGTGCGGCGTTGCCCGCTTCCCAGGAGTCGATCTCGGGGACCCGCTCGGCACGGACCCGGTCGCGTTCGGCCACGAACTTCTCCATCCGCGCAGCGGTCGCCTCTCGTGCCGCCTGCTGCGCCGGGCTGAGCGGCGGCAAGGGTGAGGTGACGACGGCGTCGCGCGGGCGCAGCGGCAGCCGCTCCTCGACGGGCGGGATGGTCAGCGGTGCGGTGGGCAGGGTCTGGTACCAGTACGCGACCGAGGCCCAGTCGTCGGACAGGTGGTTCGCGTGGCCGTGCTCGAACGACACCTTGATGCGCGTGGTGAAGCGGATCGGGTCGACCATGTGGAACCGGTAGCTGTGGTGGAAGCCGGGCACGTCCTCCTCGTGGACGATCGTGCCGTTCATCAGGTAGCTGTTGTGCTGCATACCCCAGGCGTGCCCGAAGTAGTCCTCCATGCCGGTGCCGTGCAGGCTGGGCGGCCAGGTGTCGTCGTCGATGAAGATCATGTCGTCGCCCTCGCCCCACCAGGACCCTTGGAAGTGCCGGACGGCCAGGGTGCAGCCGACGTAGTGGCCGTGGCCCTCGACCTCGAGCGCGACGTAGTTGTCCTTGCCGTCCAGGTCCGGGATGTTGACCTCGATCGCGTTGGACTGCAGGTCCGGGCCCCAGCCATTGCACGGACGCGCCTGCCGGTAGTGCGCGTGGAAGTAGGCCACGTCCTCGGCCAGCGGCTGCGGGTACAGCTCGTAGTCGATGTAGAAGTACTGCAGGTAGGGAACGTCGTTCTGGTTCTCCACGACGACTCGCGCCCGCTTGTTGAACGGCATCTGGAAGTAGCTGTTGAACGCCGCGGAGCCGCCGAACGTGTGCAGCTCAGCCTCCTTCGCCGACACGGACAGCGGCAGCGACTCGTAGGACCCCGAGAGGGAGTTCATCAGCCCGAAGAAGTCCCCG
The DNA here is from genome assembly GCF_027923705.1 of Cellulomonas sp. NTE-D12. Lineage (NCBI taxonomy): Bacteria > Bacillati > Actinomycetota > Actinomycetes > Micrococcales > Cellulomonadaceae > Cellulomonas > Cellulomonas electrica. The sequence continues at coordinate 3,357,556 of NZ_AP026442.1, read as the reverse complement.
AGAGGGGCGATCACGCTCGGGGTCTCCTGGTCGTCCCAGTAGATCTTCAGGACGACCTTCCGGTAGTAGTCCGGGTCGACGACCTCCCAGCTGACTCCGAGCGCGTTGTGGATCTCGAGCATCGGCACGCCGACGACGTCCGGGGGGATCTGGCCCGGCCCCGGCTGGAGCCGGCACGACTGCGTCATCCAGATGTGGGTGATCGCCCCCGGCCCTTCGATGTCGGCCAGGACCCGCTCCTCGCCGGGGCGGATCAGCCAGTTGTCCCGGTTGCGCCCTGTCTGGTCCCAGCTCGAGGAGCGTGCCGTTCGCACGTCCCGGGTGCGGGTGAGGTCTCCCAGGATGCCCTTCGCGGGCGCGGATTCACGGTCCATCGTCGTTCTCCCATCCTCGGTGCCTCGGGCAGCAGTGTCCGGCACACCGCGGCGTCGCCTCGTTGCGGCAGGCAGGCGCCGACTCGCGACGGGGCCTCAAGAGATCGGGGCCGCCAGGCATCGAAACGTTTGTCGGTCGGGTGCAGCATGGTGCTCGGCGAGGGCTGCGTCAAGCACCCGAGGTGGGGGCGCACGCGCAGCGGCCGGCCCGGGGCAGTGTGGACGTCGGCGGATGTCCGTGCTGGTGGCGGACACATTCCCGCGGTGGCCGGTACGGCGTCGGCGTGCGAGCCACTTGACGATGCGCCGCAAGCGGCTCTACGGTCGCCAGGCAAACGTTTCGCGTCGACCTCGCTCATCGTCGAGCACCGTGACCTGGTCGGCGCGGAGCCACCGAGCACTGCCAAGAGCAAGCCCTGGGGACCGCAGCCGTGGTGCGGATGCCCGGCCCGACCCTTCGGTCGCCGATCGACCGACGGCCCAGTACAGCGACGTGCGACAGGAGTGGAGCAGACGATGAACAACCAGCGACGACGGTGGGGCTATGCACACCCGCGCGGAGCCGCAGTGGCGCTGGCGGCGCTGACGGCACTCGGCCTGGCAGCCTGCAGCTCGGGCTCGGCGGGTGCCGGCAGCTCGTCGGCCGGCGGCAAGGTTCAGATCACGCTGTCGATGCAGAACCCCAACGTCCAGCAGCAGGACCCCGCCACGTACGCGATCGTCCAGGCCTTCCAGAAGGCCAACCCCGACATCACGGTGAAGATCGAGGGGCAGACGGTCGACGAGCACGAGAAGGCCATGCAGGTCGCGGCCCAGTCGGGCACCCTCCCGGACATCTTCTGGGTCTACAACTCCCTGGCCTCGCAGATGGCGCAGCAGGGCAAGCTGCTCGACCTCGGTCCGGTCCTGCAGGAGGGGAACCTGACGAGCAACTTCCCCAAGGCGATGCTGTCGGGCTACACGAGCAACGGCACCCAGTACGGGGTGCCCTACCAGTCGCTGGTCACCGGTCTGTACGTGAACACCGCGATCCTGCAGAAGTACGGCCTGAGCGAGCCCAAGACGTTCGACGACCTGCTCAACGTCGCCCAGGTGCTGTCCAAGAACGGGGTCACGACCATCGCGCAGGGTGCGAGCAAGTCGGCCTACAGCGTGTGGGCGTTCCTGACGATGCTCGACAGGTACGGGTACGAGGACAAGTACCAGGACATCCTCTCGGGCAAGAGCAGCTACAACAACGCCGACTTCCTGCGGCTCTACCAGCACATCGAGCAGCTGGCCAAGGCCGGCGCGTTCTCCAAGAACGTCTCCACCCAGACCTACGTGCAGGCGGTCGAGGAGTACACCAGCGGCAACGCCGCGATGCTCGACTCCGGCGTCTGGGCTGCCGGCGACATCCAGAAGAGCTCGGTCGCGGCCAACACCACGTTCTGGGCCGGCCCGACGTTCTCCGATGGTGTCGGTGACCAGAACCTGTACATGAACGCGCCCTCCGCGCCGCTGGTGGTCAGCGCTGAGGTGAAGAAGTCCGCGGCCAAGCTCGACGCGGTCAAGAAGTTCATGGCGTTCTACTACGGCGACTCAGGCCAGCAGATCCTCGTGGACAACGCGCAGACGCCGGTCACGACCTACAAGCCGAAGGTCGACGCCAGCGCCCAGCCCGTCTTCGCCTCGGTCCTGGCGGTGCTGCAGCAGGACGGCTGGCACAGCCCGGCCGCGCAGCCGGACCTGGTGGTGTCGGCGGAGACCTCCGGCGCCATGTACGACAGCATCTACGGCGTGATCCAGGGCGTGTACTCCCCGTCCCAGGCCCTCGACGTGGTGCAGAAGACGATCCACTGAGCAACCGCCGCTCGGGGCAGGTCCGCGGTGAGCGGTCTGCCCCGAGCGGTCACACAGGACAGGAGGAGCCGACGTGAAGTGGCTCAGCACCCGGCGGGCCCTTGCGCTCATGATCGCTCCCGCGTTCGCCGTCTACAGCCTGTACTTCGCGTACCCGATCGGGTACTCGCTGTACCAGAGCTTCACCAATGCGCAGGCGTTCGGCTCCACGAAGCTCGTCGGTGGCAAGAACTACGTGCAGATGGTGCGCGACACCTTGTTCTGGGGGTCGCTGCGCAACACGGGGATCATCCTTCTGGTCTCGCTCGTCATCCTGCTGCCGGGTGCGTTCTTCCTCGCTCACCTGCTGAGCGGACGTGTCAAGGGTGCGGGCGCCCTGCGGGCCATGATCTTCGCCCCGAACGTGATCGCGCCGATTCTCATCGGCCTCATCTGGGTGTTCATCCTCGACCCGCATATCGGCCTGGTGAACTCGCTGCTGCACACCCTCGGCGTTCAGCACCCGCCGGTGTGGATCGGGGGGACCACGTTGAGCCCCTGGTCCATCGGGGTGGTCTACACCTGGCAGACCGTCGGCTTCATCATGACCATCTTCTACGCGGGAATCCGGATGCTTCCCCACGACGTGATGGAAGCGGCTTCCCTCGACGGCGCGACCGGCTGGCAGCGACTGCGGTACGTGACCGTCCCGATGCTGCAGGAGACGTTCGGCATCACCACGGTGCTCGTCGTCACCGGTGTCTTCAAGATCTTCGAGCTCGTGTTCCAGCTGACCGGCGGCGGTCCCGTCCACCTGTCGGAGACGCTGGTCAGCTACACGTACTGGATGACGTTCTCCAACCAGAAGTACGGCTACGGCATGGCGCTGGCGGTCGTCATCAGCCTGCTCGGCGTCGTCGTGACCGTGGCACAGATGGCGTTCATGCGCCGGAGGAGGGCCTCATGAGCACGCTCAGCACGACTGCCCCGCGCCTCGCGCGGCCGGACGCTCCGCCGTCGCCGCGAGGTCCTCGTCGACGTCGGCTCGGGATCGCGGCGATCGTCGCCTACCTGGTCACCTTCGTCCTGATCCTGCCGATGGCGTGGGTGGTGCTCCTGTCGTTCCAGAGCAACGACAACATCCTCCGCGACCCGCTGAACTTCTCGCACCTGAGCTGGGCGAACTACAGCACGGCGATGTCGACGCTGAACCTGATGACGATGTACAAGAACACCCTGATCCTCGCGGTCGTGTCGGTGTCCGTCGGCGTCGTCATCTCCTTCACGGCCGCCTACGCGCTGACCCGGATGGTGTTCCGCCGCCCGGGGCTGCAGAAGTCCCTGCGCTTCTACTTCCTCGCCGGGCTGGCGATCCCCGTCTACATCCTGCTTTTCCCGGTGTACAAGCTGAACATCGAGCTCGGGCTGTACGGCACGTACGCCGCGCTGATCCTGCCCTACATCGCGACGCAGCTTCCCTTCAACGTGCTGCTCTTCACCGGCTTCCTCGCCGACTTCCCGGGCGAGATCGAAGAGGCCGCGATCATCGACGGCGCAGGACTGTTCACCCTGTCGTGGCGCGTGGTGTTCCCACTGATGCGCCCCGTCATCGCGACGCTGCTGATCCTCAACATCATCTACGTCTGGAACGAGTTCCCGTTCGCCGTCACATTGATCAACAACCCGGCGATGACGACCATCTCTCTCGGCGTGTCGCAGTTCCAGGGCTTCTGGACGGTGGACTACGGCGCCATGATGGCGTCCGCGACACTCGTGCTGCTCCCGCAGCTGGCGCTCTACGGCATCTTCCAACGCTACGTCGTCGCCGGTATGACATTCGGGGCGGTGAAGGGCTAGGCCATGACGGAGCCCACGCGTGGCCGCGGCGCGGCCCAGCAGAACAACGGCAACGGCAGCACGCCGGTCGGACTCAGACCCACCATCATCGACGTGGCGCGGCTCGCCGACGTGTCCACGTCGACCGTGTCCCACGTCGTGAACGGCACGAAGACCGTCCGCGAGCCGATCCGAAGCCGTGTGCTGAAAGCGATCGAGGCCACCGGGTACACGCAGCACGCGGCAGCACGCTCGCTGCGACGCGATCGGACCGAGTCGATCGGGCTGGTCATCTCCGACAGCGGGCAGCCGGCGTTCGCCGACATGGTCCGCGGCGTCGAGGAGGCCGCGCGGAAGGCCGGCCTCGTGCTGCTGCTGGCCAACTCGTCCGAAGACCCTCAGCAGGAGCTTCGAGCGATCGAGGCGTTGCAGTCCCGTCGTGTCGACGGCCTGATCCTCGCCCGGGCCGCTCGGTCGACCGATGCGGCGATCGAGTGGCCGAAGGCACAGGGTGTGCCGCTCGTCCTCCTCGACCGGCTCTCCAACCTGCCGCTCGACCAGGTGGGCGTGGAGAGCGAGGCCGCGGTCCGCACCCTGGTCACCCATCTCCTGCAGCTCGGCCACCGCCGCATCGCCATCACCGCGGGCAACCTGGACGTGCCGACGTTGCGCGAGCGCTACAGCGGGTACGAGCGCGCGCACGCCGATGCGGGCCTGCCCGTCGACCCGTCGTTGGTCCTCACCGGCGTCGGTGACGAGGAGGAGACGGAGGCGCTAGTCCGGGAGCTGCTCCAGCGGGCCGACCGACCCACCGCGATCGTCGGGGCAAGCTCACCGATGACCGTCGGCACGTTGCGTGCCGCGGCAGGCCTTGGTGTGCGGATCCCGGAAGACCTCGCGTTCGTGTCCTTCGACAGCCTGCCGACGCCCGACCTGCTGCGTAGCCCGCCGACCAGCGCCGAGCAGCCGGCACGCGAGGCGGGTCGAGAAGCGATGCGACTCCTGCTGCGGAGGTTGGCCGAGCCGGACGCGGCCCCGACGACCGTGCGGCTCGCGGCTCGCCTCTCGCATCGCGAGTCGTGCGGCTGTGGGCACCCCGAACGGCCGCTGGTCTAGACCGCAAATCGCTCGTTCACCTCAACGAGGATCGGCAAGTCTCGACGCTGGGTACCAGCAGCGGCCGAGCCGGCCCACTTCTTGCCCGTTCATGCCCACGGTCCTCATCGCCCGAGGCGCGCGATGGGCTTGACCGGCATCGGGTACGCCGCTCGAAGCTCGCGCCGCTGAAGCTCGTTGGCCCGGGAGGCGAGGTTCGGGTTGATGACGACGACGGTCTCGCCCTCCCCGGAGGCCTCCCGACTCGCCTCTACGGTCTCCGCTTGTCCCAACGACGGGCTCAGCCGCACGGAGGCCGCGCCTACTCGAATGGGTGATTCGGCGCCCCGGAGTGTCCTGTGCGTGCACGGGGCCCGAGCTCCATCGAGCCCGGGTCAGTCGACGACGCAGTGGCGATGGCCCTCGGTTCAGGAGCCGGTTCGCCGGGGAAGTCGCCGTCCTGCGCAGCGTGGCCGACGGCTCTGTGATCCGACCGGAGGAGAGAGCAGTGTTGTCGTCTGTAAACCACACCTGGGGGCAGGGATGGACCGCGCAGGGATGCGACGCCGCAGCACAGCGCGCTGGTCAGCGCCCGTTTGGGCGCACCGCGTCCGACCCTGTACCCTCTCCTGTGGCCCGTTCGCGGGCCGGGCGCCCGTAGCTCAACGGATAGAGCATCTGACTACGGATCAGAAGGTTGGGGGTTCGAGTCCCTTCGGGCGCACAGACGAGAGGCGCAGCACCCGCGCGGTGCTGCGCCTCTGCTGTGTCCGGGGCTCGTCCCTCGTGCGGGGCCCTCAGGCCGACTGCCCCGTCGCCCTTCGCACCAGCTCCGCGACCCGCTGCTCGTCGGCGGGGGACAGCTCGGTGATCGCGAACGCCGTCGGCCACAGGGAGCCGTCGTCCAGCTGGGCGCCGTCGAAGAAGCCCAGGTTGCCGTAGCGGACCTTGAACTTGGCGCGCTCCTGGTAGAAGAACAGCACCTTGCCCTCCGCGTTCGCGTAGGCGGGGCTGCCGTAGAACAGCCGGGGCTGCAGCCACGGGGCGACCTCCAGCGCGATCGCGTGGATGCGCTCGGCGTTGGTCCGGTCCGGCTCCTCCAGGGCGGCGATCCGGTCCACCACCGCCTGCAGCGACTCCGCGGCGGACTGCTGGGCCTTGAGCTCCTTGGCGCGCTGGCGCATGGCGGCGCGCTCCTCGGCGGTGAACCCGCTCGTCTTCTTCGTGTCGGTCATGGCGTCAACCTACGGACAGGGGTCCGGCTGCGGCTTCTCCATACCTGCTCGATCTCGGCGGCGGTGTCCCGGCTCACGCTGGATCGTCGGTGGGCGGCCTAGTGCTGGGCCAGCACCGCCAGCGCCTCCTCACGGGTGGCGACGTAGGTCACCGGGAAGCCCGTCTTGGCCGAGAGCCGCTGCATCTGGATGGCCACCAGCGGGTTCGACGCGATGAACGCGCACCACGTCAGCCCGTTCTTCACGGCCTCGGCCATCATCGCCTCGTGGGTCCGCTGCACCTGCTCGGCCTGCGCCGGGTGGGCGCTGAAGTCCACGAGGAACGTCCAGCCCGGGCGGTTCTCGCGGTACGCGGCGGACAGCACCCGCACGTAGTCGTCGCAGGTCGCCTTGCTCCACATGCCGACGCAGACGTCGGACAGGCGGTTCTGCGCCCGGTCCCAGCTGATGTCGAAGTAGCCGGTCTCCTCGACCGTCGTCAGCGTCAGACCGCTGGTCTCCCGGGACATCGCCGTGCCCATCCGGGTCAGCTCGCCGACGGCGACGGCGCTGCGTGCCGCGGCGTCCGCGTTCACCGTGGCGAGGTCGACCACGGTCGCGATCGCACCGGCGATCGCCTCGGCCTCGTCGGACACGCCCTGGGCCGTCTGGCTCAGCTCGTGCGTGACGGTGGTCTGCTGCTCGACGGCGGAGGAGATGGTCAGCTGCGACTCGCAGATCTCGTCGATCACCCGGCTGACGTCCGCCATCGCGGTGACGGCCTCGTGGGAGTCCGCCTGGATGCGGCTCAGCATGTCGGTGATCGTCTCGGTGGCCTTGGACGTCTCCTGGGCCAGGCTCTTCACCTCGGCGGCGACGACGGAGAACCCCTTGCCGGCCTCACCGGCACGGGCGGCCTCGATGGTGGCGTTCAGCGCCAGCAGGTTGGTCTGGCCGGCGATCGAGGTGATCGCCTTGATGATCTCCCCGATGCGTGCGGTGGACTCGCCGAGCACGGTGATGGTCTGCGAGGCGGCGGCGACGGAGCCGACGGCCTCCCGGGCGACGTGCGAGGCGGTGGACGTGGTCTTGGCGATCTCGCTGATCGACGTGCGCAGCTCCTCGGTGGCGGCCGCGACGGTGGAGACGTTGGTGGACACCTCGCGGGCCGACCGCTCGATGCGGCTCGCCTGCTCGCTGGTGCCGCGAGCGCCCTCGGTGATGGTCTGACCGATGATGCCGAGCTCCTCGCCGGCGATCGTCAGCAGCGAGATCTCCGGGGTGATGGCGCTCATCGGGCCGGTCAGCCGCTTGAACGCGTCGCGCACCAGCGCGGTCACACCGGTGCCGTCACCGGCCGCCGCCTCGGCGACGCGGGTGAAGTCGCCCGACCGTCCCGCCCGCCCCAGCTCCTCCAGGTCGGCCACGGACCGGCGCAGCCCCGAGACCGACCGTGCAGCCAACGCCAGCGCGAGGACCGCGCCGACCGCGACGGCGATCCAGGACGCCGGTGCCGACCCGACGAGCACCGCCGCGACGCCACCCGCGACCGCGATGACGGGCGCCGCCCACAGGCCCGTCGCCGAGCCGGAGCCGCTGCGTGCGGCGGCGGCCGTGCTGGGCGCCGAGCCGGGCAACGAGGGGGACACGGGAAGGGCGGACGCGGTCATCGTGACTCCTGGGCGGTACGGGCCGTCGATCACCGTCGGTGACGGGTGACTCGCCCTTCCCATCGGCTGCGTCGAGCCGTCCGAGCGGAATCCGGTGGGGGGTCTTGCGTCACAACTCGAGCACGAATACTCTGGCGCGAGTATCCGGAGGTGAGTGATGGCCACCAGGCCCGTGTCGAACCCGTTGGCATTGGCGGTGCTCGCCTGCCTCTGGGAGCGCCCGATGTACCCGTACGAGATCACCACCACGCTGCGCGAGCGCGGCAAGGAGGACAGCATCCGGCTCAACTTCGGGTCGCTGTACTCCGTCATCCAGCAGCTGGTGAAGAAGGACCTGATCGAGGTCGAGCGCACCGAGCGCGAGGGCAACCGGCCGGAGCGCATCGTCTACGCGATCACGCCGGCCGGCCGCCAGGAGACGGACGCCTGGTTGCGGGAGCTGATCGCCCAGCCGGTCAAGGAGTACCCGGCCTTCGAGACGGGCCTCTCGCTGCTCGCCATGCTGCCGCCGGCGGACGCCGCCCGGCTGCTGCAGGAGCGGCTCGCCCGCCTGGACGCCGACCTGACCGAGCGTGAAGCGCTCGCGGCCGGCGACGTCGTCAGCCGGCTGCCGGAGCTGTTCGTCGTCGAGCTGACCTACCGGATCGCGATGCTCAAGGCCGAGCGCGACTATGTCGCCCAGCTGGCCGGGCGCATCGAGCGCCGGGAGCTGGGCGGGTTCGGGCTGTGGGCCCAGCTGCACGACCAGCTGGCCCAGGGCCGGTCCCACCAGGAGCTGGCGGCCGAGCTGGCGCCGGTCCTCACCGCGGGCGACGCCCCGCAGACGCCCGAGGGCGCGGCGAAGGGGCAGGGCCACCGCCCCGCCCCGTGACCACGATCTCCCGACGGTCGACCTGACCGCCGGGTGCACCACCCTCCGACCGACCGGCCGGAGGACCGCAGAACAGTGGTGGCCCGGATGCGCCAACATCCGAGCCACCTGGCACCGAGTCGTCCCAGCGTGAACTGAAACCTGTGCGAACAGTCTGCTCAGAGCCGTGCCGCGATGGTATCGCCGCACGGGCACGACGGGACGGCTCCGACCGCAAGGAGGAGCACCATGGCTGCACCACGAGCAGCGCTCGCGCTGGAGGCGCGATCGCTGGTCAAGACCTATCCCGGCGGACGCGGCAAGCCGCGCGTCACCGCGCTGGACGGCGTCAGCTTCGGCGTCGAGCCGGGGAGCGTGTTCGGTCTGCTCGGACCCAACGGCGCCGGGAAGTCCACCCTCGTGAAGATCCTCGCGAGCCTGTCCCGTCCCGACTCCGGCACCGCGCTGGTGGCCGGTGCGGACGTGGCCCGGCACCCCGACCAGGTGCGTCGGCTGATCGGCTTCGTCGCCCAGAAGCAGGTGGCGGACCCCATGGACACCGGCCGGGAGAACCTCGAGCTCGCGGGCCGGCTGCACGGCCTCACCGGCTCGGCGGCGCGTGCCCGGGCCACCGAGCTGCTCGGTCGCTTCTCGCTCGACGTGAGCGCCGACCGTCAGGTGAAGACCTACTCGGGCGGCATGGCCCGCAAGCTCGACGTCGCCATCGGCCTCATGCACCGGCCGCGCGTGCTGTTCCTCGACGAGCCGACCACCGGCCTCGACCCCGAGGCGCGCAGCGAGCTGTGGTCGGAGATCGAGCGGATGGCCGGCACGGAGGGGATGACCGTGCTGCTGACCACGCACTACCTGGACGAGGCCGACCACCTCGCCGGGCGGCTGACGATCGTGGACCGGGGTCGCGTGGTGGCGTCCGGCACGCCGGACGAGCTGAAGGCGGGGCTGCACGGGGACGCGGTCGCCGTGGAGCTGCGGGAGACCACCGACGTCGCACGGGCGTCCGAGGTGATGCGGCGCGTGGCCGGCAGCGCGGACGTGACTGTCGAGGGGCGGCAGGTGCGCGTCCGGACGGCGGACGGCGCCGCGGTGCTGCCGTCGGCGCTCGCGGCGCTGGAGACGGCAGGGGTGGTGGTCGCCTCGGCGACGGTCGCCCGGCCGAGCCTGGACGACGTGTACCGGTCCCACGCCGGGCACCGCTTCGACTCCGCTGCCGGTGCGGACGTGGAGGTGGCGGCATGAGCGCCGTGACCACCACCCGGTCGCCGGCCGTGCCGGTCGAGGCGCGACGCGCGCCGTTCACCGGCCTGCGGCACACCCTGCTGCTGACGGCCCGGCACCTGCGCGCCGCTCGGCGCGTGCCGATGTTCGTGCTGATGAACCTGCTGCAGCCGATGATCTGGTTGCTGCTCTTCGGCCAGCTGTTCCGGTCCGTGGTGAACATCCCCGGCTTCAGTGCTGGGGGGTCCTACCTGGAGTTCCTCACGCCCGGGATCGTCATGATGATGGCCCTGTCCGGCAGCGCCTGGGCCGGCACCGCCTACATCCAGGACATGGACCGCGGGGTGATGGACCGGCTGCTGACGTCGCCTACCAGCCGCGGGGCGCTGATGGTGTCCACGCTCGTCTACCAGTCGGTCCTCACCGTGCTGCAGACCGTCGTGGTGCTCGGCGTGGCCTGGCTGGGCGGCGCGAGGTTCGGCGGCGGTGCCGGCGGCATCCTGCTGCTGCTGCTGGGCGCGGCGCTGCTGACGGCGGCGTTCTCGGCGCTGTCGAACGCGGCGGCCCTGCTGACGCGGGACCAGACGGTGCTGATCGGCCTGTCCCAGCTGCTGACCATCCCGCTGATGTTCCTCAGCTCCGCGCTGATGGACACGCGGCTGTCGGCCGGCTGGGTGGCGACCGTGGCCCGGTTCAACCCGTTCGAGTGGGCGGTCGTGGTCGGCCGCGAGGCCCTGAGCCGCCACGCCGATGCCGGGACGGTGCTCGTCCACCTCGGCCTGCTCGCCGGGCTGGCCGTGGTGCTGACGGGCGTGGCGACGCGCGCGTTCCGCACCTACCAGCGCAACACCTGACCGGAGGGCGGTAGCCGACGAGGGGGCCTGGCCGCACGCACGGCCAGGCCCCCCTTGCTCGACCGCCACGCATCAGACGTTCTCGGAGCCCGCTGCCAACGGTCAGCGTGTCGATGTCGATGCCCTACTAGCCTTCAACGGCGAGGTTCGCTGTGCAGATGTGATGGAAGGCTGTCCCGTGCTCACTGCCTCAGAGGTCGTACGTCACGTGAACTGGGGTCGGATGCTGGTTCAGGTGCTGCTGGCCCTGGCCGCCGGCGGTTACGCCTCCTGGTTCATCTACCGTTCCCTGTTCACGTGGGTTCTGCCGTTCTTCCTCGTCGTGTGGATCGGTGGGGAGCTGTGGCGCACGGCGCGCGCTGTGAGGAAGGCGCAGCAGCAGTAGGCCCCATCCACCCGCACGCGTGACCGCAGCTTCCGGGAGTCGGAGAGCACTAGGGCCGCTACGCCACCCGCACCCCCTGCACCAGCTGCGACGCGGGGCTGCCGATCACCGACGACGTGACCTCGGCGAACCCCGCCTTCTCCATCAGCAGCCGCGCGTCCGACGCGTTCCATCCCCACTGGCCCCAGGCGTTCACGGTGCCGGACGCCTTCTCGTCGCGCAGCCGGTCGCAGAGCGCCACCACGGCGCGACCGCCCGGACGCAGCACCCGGAACATCTCCTCGAGCGCCTTCAGCGGGTCTGGCACGAACTTCAGGCAGAACATCGAGGTCACCACGCTGAACCGGCCGTCCGCCCACGGCAGCGCCGCCGCATCGCCCTTCACCAGCTCGGCGGTGCCCGCCGCCAGGCGGTCGGCCAGCCGCTGCCGCGCCACGTCCAGCTGCAGGTCGGAGGCGTCCAGGCCGGCGACGTGGCGCGCGCGCTTCGCGTGCTCCGCGAGCAGCATCGCCGAGCCGCAGCCGACGTCGAGCAGGTCGTCGTCCGGCCGAAGCCCCAGCGCCGCCGCCATCCGGGCGTAGTTGTTCCGGTTGATCCGCACCATGAGGCGCGTGCCGACCCTCCCCAGACGGCCGACCGGTCGTCCGAAGAACCTCCAGTAGAAGCTCGCCCGCCGTGTCATCGTCGACCTCCCGCCCGGGACCGCGGTCCGTCCCGCTCCGGCCCCGCGCGGCCCCGGTTCGACCCCTGTGCGCACGCCGCGGCGAGGGCTCCCGCTGGTCACCACGCTAGAACCGGGGGTGTCACGCCGGTAGCCCGGACAGGGGCATCCTGGGGCCGGATCCGCGCGCACCCGCGCGGACCACGTCCCGGCAAGGAGTCCAGAAGTGAGCAGCAGCCCCGTGGTCCTGTCCGACGCCGTCGCCGCGGCGCTGGCCGACGGACGTCCCGTCGTCGCGCTCGAGTCGACGATCATCAGCCACGGCCTGCCGCGTCCGCGCAACTTCGAGGCGGCCCGCAGCTTCGAGGCGACGCTGACCGAGGCGGGCGTCACGCCGGCGACGATCGCCCTGGTCGACGGCGTGCCGCACGTCGGGCTGGACGACGCGGCGCTGCACCGCATCGCCGAGGACGAGACCGTGGAGAAGGTGTCGAGCCGGGACCTGTCGGTGGCGATGGTCAAGGGAGTGACCGGCGGGACGACGGTGGCGGCGACCGCCGTGCTGGCCAACCTGGCCGGCATCCGGGTGTTCTCCACCGGCGGCCTGGGCGGCGTGCACCGGGGCGCCGCGCAGTCCTTCGACGAGTCGGCCGACCTGACGATGCTGTCCCGTGTGCCGATCACCGTGGTCTCGGCCGGTGCCAAGTCGATCCTCGACATCCACGCGACCCTCGAGCGGCTGGACAGCCTCGGCGTGACCCTGCTCGGCTACCGAACCACCCGGTACCCCGGCTTCTACCTGTCGGACTCCGGCTTCGAGATCGACTGGAAGGTCGACTCGGCTGAGGAGATCGCCGGCGTGATGGCCGCCCGCGACGCGCTGGGCCAGAGCCAGGCCGTGCTGGTCGCCAACCCGATCCCGGCGGACCAGCAGCTGGACCCGGCGGTGCACGACTCGGTGCTGGAGGAGGCGCTCGCGCTGGTGGACAGCCGCGGCATCACCGGCAAGGCCGTGACACCCTTCCTGCTGGACTACTTCCAGGCGCACACGCACGGTGCGAGCCTCGAGGTGAACCTCGACATCGTGGTGAACAACATCCGGCTCGGCGGGCAGATCGCGACGGCCTGGGCCGCGCGCCGGCAGGGCTGAGCACCGTGGCCCGACCACGCGTGGTCGTCGTCGGCGACGTGATCAACGACGTGCTGGTGCGCCCGCTCGGCCCGGTGGCCCCGGACACCGACACCCGCGCGCAGATCGTCCGCCGCCCGGGCGGCAGCGCGGCCAACCTTGCGAGCTGGCTCGCCAGCCTCGGCGACGCCGTCACGTTCGTCGGCCGCGTCGGTGCGCTGGACCACGACCTGCACGCGGCCCGGCTCGCGAGCCTGGGCATCGACCCGCACCTGGCCGCCGACCCCGAGCGCGAGACCGGCACGATCGTGGTGATCGTCGACGCGGACGGGGGGCGGACGATGCTGACCGACCGCGGTGCCAACGTCGCGCTGACGCCCGACGACGTCCCGCCGGACGTGCTGGACGGTGCCGCGCTGCTGCACCTGAGCGGCTACACGCTGTTCGAGGAGCCGGCCCGCGGCACCGCCCTCGACCTGATGGCCGGTGCCCGGGCCGCCGGGGTGCCGGTGTCCGTCGACCCGAGCTCGGTGGCGTTCCTGCAGGACGTCGGCCCGGAGCAGTTCCTTGCCTGGACGGCCGGTGCGTCCCTCGTCTTCCCCAACCGCGACGAGGCCGCGCTGCTGGCCGGCACGGCCGACCCGGTGGAGGCCGCGCGCCGGCTGGGGGCGCACTACGACACGGTGGTGGTGACGCTCGACGCCGACGGGGCGGTCGTCGCGCGCCGTGGCGAGGAGCCCGTCGCGCTGCCCGCGCAGCGCGTGCACGCCGTCGACACGACCGGTGCGGGCGACGCGTTCTGCGCCGGTTTCCTCACCACCTGGCTGCGCGCGGACGACCCTGTCGGGGCCGCCGCGGCCGGCATGGTGATCGCCCGGGAGTGCGTCCTGAGGCTCGGCGGCGGCCCGCTCGCGAGCGTCGTCTGAACATCTGTCCAGATTCTGTCTTGCGAAATTCCCTGCAAGTCGTTGCACCCGCTAGCGTGTGCCGGTGACCGAGAACCAACCTCTCTCCTCGACCCCGGTGATCCTTCCCGAGCACACCGTCGAGAAGTTCACGCGTGAGTTCCTCCGCGAGCTCAACTTCGGCCAGGGCGTGACCCTGTCCCGGGCCTCCGTCAACGACCAGTACCTCGCACTGGCGCGAGCGGTCCGGCACTACCTGATGGCCCGATGGCTCGACACCCTCACCCGGCAGCGCAAGGCGCAGGCCAAGTCCGTCGCCTACCTGTCCGCCGAGTACCTCCTGGGCCGCCAGCTGGAGAACGCCCTGCTGGCCACCGACCTCGAGGACATCGCGCGCGAGTCGATGGCCAACCTCGGCCTCGACCTCGACCTGATCGCCGAGCAGGAGGTCGAGCCCGGCCTCGGCAACGGCGGCCTCGGCCGGCTGGCGGCATGCTTCGTCGACTCCCTCGCCACCATGAGCGTGCCGTGCATCGGCTACGGCATCCGGTACGAGTACGGCATCTTCAAGCAGACCTTCGTCGAGGGCTGGCAGGTGGAGCAGCCGGACAACTGGCTGTCCCTCGGCTCGCCGTGGGAGTTCCCGCACCCCGAGCACTCGGTGCAGGTGCAGTTCGGCGGGCACACCGAGCAGTACGTCGACGAGGCCGGCCGACCGCGCACCCGGTGGGTGCCGGCGTGGGGCGTCGAGGGCGTGCCCTTCAACTACATGGTCCCCGGCTACCACAACGGCCGCGTCAACACCCTGCGCCTGTGGAGCGCCACCGCCAGCAACGCGTTCGACCTCGAGCTGTTCAACGCCGGCCGGTACCCGGAGGCGGTGCGCAGCCAGACCTTCGCCGAGAACATCTCCAAGGTGCTGTACCCGGAGGACTCCACGCCGCAGGGCAAGGAGCTGCGGCTGCAGCAGCAGTACTTCTTCGTCGCGTGCTCGCTGCGCGACTTCATCGACGAGGTGCTGCCGGAGGACTTCGACCTGCACCACCTGGACGAGCGGATCATCTTCCAGCTCAACGACACCCACCCGGTGATCGCGGTCCCCGAGCTGATGCGCATCCTGGTCGACGAGAAGGGCTGGGACTGGGACGAGGCGTGGGCGCTGACCCAGAAGTGCTTCGCCTACACCTGTCACACGCTGCTGCCCGAGGCCCTCGAGGTGTGGCCCACGGAGCTGCTGGGCCGGCTGCTGCCCCGGCACCTCGAGATCATCTACCGCATCAACGACGAGTTCCTGGCCGAGGTGCGCACGGCGTACCCGGACGACGAGGAGCACGTGCGCCGCATGTCGATCATCCAGGAGCAGCCCGTCCGGGCCGTTCGGATGGCGTACCTGGCCACCGTCGCGGGCTGCAAGGTGAACGGCGTCGCCGAGCTGCACAGCCAGCTGCTGCGCGACAAGGTGCTGCCGGACTTCTCCGAGTACTGGCCGGACAAGTTCACCAACGTGACCAACGGAGTCACGCCCCGCCGGTTCGTCCGGCTGGCCAACCCCGGCCTGTCCCAGCTGATCACCGAGGCGATCGGCCCGGGCTGGGTCACCGACCTGGAGATGCTGTCCGGCCTCGAGCCGCTGGCCGACGACCAGGAGTTCCGTGAGCGGTTCCGTGCGGTGAAGGCCGACAACAAGGCCCGGCTGGCGGCCGTCCTCGCGGAGCGCGACGGCGTCGTGCTGCCCGAGGGCGCGATGCTCGACGTGATGGTCAAGCGGCTGCACGAGTACAAGAGGCAGACCCTCAAGGTGCTGCACATCGTGTCGCTGTACGAGCGGATCCTGTCCGGCGAGCTCGACCCGACCTCGATCACCCCGCGGGTGTTCGCGTTCGGCGCCAAGGCGGCGCCCGGCTACAAGATGGCGAAGAAGATCATCGGCCTGATCAACCACGTGGGCTCGACGATCAACGCGGACCCCCGCGTGAAGGGCGCCCTGACGGTGGCGTTCCCCGCCAACTACAACGTGACGCTTGCCGAGACGCTGATCCCCGCCGCCGACCTGTCCGAGCAGATCTCACTGGCCGGCAAGGAGGCGTCCGGCACCGGCAACATGAAGTTCGCGCTGAACGGCGCGCTGACGATCGGCACGGACGACGGCGCCAACGTCGAGATCCGCCGGCTGGTGGGCGACGACAACTTCTTCCTGTTCGGGATGCTCGAGCCCGAGGTGGAGAAGCTGGTGGCGCAGGGCTACGACCCGATGTCGTTCTACGAGTCGAGCCCGCGGCTGAAGGCCGCGATCGACCTGATCGCCTCCGGCGCGTTCGGCGGCGGCAACCCGGGCATGTTCGCCGCGGTGGTGGACAACCTGCTGCACCAGGACCCGTTCATGGCGCTCGCGGACTTCGACGGGTACCTGCAGGCGCAGGCGCGGGTCGACGAGCACTACGCGGACACCGAGGCGTGGACCCGCTCGGCGATCCTCAACGTGGCGCGCAGCGGGTTCTTCTCGTCCGACCGGTCGATGCAGGACTACATCGACCGCATCTGGCACACGCAGCCGGTGCACTCGTTCTAGGCCCTCGCGGGCGCCTCAGCACACGCGCCGCACGACGAGGTCGACGGCGGTCCGGCCCTGGGCCAGGGCCAGCCGCTCGAACTTCGTCGTGCGGCGTCGTGCTGCCTGCGGCGGGTCTGCGGAGGCGTCCGCCAGGCACGGGTCCGCGGTGAGCACCTCGCGCATCTGCTCGGCGTAGTCCGGCCAGTCGGTGGCGGTGTGGATCAGGCCGCCGATGAGAAGGTGCTCGCGCAGCAGCGCGACGTGGTCCGGCTGGATCAGCCGGCGCTTGTGATGACGGGCCTTGGGCCACGGGTCGGGGAAGAAGGCGTGCACCGCCGCCAGGCTGCTCGCGGCGATCGACTCGCGCACCAGCTGCAGGGCGTCGCCGTGGCCCACCCGGACGTTGGTCAGGCCGGCGCGCTCGACGAGGGACAGCAGGCTGGCGACGCCGGGCAGGTGCGCCTCCACCGCGAGGTAGTCCCGCGCCGGGTCGTCGGCCGCGGTCTCGACGGTGGCCTCGCCCATGCCCGGGCCGATCTCCAGCACCAGCGGGGCATGCCGGCCGAACAGGGCGTCGGTGTCGAGCAGGCCGTCCGGCGTGCGGGGGCCGCGGCCGAGCGCCTCGTCGTGCACCGAGAAGCCGTAGCACGGCCACAGCCGGTTCAGCGCGTCGGCCCGGTCGCGGCCGAGCGCCGCCCGGCGTGGGTGGAACGTCCGCAGCGGCTCGTGCGGGCCCGCCGCGACGTGGTGGAAGTCGTCGGGGGAGGCGCCGGTCACGGGCGCAGGCTACCCGGCGGCCCGGGCGGAGGGCTCAGGCGGGCGGCGTCCCCGTCGGCGGCTGCTCGGCCGGCGGCTCCATCAGCGCGAACACCTCGCCGAACGGACCCTTCACCAGCACCATCCGGCCGTACGGCGTGTCCTCCGGTGGGCTGACCACCGTGCCGCCCAGCTCGGTGACGCGGGCCGCCGCGTCGTCGGCCACCCGCACCTGGAAGTACACCGTCCATGCGGCCGGCACCTGCGCGCCCGCACCCGGGCCGTAGCCGCCGATCCCGCTGCGCACCGTCTCGCCGTCCACCGCGACCGATGCGTAGTCGAAGTCGGGGGCGGACAGGTCCGTCACGTCGTACCCGAACAGCCCGTCGTAGAACGCGAGGGCGCGGGCCTGGTCGTGGGACATGTGCTCGGTCCACACCACCGCGCCCGGCTCGTCGACCACCTCCCAGCCGATGTGCGAGCCACCCGACCACAGCCCCACCACGGCCTCGGTCGGGTCGGTCAGCAGGGCCATCGACCCGAAGCCCATCACGTCGATCGGCCCCAGCAGGGTGCGGCCGCCCAGCTGCTCGGCACGCTGCACGGTCGTCGCCAGGTCGTCCGTCGCCAGGTACACGCACCACGCGGCGGGCGGAGCCGGGTCCTCGCCCATCGGCTCCGTCAGGCCGACCACCTGCCGGTCGCCGACGAACGCCTGCGTGTACCCGCCGGTCTCCGGACCGCCCGTCTCGAACCGCCAGCCCAGCAGCGGGCCGTAGAACCCGGTGGCCCGTTCGAGGTCCGGCACGGTGATGTCCGCCCAGCACGCCGTACCGGGTGACCAGGGCACCTGCTGCGTCGTCATGGCGCCATCACATCACCGCCGCCGCACGCGCGACACCGGAGAGGCTGTGCTAACCAGGGGGCATGACGCACGAGGTGGCCCGCGAGTCCCGCGCCGGCGGCGAGTCCCTGACCACCGTGATCGTGGCGCTGGGGGCCAACCTGCTCATCGCGCTGGCCAAGTCCGTCGCCGCGGTGGTCACGGGAGCGGCGTCGATGCTCGCCGAGGCCGCGCACTCGTGGGCGGACACGGGCAACGAGGTGTTCCTGCTGATCGCGCACCGCAAGGCGGACCGGCCGCCGGACGCCGCGCATCCGCTCGGCTACGGCCGCGAGGTGTACGTGTGGTCGCTGTTCGCCGCGATCGGCCTGTTCGCGGTCGGGGCCGGTGTCTCGGTGACCCACGGCGTGCAGGAGCTGATGCACCCGGAGCCGGCCGCCTCGTTCACGGTCGCCTACGTGGTGCTGGCCATCTCGTTCGTGCTCGAGGGCGCGTCGTTCGCGCAGGCGTGGCGGCAGCTGCGCGGGCAGGCCGCGAAACGGCAGCGGACGCTGCGCGAGCACGTGCTGCGCACCTCCGACCCGACGGTGCGGGCGGTGTTCTTCGAGGACTCGGCGGCGTTGGTCGGCATCGTGATCGCGGCGGCCGGCATCCTGGGGCACCAGCTGACCGGGTCGGTGGTGCCCGACGCGGTCGGCTCGATCCTCATCGGGCTGCTGCTGGGGGTGGTCGCCGTGGTGCTGATCGAGCGCAACCGGGACTTCCTGGTGGGCGAGACGGCGGACCCGCAGGTGCACCGCATGGTGCTGCAGGCGCTGCTCGAGCGGCCCGAGGTGGCGCGGGTGACCTCGCTGCGCCTCGAGGTGATGGGTGCCGGGCAGGTGCTCGTCGTCGGCGCCGTGGACCTGGTGGGCGACGAGCCGGAGGAGCAGGCGTCGCACGCGCTCGCGCGGCTCGAGGCGTCGCTCAGGCAGCGGCCGGCGGTGGTGGGAGCGGTGCTGTCGCTGTCGGAGCCGGACGAGCCGTCGCTGGAGCCGTAGCCGACGGTGCTGGGTCCGACGGCTCCGACTCGGGCAGCCGGGCGGCGAGGAAGTCCGTCACCTCGCGCAGGTACTGCTCACGCGCCGGTGCGGGGGACAGCGCCAGGTCGTGCGCGCCGCCCGCGACGGTCACCAGCGTGACGTCGTCGCCGAGCAGCGGGGCGCGGGCGGCGATCTGCTCGACGTCGAGCACCGAGTCCGTGGTCACCAGCTCGTCGTGCCAGCCCTTGTTCGGCCCGCTGCGGTCGGAGCGCAGCACCAGCACCGGCACGTCGACGTGCAGGCCGCGCGCCACCCGGGCGTGCCCCCGGCGGACGGTGCGGATGAAGCCGGCCGTGACCGGGAAGTCCGAGTTCTTCCACGCCAGGTCGTAGTCCCACTCGCCGCCCGTGGCGGAGTGCAGGGCCTTGCCGTACTCCGGGTCCAGACGGGCGACCACGGCGGTCGGTGCGACGCGGCCGACGACGTCGAGCACCGGCGTCAGCAGGTGCTGCTGCGCCCAGCTGCCGCGCAGGTCCAGCCACGGGCTGTTCAGCACCAGCGCGTCCACCAGCCCGAGCCCGCGACGGGCATCGGCCCACAGGGCCGTGATCAGCCCTCCGGTCGAGTGGCCCAGCAGCACCAGCCGCTCGTACCGGGGTCGCAGCATCCGGACGGCGGTGTCGATCTCCTCCGAGTACAGGCCCAGGTCGGTGACGTCGTCCGGCGGACGGCCGGGGCGGATGGAACGGCCGTAGTCCCGCAGGTCCAGGGCGTACAGGTCGTAGCCGTGCTCGGCGAGCGCCGCGGCGACGTGCGGGTGGAAGAAGTAGTCGACGAACCCGTGCACGTACAGCACCGCCCGGCGTCGCGGCGGCTCGTCCCGGTGCACCAGCGTGGCCACCGGCGGGATGCCGGTGCGCGCGGTGACGCCGTCTGGTCGCAGCGGGATGGTGCGGGCGAGCCAGGGCTCGCCGAGAACGTCGGTGACCTCGCTGGTGACGTCGTCGTCCGCCATGCGCCGGATCCTGCTACACCGCCTGCGGCAGCGCATCCTCCCGGACCGGTACGGGCCGCGCGGCCACCATGCCCTGGCCGGCGACGTCCAGCCCGATGCTCAGCACGCGCGTCGAGCCGTCGGGGTGAACCTCGACCTGGGACACCGACGCGTTCGGCAGCGCGACGAGTCCCTCGGGGTGGATGGTCGACAGCCAGGCGCCCAGCGCCAGCCCGTGCCCGACCACCAGCACGTCCCCGTCCGGGTGCCGGTCGGCGATCAGCGAGAAGGCCCGGCGGGTGCGTGCCATGAAGTCGGCGGCGTGCTCACCCTTCGGCAGGCCGGGGTGCGTGCCGTCGAGCACCTGTGGGACCAGCTCGGTCCACGGCAGCACGGCCTCGAGGTCCCGCTCGGGGTGCCGCTCGAAGGTGCCGAAGTCGTACTCGCGCAGGTCCGCGTCGGTGCGCAGCCGCAGGTCCGGGTGGTGCCGCAGGATCTCCACGGCGGTCGACACCGCGCGTCCCGAGGGTGAGGAGTACGCCGCGAGGAACGGCACGTCGGCGAGGTGCCGTGCCGTGGTGCGCACCCCCTCGCGGCCGACGCGGGTGAGGGGGGAGTCGCAGCTGCCCTGCAGCAGCCGGCGTGCGTTGAAGTGGGTCTGCCCGTGTCGCACGAGCGTCAGCGTGAGGGTCATCGTCGCCCTTTCGTGGTTGTCGTCGCCCTCGACGCTAGACCCGGTTCATGGACGCTCGGCGACGCGCCGGTGATCGTCCGGCGAACAGAGCGGACAGGAACGTGAGGTCTGAGGCCCGGCTGGCGGATGCCGTCAGGCGGCGAGCGCCACGAGGCGTGCGAAGGCAGCGTCGATCCCGCCCGGGGGCCGTGCGGCTTCCCAGGTCTCCGGCGGGTGGCCCACGCCGGCGTCGTCGTCCGAGCGCCGCAGCGGTGGCGGCGGCTCCGGCGCGACGCTCCGGTACACCTGTCCCGTCGGGGTCGTCGTGACCACCGTGTGCCGCATCGCTCCCTCGGACCTCTCCTGGCGCCAGCCCGCTGCCTGCTTCGCGTGGTTGCACGCCTCGCACAGCCCCTGGCTGTTCTCGGCGTCCGTCGGACCGCCCAGCGCGGCCGGCACCACGTGGTCCAGGTGCCGGACGGGGGCGTCGCAGTACGGCATCCGGCAGGTGCCCTGGTCGCGGACGCGCAGCAGCGACGCGAGGCCCTCGGGATGGAACCGCTCGCGCGAGCTGGCCGCCACGACCCGGCCGCGTGGGTCGGTGTAGACCCGACGCAGCCAGGCGGCGTCCGCATCGAGCCCGTTGGCGACAAGCGTCCGTGCGACCTGCGCCGGCACCGTGCCGTAGCCGTCCAGCACCGCGGCACCGTGACCGGAGGCGAGCAGGTCTGCGTCGCTCATCACCAGCGACACGGTGACCGGCACCGTGTCGGCCGCCGCCTGACCGGTCAGCCGTTCGACGAGGGTGTCGGCCATGACCTGGCCGCGCCCCCGTCCGTCCCCGGTGGCCCGAGCCGAGTCGGCCACGCGTCGCAGCGCGGCGTAGGCCGCCACGCCCTGTGCCACCGGCAGGAGAGCCGTGAGGTACGTCATCGTGTCGGGCGCCGGACGGAGGGTCACGCTCCGCTCGTTCTCGGCGCGAGCCGCCCGACGGACGAAGGCGGCGGGGTCGGCGCGGTACGCGTGCTCGCGCGCCATCGCGACGAGCCGTCGGGTGCCGGCCCCGTCCAGGGTGCCGGGATCGGCGCACAGCGCCCGATCCACCGCGGCTCGCTCCTCAGGCTCGAGGCAGGCGGTCTCCTGCACGACGAGCGTCGCCCGGTACTCGGAGAGCCGCCCGTCGGCCAGTGCAGCGAAGGCGCAGGGCAGCTCGGCGCAGAGTGCCTTGGCCGCCCCGAGGAGAACGGCGGCCCGATGCGGAGACTCGCGCCGCGCCATCCCGAGCTGGGCCGCCACACCGCGTCCACGCCTCTCCCGCGGCACGCCGGCATCGCGCTGCAGCTGCCGTTCGTGCGCGTCGAAGTCCACCGACAGCCGCGCCTGGAGTCCGGCCGCGGCAGCCTTGAGCTGTTCGAGTGCGGCCACCAGCTGGATGCGGCCGGCCTGGTCCAGCTCCGCCGGACCCGGTGCCGCCACAGGGCCGCCGCGCTGGGATGGGCTGCCGGCTGCGCCGGCCCACCCGGCGAGCAGCGCGCGCCAGCGAGCAACGTCGGCGAGGGGGCCGTCGCCCGCCGCCGTCACCACGCCTCTGCCCCGCTCCATGCCTAGAGTCTATCGAACATTTGTTCGACACCGGGGGGCTCCGCGCAGCTGTGTACAACGCCTCTCGCGTGTCGCTGCGCGCGCGGACGCCCGGGTCGCCCACGTCGGCGAGTGTGTGCCTCGTCCCTCCTGTACGACACGCCGATCCAGGATCACGGAGGCCTCGCTCGCGCCACTCCCGCGACCACTGGCGCTCAGAGTTGAGCGGAATACACTCAACTTCGGCGCCGTTGCCCTCATCGGCAGCAGCAGACGACATCCGGCAACGCCCAGGGAGGCGCATCCGTGGACGCGAAGTTCACCACCAAGGCACAGGAGGCGCTCGGCGCCGCCATCCAGCACGCGACGGCCGCGGGCAACCCGCAGCTCGAGCCGGCGCACGTCCTGTCGGCGCTCCTCGAGCAGGAGGGCGGGGTCGCCAACGGCCTGCTCGACGCCGTCGGCGCCGACCGGGCGACGCTCGGCCGCCAGGTCCGCGCGATGCTGGTGAAGCTGCCCGCGAGCAGCGGCGCCTCGGTGTCGCAGCCGTCCGCCTCCCGCCAGACGGTCACCGCGCTGGACGCCGCCGAGAAGGAGGCCCGCGCCCTCGGCGACGACTACGTCTCCACCGAGCACCTGCTGATCGGCCTGGCCACCGGCCAGTCCGGCATCGCCGAGGCGCTGACCGCGGTCGGCGCGTCCCGCGACGCCCTGGTCGCCGCGCTCCCCACCGTCCGCGGCAACGCACGTGTGACCACCCCCAACCCGGAGGGCACGTTCAAGGCGCTCGAGAAGTACGGCGTCGACCTGACGCAGCAGGCGCGCGACGGCAAGCTCGACCCGGTGATCGGCCGCGACGCCGAGATCCGTCGCGTGATCCAGGTGCTGAGCCGCCGCACCAAGAACAACCCCGTGCTGATCGGCGAGCCGGGCGTCGGCAAGACGGCCGTCGTGGAGGGGCTCGCCCAGCGCATCGTCGCCGGCGACGTGCCGGAGTCGCTGCGCGGCAAGCGCCTCGTCTCCCTCGACCTGGCCAGCATGGTGGCGGGGGCCAAGTACCGCGGCGAGTTCGAGGAGCGCCTCAAGGCGGTCCTCGCCGAGATCACCGGTGCCGAGGGCGAGATCGTCACGTTCATCGACGAGCTGCACACGGTGGTCGGCGCCGGCGCCGGCGGCGAGGGCGCGATGGACGCCGGCAACATGCTCAAGCCGATGCTGGCCCGCGGGGAGCTGCGCCTGGTGGGCGCGACGACGCTCGACGAGTACCGCGAGCGCATCGAGAAGGACCCGGCCCTCGAGCGCCGGTTCCAGCAGGTGTTCGTCGGCGAGCCGTCCGTCGAGGACACCATCGCGATCCTGCGTGGCCTCAAGGAGCGGTACGAGGCGCACCACAAGGTGACCATCTCCGACGCCGCCCTCGTCGCCGCGGCCACCCTGTCCGACCGGTACATCTCCGGCCGCCAGCTGCCCGACAAGGCGATCGACCTGGTCGACGAGGCGGCTTCACGCCTGCGGATGGAGCTCGACTCCAGCCCCATCGAGATCGACGCGCTGCAGCGTGCCGTGACCCGTCTCGAGATGGAGGAGGTCGTGCTGTCGGAGGCCGACGACCCCGCGTCCCGCGACCGGCTCGGCAAGCTGCGCGCCGACCTGGCCGACCGCCGCGAGGAGCTCGCGTCGCTGACCGCCCGGTGGGAGAAGGAGAAGGCCGGCCACAACCGCGTCGGCGACCTGCGCGCCCGCCTGGACCAGCTGCGTGCCGACTCCGAGCGCGCGCAGCGCGAGGGTGACCTGGCCACCGCCGGCCGCCTGATGTACGGCGAGATCCCGGCCGTGGAGAAGGAGATCGCCGCCGCCGAGTCGTCGGAGGAGGGTGCCGACGAGGACCTCGCCGGCAGCACCCCGATGATCGCCGAGAAGGTCGGTCCCGACGAGGTCGCCGAGGTGGTGGCCGCCTGGACCGGCATCCCCGCCGGCCGGCTGCTGGAGGGCGAGACCGCCAAGCTGCTGCGCATGGAGGAGGTGCTCGGTGAGCGGCTGATCGGTCAGAAGAAGGCCGTCGCCACCGTCTCCGACGCCGTCCGTCGGGCCCGCGCCGGCATCTCCGACCCCGACCGCCCCACCGGCTCGTTCCTGTTCCTGGGTCCCACCGGCGTCGGCAAGACCGAGCTGGCCAAGGCGCTCGCGGACTTCCTGTTCGACGACGAGCGCGCCATGGTCCGCATCGACATGAGCGAGTACTCCGAGAAGCACTCGGTCGCTCGTCTGGTCGGTGCTCCTCCCGGGTACGTCGGCTACGAGGAGGGCGGCCAGCTGACCGAGGCGGTGCGGCGCCGTCCCTACGCGGTGGTGCTGCTCGACGAGGTCGAGAAGGCCCACCCCGAGGTGTTCGACATCCTGCTGCAGGTGCTGGACGACGGTCGGCTGACCGACGGTCAGGGCCGCACGGTCGACTTCCGCAACGTGATCCTGGTGCTGACCTCGAACCTCGGTTCGCAGTTCCTGGCGGACCCGATGCTGTCCGACGACGCCCGGCGCGAGGGTGTGATGACGGCCGTGCGCTCGGCGTTCAAGCCGGAGTTCCTCAACCGGCTGGACGACATCGTGCTGTTCGACGCGCTGTCGATCGACGAGATCGGGCAGATCGTCGAGCTGCAGGTCGCCGCGCTGGCCCGTCGGCTCGCCGACCGCCGGCTGACCCTGGACGTCACGCCCGCCGCCCGCGAGTGGCTGGCGCTCGAGGGGTACGACCCCGCCTACGGCGCCCGGCCGCTGCGCCGGCTGGTGCAGAAGGAGATCGGCGACCGGCTGGCCCGCTCCCTGCTCGCCGGCCAGGTGCACGACGGCGACACGGTGGTGGTGGACCGCGACGACACCGGCACCCTGTCGGTGACCACCGGCTCGCCGAGCGTGCTGGCCTGACGGCGGCCCCGACCCGCACCCCGCACTGGACCGCGAGGCGGGCACATCCAGGCGAGATGGGCACGTGCATATGCCCCGCTCGCGTGCATGTGCCCATCTCGCCGGCCGGAGGCCAGGTCGTCCGGGGTACCGTCGCGGCGTGACCGACGACGCTGCCCAGTCCGCCGCCCAGGCGACCCCCGTCAAGTTCTCCGACCCCGCGTTGCTGGCCGAGCTCGAGACGCAGGAGGAGCGCCTGGTGCTGCCGCACCTGACGTACGACGACGCCGCCCGGCTCGGCGCCACCGTCGCGGCGCTGGCCGAGCAGCGGCAGCTGCCGGTGGTGGTGCGGGTCGAGGTCGACACCCCGGACGGGCCGCACACCGTGTTCCAGCGGGCCCTCCCCGGCTCGTCCACCACCAACGACTGGTGGATCGGAGCCAAGGCCAAGGTGGTGCGCCACTACGGTCACTCGTCGTTCGCGGTGGGTACCCGGTACCGCGTCGACGGCACCACGTTCGAGGAGTCGTCGGGCCTGGACGAGACCTACAAGGCGCACGGCGGCTGCTTCCCGCTGCGGGTCGACGGCCGGCTGGTCGGCGTCGTCGCCGTGTCCGGTCTGCCGCAGCAGGACGACCATGCGCTCGTCGTCGAAGGCCTCACGGCCTACCTGGCCGGCTGACGCCGACCTCGCCGACTGACCCGCGGCCGGCCTGGCACTAGGAGGCAGGTACCTCCGCCGTCACGTCCCGGACCAGGTTGTTCACCTCGTCGGGACCGAAGCCCGCCGCCATGCCGAGGTCCACCGCCACCCGCAGCGGCACCTGCGCCAGCTCCGCCGACCAGTGGGCGGCCAGCTCGGTGACCCCGCCGTCTTCGAGCGCCGCCCGCAGCGCGGGACCGCCGGCAGGGTCGGCCAACCACTCCGCGACCGTGGACATGGCGGTCAGCGGCGGCCAGATCGGCTCGCCGACCACCTCGACCTCCACGGAACCGCGCAGGTCCCGCGACGAGGCGCCCACCTCGACGACGAACGTGCCGCCCTCCACCACCCACCGGCGCAGGTCGGGGTGCCAGTACGACAGGTCGCGCGCCGTCAGCGTCAGGCTCACCACCTGCGACTCGCCGGGCGCCAGCCAGATCTTGCGGAACGCCCGCAGCTCACGCACGGGCCGCTGCACGGACGCCTCCGGGTCGCCCACGTACACCTGGACCACCTCGGCACCGTCCCGCGTCCCGGTGTTGGTCACCCGGACGCTGACGTCCACGGTGGCGGCCGCACCCTCGCCGTGCACCTGGGCCGCGACCTCGTCGTACGCGAACGTCGTGTACGTCAGCCCGTGCCCGAAGGGGTACGCCACCTCCAGGTCACGCGCGTCGTACCAGCGGTAGCCCACCAGCACGCCCTCGCCGTACCGGACGTGCCGGCCCTCACCGGGGAAGCTGCCGAACGCCGGGGTGTCCACCAGCCGGTGCGGGATCGTCTCGGTCAGCCGGCCCTCGGGGGAGCGGTGGCCGAGCAGCACGTCTGCCACCGCCGAGCCGCCGGCCTGCCCGGACAGCCACGTCTCGAGGATCGCCGGCGCGAGCTCGCGCCACGGCGAGACGTTGACGGCGCTGCCGTTGGACAGCACCACGACGATCCTGGGGTTGACCTGCGCGATCGCGGCGAGCGTGCGCACCTGGTTGTCGGGCAGGCCCCAGCGGGGCCGGTCGTACCCCTCGGACTCGTCGGCGGCCGGCAGGCCCAGGAACACGAGCACGACGGACGCGTCGCGCGCCGCCGCCACGGCGTCGGTGCGGAGCACCTCGTCGTGCTCGTCATCACCCGCCAGGGAGAAGCCGGGGGCGAACGGCAGCTCCACCCCTGTGACCGCCCGGAGCGCAGTCAGCGCGTCGTCGACGCGGGTCGCGCGCACCTGCGACGACCCCGCGCCCTGGTAGCGCGGGGTGCGGGCGAACTCGCCGACGACGACGGCACCGCGGGCCGCGTCCGCCTCGAGCGGGAGCAGCGGCGCACCGGCCACCCGCTCGTTGCGCAGCAGCACCGAACCGGCTGCCGCCGCCTCGCGGGCCAGCTCGTGGTGGGCGTCGAGGTCGGCGGTGCCGGGGTCGGCGACGGCCGGTTGCGCCCGGTCCACCAGCTGCAGCACGCGGCGGACGGAGCGGTCCAGCACCTGCTCGTCGAGCCGGCCGTCGATCACCGCCGACACCACCTCGAGGTCCGGACGCGACCCGACGCCGGGCATCTGCAGGTCCAGGCCGGCCACCAGGGCCGCCACCCGGTCGTGCACCGCACCCCAGTCCGAGACGACGACCCCGTCGAACCCCCATTCGTCCCGCAGCACCTGGGTCAGCAGCCACGGGTGCTGCGAGGCGTACGTGCCGTTGATGCGGTTGTACGAGCACATCACCGTCCACGGCTTCGCCTGCGTGACGATCCGCTCGAACGCCGGCAGGTAGATCTCGCGCAGCGTCCGCTCGTCGATGTCCGCGGAGACGCGCATGCGGTCGGTCTCCTGGTTGTTCGCCGCGAAGTGCTTCAGGGACGTGCCGACGCCCTGGCTCTGCACCCCCTCGACCAGTGCCGCGCCGAGCGCCCCCGCCACCAACGGGTCCTCGGAGACGTACTCGAAGTTGCGCCCGCACAGCGGGGTCCGCTTGATGTTGACGCCGGGGCCCAGCAGGACGGAGACGCCGTTCGCCCTGGTCTCGCGGCCCAGCGCCGCCCCGACGCGCCGCAGCAGGTCGGGGTCCCACGTGGAGCCGAGGGCGGCCGCCGTCGGGAAGCAGGTGGCCGGCACCGACTCGCCGAGCTCCGCCGAGCCGCCCTCCGCCACCTGCTTGCGCAGGCCGTGCGGCCCGTCCGCCACCATCACGGCCGGCAGCTCCAGCCTCTCGACGGCCTTGGTGTGCCAGAAGTCCGCACCGGACGTCAGCCCGGCCTTCTCCTGGAGGGTCAGTGCTGCGAGCACACGGTCGACGTCGACCATCGGTGCAACCTTCCTGTGGCGGCGGTGCGGTCAGGCTATCGCCGCGGTCTGACGGGCGAACGTGCGGCCGGTCGGGCCGGCAGGGTGGACGGGCGGTGTGGACCGGCGGTGCGGGGCGGCCGGTGGGACCGGCGCGGTGGGTCAGAGGTTGGAGCTCTGCGCCCCGAAGCCCTGCGTGGCCGAGCCTGTGACGGTCGAGTCCGTGCCCCACAGGCAGTAGGCGGACCTCTCGCCGGCGTCCCACTGGTCCGGGTGCGGCGGCCAGACGTCCGACCAGTCGTCCGCGCCGAGCAGCGCGGAGTTCGCGGCCAGCACGTCGTCCTCGCAGGTCGACAGGGCCTTGTCCAGCTCGGCACCGGGCTCGTCGGTGCTGTTCACCGGCCGCTCGGCCAGCGTGTACACCGACACCACCTCGAGGTTGTGCGGGGCGGTGCAGGCGACCGGGACGGCGTCGGCCAGCGACCAGGAGCTGGCGTCGCCCTGCAGGCACTCACCCGGCGTCAGCCCCTGCACCAGTCGGTACTCCGGCAGCGTGGTGCCGGCCGCGGAGCCGCTGTGCACCGGTCCCGACGACGTCCGGGACGAGGACGACGCCGAGTCGTCGAACCTGCCGCTGCTCCCCAGCACGGCGATCAGCACGATGAACCCGATGATCAGCAGCGTCCCGACGGCCCCGACCACCACGGCGGCGATGGCGAGGCCACGCCCCTGGAGCTGGCGGCGCTTGGTGCGCACCATGCCGGCGATGCCGAGCCCGAGGCCGACCGGGAACGTGAGGCCGACCAGGAACCCGCTGAGCGCGACGACGAGTGCCGCGATGGACATCGGGTCCGTCTTGGGGGTGTCCCAGCCACCCGCCGGGGCGTACGGCTGCCCCGTGGGGTAGCCGTACGGACCGTACGTCGGCACCTGCCCCGGTGGCCCGTAGACCGGCTGCTGCCCGTAGACCGGCTGCTGCCCGTAGACCGGCTGCTGCCCGTAGACCGGCGCCGGTCCGTACGGCTGCGCCGCTCCGTACGGCTCCTGCCCGTACGTCGGCTGATGCCCCGGCTGCGCCTGCCCCGACACCGGTGCGTCGCCGTAGGGGTTCGGCTGCGCGTACATCGGGGCCGGGGCGCTGCCACCACCCTCGGGCTGCGGGATCGGTGCGGCGTACGGGTCGGGCTGCTGCGCAGAGCTGCCTGGGGCGCCCGGGTCCTGACTCATGGGCCGCAACGTAGCGCAGCGTTCCCACACGTATGCCCTGGTCGGCGGGCGATCTGTGCCGACCGGCGCACCCGTGTCGCCTCGCCCGACCGGCCGCAGGCAGCAGCCGCCACCCGCACGTCCGGCGCCGTCAGTCGGCGATCGTCAGCACCACCGGTACGTGGTCGGACGGCGCCTTGCCCTTGCGCTCGTTCCGCTCGATGACCACGTCTGTGACCTCCGCCGCGAGGGCCGGTGAGGCGTACGTCAGGTCGATGCGCATGCCCTCGTTCCGGGGGAACCGCAGCTGCTGGTAGTCCCAGTACGTGTAGGTGTGCTCGGCGGGGACGTGCTGGCGGGACACCTCGGTGTACCCGGCAGCCGCGATCGCCTCGAACGCCTCCCGCTCGGCCGGCGTGACGTGCGTCCGGCCGGCGAAGAAGCCGATGTCCCAGACGTCGGTGTCCAGGGGGGCGATGTTCCAGTCGCCCACCATGGCGATCCGGGCCGCGGGGTCGGCCTGCAGCCACCCGCCGGCGGCCTCCCGCAGGGCGTCCAGCCACTCGAGCTTGTACGTGAAGTGCGGGTCGCCCACGTCGCGACCGTTGGGCACGTACAGGCTCCACACGCGCACCCCGCCGCAGGTGGCGCCCACGGCTCGCGCCTCGACGGCCCCGGGGTCGCCCCACGTCGGCTGGCCGGGGAAACCGTGCTCCACGTCGGTCACGCCGACCTTCGACGCGATCGCGACGCCGTTCCACTGGCTGAACCCGCTGGTGACCACCTCGTACCCGAGGGCCTCGAAGCCCTCCCGTGGGAACGACTCGTCCTTCACCTTGGTCTCCTGCATCGCCAGCACGTCGACGCCGGTGCGTTCGAGGTAGGCGAGCACCCGGTCCACGCGGGCACGGATCGAGTTGACGTTCCAGGTGGCCAGGCGCATGGACGGCACGGTACCTGCGACCGGTGACAGCCTCGCCGTCCGCCCGCGGTCGCGGGGGTCAGCGCGAGGCGGCGTCCAGCGCGGCGACCTCGTCGGCCGCCAGCTCGAGGGTGGTGGAGGCGAGCAGGTCGGGCAGCTGGTCGAGGCTCCGGGCGCTCGCGATGGGCGCCACGACCGTCGGCCGCCGGCGCAGCCACGCCAGCGCCACGGTCGCGTCGGAGACGCCGTGCGCCGCCGCGACCTCGTCCAGCACGGGGAGCACCGCGGCACCTCGGCCCTCGAGGTACTGCGCCGCCCGGCCGGCCCGCGGACCGCTCGGCGAGCCGTCGGCGCGGTACTTGCCGGTGAGGAACCCGGAGGCCAGCGCGTAGTACGGGAACACGCCCAGGCCGTACGTCTCGGCACGGGCCTGCAGCCCGTCCTCGAACCCGCGCTCGACGAGGTTGTACTCCGGCTGCAGCGCGACCGGCCGGTGCAGGTGCTCCCGCTCGGTGACGGCCAGCCACTCGTCGATGCGGTCGGGGGTGTAGTTCGAGATGCCGAGGTAGCGCACCAGCCCCTCGTCCACCAGGGCGGACAGCGCCCCGAGGGAGTCGGCCAGCGGCACGGACGGGTCGTCGAAGTGCGCGTAGTACAGGTCGATGTGGTCGGTGCCCAGCCGCTGCAGCGAGGCGTGCACCGCCCCGCGGATCGTGTCCGGTGCCAGGCCGAGGAACTGCGGGTGCCGCGAGACCTTCGTCGCCACCACCACGTCGTCCCGCCGGCCGCGGTGAGCCAGCCACCGGCCGATGATCGCCTCGCTCTCGCCGCCGGTGTGCCCCGGCACCCAGTGGGAGTACCCGTCGGCGGTGTCCACCATCGACCCGCCCGCGTCGACGAACGCGTCGAGCACGTCGAGGCTCGTCGCCTCGTCGGCCGTCCACCCGAACACGTTGCCCCCCAGAGCCAGCGGAAGGACCGCGAGGTCCGAGTGGCCCACCTGCACTGTCGTCGTCACGCCGCGCATCGTAAGCACGGGGACTGACGGCCCTCCTGGCCGAGCCGACGTGACGCCGGACACGCGACCGGACGGGTGGCCCGTCGGGTGGGAGCCGCCCGTCGCCCGCCGGCACGCACGACGAGGGGCCGCGACGCCGGTTTCTCCACCCGTCGTCGCGACCCCTCGTCGGGTCAGCGTGCGCTCAGCGCACGTCCTCGTCCACCCAGTCGAAGGACTTGGTGACGGCCTTCTTCCACAACCGGTACTGGCGGTCACGCTCGGCGTCGTCCATCGACGGCGTCCAGCGCTTGTCCTCGGCCCAGTTGTCGATGACGTCCTGCTCGCCGTTCCAGAACCCGACGGCGATGCCGGCCGCGTAGGCCGCGCCGAGCGCCGTGGTCTCGGCCACCTTCGGCCGGATCACGGGCACGCCGAGGATGTCGGCCTGGAACTGCATGAGGGCCTCGTTGGCCACCATGCCGCCGTCGACCTTCAGCTCGGTCAGGTCCACGCCGGAGTCGGCGTTCATCGCGTCGAGCACCTCGCGGGTCTGGAAGGCGGTGGCCTCCAGGGCGGCCCGCGCGATGTGGCCCTTGGTGACGTACCGCGTCAGGCCGACGAGGACGCCGCGGGCGTCGCCACGCCAGTACGGCGCGAACAGGCCCGAGAACGCCGGGACGAAGTACGCCCCACCGTTGTCCTCGACCGTCTCGGCCAGCTGCTCGACCTCGGGCGCGCTCTGGATGAACCCGAGGTTGTCCCGCAGCCACTGGATCAGCGATCCGGTGACGGCGATCGAGCCCTCGAGCGCGTAGACCGTCGGCTGCTCGCCGATCTTGTAGCAGACCGTCGTCAGCAGGCCGTTCTTGGACGGGATGGGCGACGTGCCGGTGTTCAGCAGCATGAAGTTGCCGGTGCCGTACGTGTTCTTCGCGTTACCGACCTCGAAGCACGCCTGGCCGAACGTCGCCGCCTGCTGGTCGCCGAGGATGCCGGAGATCGGCACGCCCGGGACAAGACCGCCCTTGCGACCGTGCCCGTACACCTCGGACGAGCTGCGGATCTGGGGAAGCATCGACAGCGGGATGCCCATCTCGCCGGCGATCTCCTCGTTCCACGTCAGCGTGTCGAGGTTCATCAGCATGGTGCGCGAGGCGTTGGTCGGGTCGGTGACGTGGATGCCGCCGTCGACCCCGCCGGTCATGTTCCACAGCACCCACGAGTCGGTGTTGCCGAACGCGAGCTTGCCGGCCTCGGCCTTCTCCCGGGCACCCTCGACGTTGTCGAGGATCCAGCGGATCTTCGGGCCCGAGAAGTAGGTGGCCAGAGGCAGACCGACGCGGGCCTTGTACCGGTCCGCACCGCCGCCGAGGGCGCCGAGGTCGTCGGCGATCTTCTGCGTGCGGGTGTCCTGCCAGACGATCGCGTTGTAGACGGGCTCGCCGGTCTCGCGGTCCCACACCACGGTGGTCTCGCGCTGGTTGGTGATGCCGACCGCGGCGAGGTCGTCGTAGTTCAGGCTCGCCTTGCCGAGTGCCTGGCCGACCACCTCACGCGTGTTGTCCCAGATCTCCTTCGGGTTGTGCTCCACCCAGCCCGGCTTCGGGAAGATCTGCTCGTGCTCCTTCTGGCCGACCGAGACCACCGTTCCCGCGTGGTCGAAGATCATCGCGCGGGTGCTCGTGGTGCCCTGGTCGATCGCCATCACGTACTTGTCAGCCATGGTGCCTCCTCGTCGAGGGTCGTTCAGGAAGTGCTGTCAGTGGGTGGTCAGCCGACGAACCAGTGACCGGTCAGGCCGGCGAGCACGCCGCCGACGATGGGGCCGAAGACCGGCACCCAGGAGTACGCCCAGTCGCTGGAGCCCTTGCCGCGGATCGGGAGCACGAAGTGCGCGATGCGCGGGCCGAGGTCACGGGCGGGGTTGATGGCGTACCCGGTGGGGCCACCGAGGGAGAGGCCGATGCCGAGCACGATGAGCGACACGGCGAGCGGGCCGATCTGGGCCGGCGTCTTGCCGGACACCAGCACCCAGAACACCAGCACGAAGGTGCCCAGGACCTCGGTGACGAAGTTCCAGAAGTAGGAGCGGATCGCCGGGCCGGTGGAGAAGACGCCCAGCTTGGTGGCCGGGTCGGCGTCCTCGTCGAAGTGCTTCTTGTAGGCGAGGTACACCAGCACGGCACCGATGAAGGCGCCGAGCAGCTCGGCGACGATGAACAGCAGAGCGTTCGTCGCCGTCATGTCGATGCCGGGGGCCAGCGTCTTGGCGCCCGAGGCCCAGACGCCCAGCACCACGGCGGGGTTCAGGTAGCCGCCCGACTTGAAGGCGACGTACACGCCGGCCATGACGGCGATGCACCATCCGAAGGTGATGACGATCCACCCGCCGTTGAAACCCTTGTTCCTGGGCAAGATCACATTGGCAACCACGCCGCCACCGAGAAGGATCAGCATTCCGGTGCCGAGCACCTCCGAGATGAAGGCTTGCCCGATCGTGTAGTTCACGTGGACCTCTTTCGTCGACGTCGTTGTCTGCATCGCCCGCGACATCGGTCGCGGGGGTCCTGAGGGGGGCAGCCGTCAGGCGTGCCCCGTGGTGCCGGCCGACCCGGGGCCGACCGAGCCGGTGCCGGTCCCGGGCGTGGCGACGCCCTCGAGCGGCTGCATCGGCGACAGGTCCGGCACCTGCAGCCGGACGCGCTCGGCCGAGGCGTCGTCGGGCTGCTCGGCGGCCTCGTGCTCCGCCTTGGCCCGGGCCTTGTACGCCTCGATCTCCTTCTCGCGGGTCGCGGCGTCCCAGCCGAGCTCGGCCGCCAGCAGGTCGGCGATCTGGTCGAGCGCGCCGACGCCCTTGTCCGCCTGCTCGTAGTTGAGCCGCGTGCGGTGCATCATCACGTCGTCCAGGTGCAGGGCGCCCTCGTGGGTCGCCGCGTAGACGATCTCCGCACCGATGTACGCCGGGGCGCCGTGCAGCGGCTGCGCCAGCTCGGGACGGGCGTCCACCAGGTCGATCAGCTCGCCGAGCAGCGAGCCGTACCGGTGCAGCAGGTGGTCCATGCGGTGCTGCTCCCAGCCGTACCGCAGCCCGATGGCCCGGGCCTGCCGCTGGAACACGCGCAGCCCCTCGGCACCGACCAGCGGCACCTCGTGGGTGATCGACGGCAGCGTCGTCGCCCGTGAGCCGATGGCGAAGTCCACCGCGTCCTTGGCCATCACGCGGTAGGTGGTCAGCTTGCCGCCGGCGATCACCGTCAGACCCGGCGTGGGGGAGGCGACGGTGTGCTCGCGGGACACCTTGGCGGAGCTGGTGCCCTCCTTGGTGCCCGGCTGCAGCAGCGGCCGCAGGCCGGCCCACACGCCGATCACGTCGTCGCGGGTCAGCGGGCGGGCGAGCACCGCGTTGGCGTGCTCGATCACGTAGTCGATGTCCGCGCTGGTGGCGACGGGGTGGGTCAGCTCCTGGTGCCACGGGGTGTCCGTGGTGCCGATCACCCAGTAGCGGGACCACGGGATGATGAACAGCACCGACTTCTCGGTCTGCAGGATCAGGCCGGTGTCGCCCTGGATGCGGGCGCGCGGCACGACGATGTGGATGCCCTTGCTGGCCAGCACCCGCAGGCCGCCGCCGCTGCGGGCCAGCGCCTCGGTCTTCTCCGTCCAGACGCCGGTGGCGTTGATGACGGCACGGGCGCGCACGTCGAACCGCTCGCCGGTCTCCAGGTCCTCGAGCAGCGCGCCGCTGACGGCGCCGCCGGTGGTGGTGTGCAGGTCGAGCACCTGGGTGCGCGAGGCGGCGTGCGCGCCGTAGGAGACGGCGGTGCGGACGAGCGTCTCGACCAGGCGGGCGTCGTCGACGCTGGCGTCCCAGTACCGGATGGCGCCGATGGCGGCGTCGTGCCGCAGGTCCGGGAACATCCGCTCCATGCCCTTGCGGGTCAGGTGGCGGTGGATCGGCATCGCCCGGCGGGTGCCGGACGCGGTGGCCAGCGTGTCGTACAGCGCCACGCCGGCGCCGACGTAGGCGCGCTCCCAGACGCGGTTCTCCAGCGGGTACAGGAAGCTGACGGGCTTGACCAGGTGCGGGGCCAGCTTGGAGATGAGCAGGTCACGCTCGGTCAGCGCCTCGTGCACCAGGTGGAAGTCGAGCATCTGCAGGTAGCGCAGACCGCCGTGCACCAGCTTGGACGAGCGGCTGGACGTGCCGCTGGCCCAGTCCTGCGCCTCGACCATCGCCACGTCCAGCCCGCGGGTGACCGCGTCGAGCGCGATGCCGGCACCGGTCACGCCACCGCCGATCACCAGGATGTCCAGCTCGGAGTCCCGCTCCGTCGAGCGACGCAACCGCTCCAACGAGTCGGTCCGGGCCTGGACGGTGAGCGGGGCGGTCCTCATGTGGCTGGCTCCTCGGTGCTGGTGACGTTCGCCCGGGTTCTCGCGACGACGGTGTCGCGGCCGTTCGGGCCGATGGCCCAGGACGAACGGCCCGGATTCGCCCTATCCTCGGCAGCGGCGGAACGTACGCGCAACAGCAGTGCACAAATGTGCACGCAGGGGCGAGGAGGCACCTGTGTACGTGGAGCGGGAGCAGGACGTGCTCCGGGCGGCGTCGATGTACTACCTGCAGGACATGAAGATGGAGGTCATCGCCCGGCACCTGGGCACCTCGCGGTCGACGGTGTCGCGGTTGATCAAGCGCGCGCGGCAGTCCGGCCTGGTCGAGATCACCCTGCGCCCGGCGAGCACGCGTGCACCGGGGATCGGTCGTTCGCTCACCGCGGCGTTCGGCGTGGACGCCTACGTGGTCGCGGTGCCGGACTCCGCCGGGACGGTCGAGCGGCTGGACCAGGTGGCGATGACCGCCGCCAAGCTGCTGACCTCGTGGTTCGACTCCGACATGGTGCTCGGCGTCGCGTGGGGCACCACGCTGGCCGCCGTCTCCCGGTACCTGACCCCGAAGGCCACCCGGGGGTCCGTGGTGGTGCAGCTGAACGGCGCGGCCAACATGCGCACCAGCGGGATCGAGTACGCGTCGGACCTGATCTCGTCGTTCGGGACGGCGTTCGGCGCGGGCGTGCACCACTTCTCGGTGCCCGCCTTCTTCGACTACCCGGACACCAAGGCGGCGATGTGGCGCGAACGGTCCGTGCGCCGCGTGCTGGACATGCAGGCGCGCGTGGACATCGCCCTGTTCAGCGTGGGTGCGGTGGCCGGGGCGGTGCCGAGCCACGTGTACTCGGCCGGGTACCTGGACGACGCCGACGTGCAGGCCCTGCACGACGAGGGCGTGGTGGGCGACGTGTGCACCGTCTTCCTGCGCGCCGACGGCTCGTGGGCCGACGTGCCGCTGAACGCCCGCGCGACCGGGCCCACGCCGGACGAGCTGAAGCACATCCCGCGGCGCGTGTGCGTGGTCGCCGGCGACAACAAGGTCGCACCGCTGCTCGCCGCCCTGCGCGCCGGGGTGGTCACCGACCTGGTGGTGGACGAGATCACCGCCACCGGCCTGCTCGAGCACGTCGACGTGCCGCGGCTCGGGCGGCAGCGCTCGCGGACGTAGGGCTCTGCGCCCGCACTGGACCCCGCCCGACGCCGGGCCGGGTCGGGTCTGCGTCGGGGCCTGCGCCGGGCGGCAGGTACCGTGACCGGCGTGAGCGAGGTCGTGGTCCGGGCCGCCCTGCCCGCCGATGTGCACGCCGTCCACGACCTGGTGGAGCCCTACGCCGAGCAGCGCATCCTGCTGCCCAAGGAGTGGGTCGGCTACTACGAGGCCGTCCAGGAGTTCCTGGTCGCCGTGGTCGACGACGAGGTGGTCGGCTGCGGCGCCCTGCACGTGATGTGGTCGGACCTCGCCGAGATCCGCACGCTGGCGGTCCGCCCGGACCAGCGCCGGCACGGCGTGGGGCACGCTCTGCTCGGCGGGCTCGTGGCGCGGGCCCGGGACCTCGGCCTCGCCCGGGTGTTCTGCCTGACCTTCGAGGTGGACTTCTTCGCCTCGCACGGCTTCCAGGTGATCCAGGGGACGCCGGTGGACCCCTCCGTCTACGCCGAGCTGCTCCGCTCGCACGACGACGGCGTCGCGGAGTTCCTGGACCTGGCGCGCGTGAAGCCGAACACGCTGGGCAACACCCGGATGCTTCTCGAGCTCTAGCTGTCCGGGGTCAGGCGGGGAGTCGGTAGGCCGCCGGCTCGTCGTCCGACGCGGGGACGAGAACCTCGACCAGACCGTCCGCCACCAGGCCGTTCACCGCCCGCGCCAGCTGGACGCGATCGGGCCACACGGCCTCCACGCCGGTGGCGGGCACCGGCTCGAGCGCCTCCCGC
This sequence comes from Cellulomonas sp. NTE-D12, assembly GCF_027923705.1. Classification (NCBI taxonomy): domain Bacteria; kingdom Bacillati; phylum Actinomycetota; class Actinomycetes; order Micrococcales; family Cellulomonadaceae; genus Cellulomonas; species Cellulomonas electrica. The sequence continues at coordinate 3,319,780 of NZ_AP026442.1, read as the reverse complement.
AGCAGCGCCATCACCCGGCCCCGCACCTGCCGGTCGGTGCCGGCGAACGCCTGGGTGCGGCGTCGGTGGGCGTGCTCGTCGTCCGGCCGCCCGGCCAGCAGCCAGGCGCAGCGGTCGGCCACCGGGCACGCCGCGCAGCGGGGGGACCGCGCGGTGCACACCAGCGCGCCGAGCTCCATCGTCGCGACCGCCCACCGGGCGGCGGTGGCGTCGTCGTCGGGCACCACGGCGGCGGCGCGCTGCCGCTCCGCGACCGTCTGGGCCGGTGGTGGCAGGGCGGTGCCACCGAGCAGCCGGCCCAGCACGCGGCGCACGTTGGTGTCCAGGACCACGGACCGACGGTCGAACCCGAACGCCAGCACGGCCGCGGCGGTGTACTCGCCGACACCGGGCAGCGCGAGGAGCTCGTCCGGGTCGTCCGGCACCTGCCCACCGTGCCGCTGCACGAGCGTGCACGCGCACTCCTGCAGCCGCAGCGCGCGCCGGGGGTACCCGAGCCGGTCCCACGCGCGCAGCACGTCCGCCGTGGACGCCGCGGCCAGTGCCGCAGGGGTGGGCCAGCGGTCCATCCAGGCGCGCCAGGCCGGCTCGACCCGGACCACCGGGGTCTGCTGCAGCATCACCTCGCTGACCAGCACGCCCCAGGGCGTCCGGTCCGGCGCCCGCCACGGCAGGTCACGGGCGTTGTCCCGGTACCAGTCGAGGAGCGTGCCGTGCAGCGCCGCGGCGTCCGACGAGTGCGGAGCCGGGCCGTCGAGCACCGGACCATGGTCCCAGACGTTCGTCCCGGGACAGGGAGCGCGTCCCACGCGTACCGTTATGACATGGTCGACGGTCCGTCGGCGGACACCGGAGTGCGGACCCACTGGGTGACGCAACGGTCCGCGACGCCCGGGACCACCACCGGCGTTCACCAGCCGCCGCCCACCACCGCCGGGATCCCCGTGGTCTCCGCCCGTCCGCTGGTGAAGACCGCCCTGTGCCGGTCCATCGGCGACGTGGACGAGGTGATCGGCGCCCACGGGCAGGCGGCACACTGCTGGTGCCAGGCCGACCGGCTGTCCGGTGTCGAGCAGCGGACCCTGACGCCGACGGAGCTGCGCGGCCGGCTCGCCGATCGCATCGCGCAGGACCTGCCTGCCCCCGGGGTGATCGCCAGCATCGGCGGCGAACGGGTCGGCTGGTGCTCCGTGGCGCCGCGCGTGGAGTTCGTGCGCGCCCGCAGCTGCAGCGCGATGTCGGTGCCGGGCATCCAGCCCGACGACCCCGGGGTGTGGTCCGTCACCTGCTTCGTGGTGCGCGCCGGGTTCCGTCGGCGCGGGGTTGCCACCGCCCTGCTCGACGCGGCCGTCGAGCACGCACGCTCGTCCGGCGCCGGCTGGCTCGAGGGGTACCCGGCCGACACGTCCGAGCGGTCCGAGCCCGAGGGCGACTCGCTGCACCGGGGGACGCTGCACCTGTTCCTGCGCGCCGGCTTCGAGCTGGTGGCGCGGCCCCGGCACGGGCGGGCGATCGTCCGGCTCGAGCTGTAGGTGCCCGGCCCGGTCGTCGTCGGGTCGCTCGGGCGCGTCCTGCGCCGATCCGTTCCCTGCGCTTCGTAGCGTGGATGCCCGACGGCGCCCGGTGGGGGCTGCCGGCTGCACGACGGAGGGCTACGGACGTGGCGACGACGAGCCGGAGGCTGCCGGCCCGGGTGTACTGGGTGCGGCGGGCGGTGGTGCTCGGTGTGCCGTTGGTGCTGCTGCTCCTGGTGCTCGTCGTGATCCACCCGTGGGCCGGTCGGGCCGCGGACCGTGCCGCCGCCCGCACACCGCTCACCCCGTCGACGACGACCTCAGCGGTGGGGACGACCGCGGCCGCGGCACCCGCCGCGCCGGCGAGCACGTCACCGACGCCGACCCCCACACCGTCCCTGCGTGGGGGTGTCGCCGACTGCCAGCCGGCGCAGCTCGCGCTGGGCCTCACCCCGGCTGCGGTGGACGTGCCGGCCGGAGTCAGCCCGACGTTCACGGTGACCATCAAGAACACCGGGACGGCGCCGTGCCTGGTCGACGCCGGCGACGCCTACCGCGAGGTGGTGATCACCTCCGGTGCGGACCGGGTGTGGTCGTCCAAGGACTGCGCGGCGGCCAACGCACCGCGACGGACGCTGCTGCTGGCCGCCGGCCAGTCGGACACCACCCAGGTGCCGTGGAACCGGGTTCGGTCGGCGCCGGGATGCCCGGGTGGGCAGTCACGTCCCGGGACGGGCACCTACCAGGCCGCCGTGAACCTCGCCGGGGCGACCGGCGGGCCGGCGGTGTTCGTCCTGCACTGAGCCGGACCGGCACGGGGCCGGTGCGGACGGTCGTCGGACGACCGGAGCGGGACGGGCGCTAGACGTAGCGCTCGAGGATGCTGGACTCCGCCAGCCGGGACAGGCCCTCGCGCACCGACCGGGCACGCTGCTCGCCGACACCGTCGACGGACATCAGGTCGTCCACGCCGGCCGCGAGGAGCTTCTGCAGGCCGCCGAAGTGCGCGACGAGCCGGTCGACCACGGTGCTGGGCAGCCGGGGGACCCGCGACAGCAGGCGGTAGCCGCGGGGCCCGACCGCGCCGTCGAGCGTGTCGGTGCTGCCGGGCAGGCCCAGCACCCGGGCGATGTGCGCCAGGTCCAGCAGCTCGGTGGACGTCAGGTCGGCCAGTGCGGCGAGCACCTGGTCGACGTCGCGGCGGGAGGTGTCGACGTAGTCGCGGATCACCAGAGCCCGGTCGGCACCGGCGCCGGCGATCAGCTCGTCGAGCTGGAGCGCCAGCAGCCGGCCGTCGGAACCGAGCTCGACGACGTAGCCGTCGATCTCCTCGCTGATGCGGCGCACCATCTCCAGACGCTGCACCACGGCGGACACGTCCCGCACGGTGACCAGGTCCTCGATCTCCAGCGCCGACAGGGTGCCGCTGACCTCGTCCAGCCGGGCCTTGTACCGCTCCAGCGTCGCCAGCGCCTGGTTGGCGCGGGACAGGATTGTGGTCGAGTCCTCGAGCTGGTGCCGCGCGTCGCCGACGTAGATCGCGATGATCCGCATCGAGGCGGACACCGAGATCACCGGCAGGCCGGTCTGCTTGGCGACGCGCTCGGCGGTGCGGTGGCGGGTGCCCGACTCGGACGTCTCGATGCTGGGGTCCGGCAGCAGCTGGACCGCGGCGCGGACGATGCGGTTGGTCGCCGGGTCCAGCACCACGGCGCCGTCCATCTTGCACAGCTCGCGCAGGCGGGTGGCGCTGAACTCGACGTCCAGCACGAACCCGCCGGAGCACAGGCGCTCCACGGCCTGATCCATGCCGAGGACGATCAGCGCGCCGGTACGCCCCCGCAGGATGCGCTCGAGCCCGTCGCGCAGGCCGCTGCCGGGCGCGACGGCGCTGAGGGTGGAGCGGAGCAGCTCCTCCTGGGACGGCGCAGGCACCAGGCGATGGTATAGGCCGATGCTGCGGGGAGCCTGGAGGGGTCCGCGGGCGTTCGGGTGAGATGGCACCGCCCGAGCGGCGGGCACGTCGGCGTCGACGCGCAGCAGGTCAGCCGTGCTGGCCACCCCGCAGCCGAGTCACGCCGGCGGGGACACCGACGCCCGCGGCGTCGACGGCCTGTGCCAGGTCGCCGGCGCCGATCACCTGCATGCCCTCCGGGACGACGAGGCCCTCGAGGCTGCCGGCCGGCACCACGGCCCGCCGGAAGCCGAGCCGAGCCGCCTCCGCGAGCCGCCGGTCCACGCCGGCCACCGTCCGGATCTCGCCGGCGAGGCCCACCTCGCCCACGGCGACCAGCCCCCGCACCAGCGTCTCGTCCTCCCGCGCGCTGACGGTGGCGAGCGCCAGCGCCAGGTCGGCCGCCGGCTCGACCACCCGGGCGCCGCCGACGGTGGACACGTAGACGTCCTGGTCGGACAGGCGCGCGCCGAGCCGGCGCTGCAGCACGGCGAGCACCATCGACAGCCGCGCGGAGTCGACGCCGGACGTCGTCCGGCGCGGGTTCGGTGCCGCGCTGGGCGCCACCAGCGCCTGCACCTCGGTGGCCAGGGGGCGGCGGCCCTCGAGCGTCACGGTCAGGCAGGTGCCCGGCACCGGGTGCAGCGCCTGGGACACGAACAGACCGCTCGGGTCGGCCAGGCCGACGATGCCGCGCTCCGACAGGTCGAAGCAGCCGACCTCGTCCGTCGGGCCGTACCGGTTCTTGGTGGCGCGCAGCATCCTGAGGCGGGAGTGGCGGTCGCCCTCGAACTGGCAGACCACGTCCACCAGGTGCTCGAGCGTGCGGGGACCGGCCACCGACCCGTCCTTGGTGACATGACCGACGAGCACGACGGGCAGGTCGCGGCTCTTGGCGGTGGCGATCAGCGCGGCGGCGACCTCCCGGACCTGCGCGACACCGCCGGCCGTGCCGTCCACCAGGGCGGACGCGACCGTCTGCACCGAGTCCAGCACCAGCAGGTCGGGGTCGACCTGCTCGACGTGGCCCAGGACGGTGGCGAGGTCCGTCTCGTCCGCGAGCAGCAGTCCGGGGTGCAGCGCTCCGATGCGGTCGGCGCGCAGCCGGACCTGGCCCGCGGACTCCTCGCCGGTGATGTAGAGCACGGTGCGGCCGGCAGCGGCCGTGCGCGCCGCGACGTCGAGCAGCAGCGTGGACTTGCCGACGCCCGGCTCGCCGGCCAGCAGCACGACGGCGCCGGGCACCAGGCCCCCGCCGAGCACGCGGTCCAGCTCCGGGACGCCCGTCGGGCGGGCCCGTGCGGCCTCGACGTCGATCTCGCCGATGGGCCGCGCGGGCGACCGCGTCGGCACCACCGCCGCCGTGCGGGGCGCCCCGCCGCCCGGCCCGACGTCCTCGGACACCGACCCCCAGGCCTGGCACTCGCCGCAGCGGCCCACCCACTTCGACGTTGTCCACCCGCATTCGACGCAGCGGAAGGCCGGGCGGCTGCGGTCGGCGCGCGCGGCGTCACCACGTGGGGTCGCCGGGCGGCGGACGGAGGTGCTGGTCACGGGTCGGACGGTAGCCGGGGCCACCGACACGGCCCCGGAGCAGGGGCACGACGCGGCGGGCGCGTCGATAGGCTGCCGTCCGTCCGGCGCTCGGCCGGCGGTGCGGGGGTGGGACGGCATGAGCGAGACGGCACACCACAGCGGGTCGGGGACCGGCGCGCGTCCGGCCTGGCTGCTCCCGGTGGCGATCGTCGCCGCCGTGGTGGTGGTCGCCGGGATCGTCGTCGGCGTCGTGCTGTCGCAGCGCTCGGGTAAGAGCGGCGCGACGGGTTCGCCGGCAGCGGCCGCCACCGTGGTGCTGCCGTCGCCCACCCCGACCGTCACCGCGGTCGCGCGGCAGGCGACCTCCGCGTTCGCCAAGGCGCTGCCGAGCAGCGTGCTGCAGTACGCGCTCGCCACCTCGACGGCGGACACCGCGTGGCAGAACGCCGGTGCCCTCGAGGCGTGGGACGAGACGTACACGGACGGGTCCGCGCACACGCTGAAGCTGCGGGCGGGTCAGTGGGAGACCGCCGACCAGGCGAAGGCGTTCGCGGCGACCCTGGTCGCAGCGGTGGCGACGCCCGCACCGACGGCCCCGGCCGTCGCGACCCCGTCGGCCGGCGCGAGCTCGACCGCCACCGCGGGGCTGCCGCGGTCGGGGGACGTCACAGCAGGTGGCGCGACGGTCGGCACCTACTCGGTGGTGGACTCCGGGGACGGCACCGCGACGGCGGTGTGGACCAACGGCGAGTCGGTGTTCATGCTGGTCGCGCCCGCGGCGGACGCGTACGCCGCCTACACGGCGTTCCCGCTCTGAGCCGGGCGGCCTCGTCGCTCGTCGGCACCGCGCTCGGCTGCACCGCCCTCGTCTACACCGCGCTCGTCGGTACGAGGTAGCGCCGCACGCGTGCGGCACCGTCGGCCAGCACGTCCTGGAGCACGCCGCCGCAGCGCTCGATGACGGCCCCTGACGCCAGGTTGGCGTCGTCGCACGTCACCAGCGCCTGCTCGATGCCCAGACCGGCCGTGATCGCCAGGCCCTCGCGGAGCAGCGCGGTCGCGTACCCGCGCCGGCGGAAGGCCGGTCGGACGCCGTAGCCGATGTGCCCGCCGACGCGGGCGAGGTGCTCGTTCAGCTGGTGCCGCACGGACACGCGGCCGACGAGGTCGCCGTCGACCAGGCCGACCAGGAACGTCGCAGGCACGTAGCCCGGCGGCAGGTCGTGCCCCTCCCGGGTCGCCGCCACGAGCTCGACGTACCGGTCGAACGGCCGGCCGTCGCGCCCGACGAGGAAGTCGAAACCCTCGGCGGCGAGCTCGCGCTCGGCGAGCAGCGCCTGGGCCTCGTCGGCCGTCGTCAGGGGGCGGAGCAGCAGGGTCGGCTCGGGCATCCGCCGATGGTAGGCGGGCGGTCGCCGGTGGCAGGGGTGGTGGGCGCGACGACGCCCGAACGGCCTCGGCGGAGAGGTCGCCGCCGCTACGGTGACGGTGACGTCAGGGGGCGGTCGGGATGGGCACGAGGTACGGGTCCGCGGCGGCGGTGGCGACGGTGCTGCTTCTCGGGGGGTGCGGTGTCGCAGGTGCGGCGGCCCGACCCGAAAGCGCGCCCGTGAGCCCGCCGAGTCCGACGCCCACGCCGACGCTCTGCGCCGAGTTCCCGCCGCAGCCGCCGCTCCCCGGCGATGTCGAGGGCTGGTGGAGCTCCACGCCGGCGGACGCGGACGGGAACGTGCTGACCGATCCGGCGGACTGGCCCGCCCAGCTGCGGGAGCACCCACGGACCGCGCTCGTGGACGCGGCCACGGGCCGCGTTGTCTCGAGCTGGGACCGGCGCACCTGCGGGCAGATCCCCGACTTCCGGCCGCCGAGCGGGCTCAGCGGGAACCAGCTGGTGGTGCTCGATGCGGACTCGGGCGCCGTGCTGGAGTCGATGCCGGTGCAGCGGTAGCGCTCGACGGCGGACAAATGTGACACAAATGCAAGAATTGTGATATAATAGAATGTCATGTCTTCACATGACGATTCTCTGGCGGGCCTCGATCCCGCCGTCCGGCAGTTTCTCCAGGACTGGACCCGGCTCGACGACCCCGCGGTGGCCGAGCGGCTGCTCGGGCCGGTGATCCTGGTCGGCGGTGCCAGCATCGTCGGCGGCGCCCCGCCGTCGACGACGGCGCTGCCGAGCGAGCGGTTCGTCGCGGCCGTCGTCGGCAGGCAGCGTGCGATGTCCGACCTGCCCGCGCCGCGGCTGGGGCGGGTCGACGTGGTGGGGCTCGGTGCGGCCCGTCTCGTCGTGACCGCGCACTGGCACGTGGCGGGGCCCGGTGGCCCGCTCGAGCTGGTCGGGGACTTCCTGCTCGAGCGGACCGCCGGGCCCGGTCTGCGTGCGCTGGCCTACCTGCCCCGCACCGACGTGACGACGATGGTCGCGGCTCAGGCTCCCGTCGACGACGTGGCGGACGAGGCCGACGACGAGCCGGATACCGGGGCCGTGAGGTCGTAGACCGTCACCCCGTCGACCGTCTGGGCGGTGAAGCTCGACGACACCCACGTGCTGATCTGACTGGCGACGTCCGAGCCGCCGTTCGACCGGCCGAAGCCGCTGCCACCGATGTAGTAGTGGATCTGGCCGGCGGCGACCCACGCCTGGAACTGCGCGAGGGTCGGTGACGGGTCGGAGCCGTTGAAGCCGCCGATCGGCATCACCGACTGCTGCGTGGCCAGCTGGTAGCTCGCGGCGTTCTGCGAGCCGGTGGTGGCGGCGACCCAGCGGTACCGCGAGGAGTCGGCCTCGAGCATCGTCGTGAGGGTGGCGCTGACCGTCGTGCCGTTGAGCAGGCCGCCCATGCCGCCGGCGCCGCCGCCGGCCCGTCCGCCGGCGAAGCCCTGGGTCGGTGCGGTGCCGGTGCCCGTCTGACCGCCAGGCAGCTGACCCGTCGTCCCGCCCGGTGCACCCGCCGGGGGCTGACCCTGCGTGCCACCCGGGAACTGGCCACCGCGGAGCTGGCCGCGCATCCCGCCTGGACCGCCGCCGAACCCGCTGCCGGCCACGGTCGGCCCGGCGGTCACGATGGAGCCGGCGTGCGCGGTGGACACCGTCTGCAGCGTGTACGCGGTGGGCCCGGCCAGCGAGGCGGCCAGGGCCACCGCGGCGCCGACGCCGGCCATGCGCCGGCCGGCACGCCCACCCACCAGCCCGGGACCGGCCAGCAGGAGCACGGCAGCGATGACGGCGGCGGCCAGGATCGCCACGCGCAGCCACGGCAGCCAGGTGGACGAGCGGCCGAGCAGCTGCCAGGCCCATGCCGCGGTGAGCAGCGTGGTGCCGGCCAGGACGGTGCGGGCTGCGACCGTCGTGCGCCGCCGCCACAGCAGGACGGCCCCGATGCCCACCAGGGCTGCCACCGCGGGCGCCAGGGCGACCGTGTAGTAGGCGTGGAAGATGCCGGCCATGAAGGAGAACGTCAGGCCGGTGACCAGGAGCCACGCGAGCCAGGCGCCGACCTGGGCGCGGGCGCCGCTGGTGCGGGGCGCGCGACGCAGCAGCCAGAGCGCGGCGACCGCCAGGATCAGCGCGGCGGGGACCAGCCACGCGATCTGACCACCGACCTCGGAGCCGAACATCCGCGTGATGCCGGTGGCGCCCCAGTTGCCGCCCGCGTTGCCGCCACCACCGCCGCCACCGACCGAGCCGACCTCGCTCCCGGTGATCCGGCCCAGGCCGTTGTAGCCGAACGTCAGCTCGAGGAACGAGTTGGTCTGCGAACCGCCGACGTAGGGCCGGGAGGACGCGGGCCACAGCTCGACGAGCGCCACCCACCAGCCGGCGGAGACGACCATCGCGCCGACGGCGAGCAGGCCGTCGCGGATCCGCTTGAGCAGCGGCACCGGACCGGCCCAGAGGAACACGGCCGCCAGGCCGGGCAGGACGAGGAAGGCCTGCAGCTGCTTGGTGAGGAAGGCGAAGCCGACGAACACCCCCGCGAGCACCATCCACCGGGTGGTGCGTGGGCCGTCGACCGCCCGCATGGTGGCCCACACGGAGGCGATCAGCAGCAGCACGAGCAGGGCGTCCGGGTTGTTGAACCGGAACATCAGGGCGGCGACGGGCGTCAGCGCCAGCACGGCGCCCGCCAGCAGACCGGCCGTGGCACCGAAGTGTCGGCGGACCGTGCGGTAGAGGAGTGCGACGGACGCGACGCCCATCAGCGCCTGCGGCGCCAGGATCGACCAGGACGACAGGCCGAAGATCCGGACCGACAGCCCCATCACCCACAGGGCGGCCGGCGGCTTGTCCACCGTGATGGAGCCGCCCGCGTCGGACGCCCCCCACAGGAACGCCGACCAGGACCTGCTGCCGGCCTGGGCAGCCGCCGAGTAGAAGGAGTTGGCGTAGCCGGAGGCCGCGAGGTTCCACAGGAACAGGGCCGCGGTGACGACGAGCAGACCGAGGAACGCCGGGGTGTCCCAGCGCCGACGGGCGGGCAGGTCGGTGAGGGTCGGTTGTGGGTCGCGAGGGGCCGGGGCGCCGTCGGACGGGGTGACGCCCGTCGGGAGCGGGGCTGTGGTCGGGTCGGAGGACGGCGGGGTGCCGAGCGGCGCGGGCGCCGGGATCGGTGCGGGGCCGCCGGCGGCGCCGGGGGGCTGGATCGGGGCGGTGGTGGTCATCGGAGCATCCCTTCCGTGACGGGCACGGTCGTGGCGGCCGGTGCCGGGGGCACGGCCGCGGTGGTCGGTGAGCCGGGCACGAGCGCGGCGGCCGGTGCGGCCGCGGCGCGGAACACCCAGCCGCGCAGCAGGACGAAGCGCAGGACGGTGGCGACGAGGTTCGCGACGGTCAGCACGACGAGCTCGGCCGTCCGCCCGGCACCGGGCGCCAGCAGGTGCAGGCCCGTCAGCGAGCCGGACGTCAAGGCCCAGGCCAGGGCGAACACCAGCAGCCCCTGTCCCTGGTGCTGCACGGCGCGGGTCCGGCCGCGGACCCCGAACGTGAACGCGCGGTTCGCGGCCGTGTTGGCAACGGCCGTGATCAGCAGTGCCAGGACGTTGGCGGCCTGGGCGCCGAAGACCGGGGCCAGCACCAGGTACAGCAGCGCGTAGGCGAGCGTCGAGGCGACCCCGACGGCGGCGAACCGGACCAGCTGACCGAGCAGCCGGCGGTCACGGCGGGCGGTGCTGCCGGCGCGTCGGGCGCCGGCGGACGCGGCGGAGACCTCGTCGGCCACGGCCTCGTCGTACGCCGTCTCGTCCACCGCGAACGCGGCGTCGGACGCCAGCGTCAGGTGCTGGCGGATCTCCTGCAGCGGCAGCTGCCCGGACACCAGCTCGCGCGCCAGCCGGGCGATGCCGGCCAGGTCGCCACGAGCCGTCGCGACCACGTCGACCCGGCTGTCCGGGTCGTCCACCCAGTCCACCGGCACCTCGTGGATGCGCAGGCCGGCCTTCTCCGCCACCACCAGCAGCTCGGTGTCGAAGAACCACCCGGTGTCGCTGACCAGGGGCAGCAGCTGCCGGGCGGCGTCCGCACGGATCGCCTTGAACCCGCACTGCGCGTCCGAGAACCGGGCGGCCAGCGTGCCGTGCAGCAGCACGTTGTAGCAGCGGGAGATCACCTCGCGGCGGGGGCCGCGCAGCACCCGCGACGAGGGCGACAGGCGGGTGCCGATCGCCAGGTGCGAGTGGCCGGAGATCAGCGGGGCGACCAGCGGCAGCAGGGCCGACAGGTCGGTGGACAGGTCGACGTCCATGTAGGCGAGCACGGCGGCGTCCGAGGCGGTCCACGCGGTGCGCAGCGCCCGCCCGCGGCCCTTGGCCTCGAGGTGCAGCAGCCGCACGCCGGGCAGCTCCTGGGCGAGCCGCAGGGCGATCGCCCACGTGCCGTCCGTGGACGCGTTGTCCGCGATGGTCAGCCGTGCCGGGTAGGGGAAGTGCTCGTCGAGGTACCGGCGGGTGGCGCGCACGGCGCGCTCCAGGTCCTTCTCCTCGTCGTGCACCGGGATGACCAGGTCGAGCACCGGCGCGAGCGGCGTCCGGGGGACCTGGTCCGGCGCCGGCGCGACGGCCGGCTGGTCGAGGCTGGTGGTGTCCATGCCTCGAGGTTGTCGAGCGGACCTACGCGGTCGGCAGGTGCTCCCTGTGGCGCTGCTGTGGGGCCCGTGACTGAGCCGGGGCCGGGGCCGGGGTCGGAGCCGGCGTCGGAGCGGGCGCGGCGGCCGGCAGCCGGACGACGAACTGGGTGCGACCCGGCTCGCTCTCGACGGACAGCTCGCCGCCATGCGCGGCGACCACGGCGTGCGCGATCGCCAGGCCGAGCCCGGTCGACGAGCCCGCGGCGCGGTTGCGCGAGGCGTCCCCACGGGTGAACCGCTGGAACAGCCGCTCGCGCAGGTCCGGCGGGATGCCAGGGCCGTCGTCGGTCACCCGCACGACGACGTCGGCACCCTCCCGGGTCACGGCCACGTGCACGTGCGTGCCCGCCGGGGTGTGCACGCGGGCGTTGGTCAGCAGGTTGGCGAGCACCTGGCGCAGGCGGTGGTCGTCGCCGAGCACCTCGGTGGACGGCTCGTCGTCGGGGTCGGGCTCCAGCTCGTCGACGGCGTCGTCGTCGGTGAGGTCGTCGTCGTCGAAACGGTCCACGAAGCAGTCCGGCACGTCGTCCGGGACGTCGTCGACGCCGGGCAGCGCGAGGCTCCACGCGTGATCGGGCCCGGACGCGTGCGCGTCGGCGACTGCATCCACGGCCAGCGCCGACAGGTCCACCGGCTCGTGCTCGAGCGGCTGCGCGGCGTCCAGCCGGGCCAGCAGCAGCATGTCCTCGACCAGGGCGGTCATGCGGACGGTCTCCGCCTCGACCCGGGTCATCGCCTGCCGCGCGTCGCCCGGGAGCTCCTCCTCGGACCGGCGCACGAGCTCCGCGTACCCACGGATCGACGCGAGCGGGGTGCGCAGCTCGTGGCTGGCATCGGCGACGAACCGGCGCACCTGCGACTCGGACTCGTGGCGCGCGGCCAGCGCCTGCTCGACGTGGCCCAGCATCCGGTTCAGCGCCGCACCCACCTGGCCGACCTCGGTGGTCGGGTCGGTGTCGCGCGCCGGCACCCGGTCACGGATCCGCACCGCGCCCTTGTCCAGCGGCAGCTCGGACACCCGCGTCGCGGTCGCCGCCACCCGGATCAGCGGTCGCAGCTCGCGGCGCAGCAGCACGTTGGCGCCCACGGCGGCGAGGGTGAGCCCGACGACGGCGACCAGCACCTCGACGACGACGTACCGCTCGACCGTCGCCTCCAGCTCGCCGGTCGGGAGGGCGGTCACCACGGTGGCGCCGGTCTCGGTGCGCACGGCCACCGCCCGGTAGCCACCGAGCGCCCCGAGGTCCACGGGGTGCACGGTGCCGTCCCGCGGCAGGGCCAGCAGCGTCGCCTGCTGCGTGGTGTCCAGGTGGTGGTAGGTGCCGTCGGTGCCGATGTACCCGGCGCGCGTCACGCCGGCGGCGACGACGATGTTGGCCGTCCCGACCTCCTGACCAGGACCCTCGAACCACGGCGGGCGGGTGTCGGCGGAGGGTGTGGGCGGGGTCGTTGCCGACGGGGTGGGGGAGGTGCCCGGTGCCGCCGCGGGCGTGCCGCTGGTGCCGCTGGTGCCGCTGGTGCTCCGCTCGGGCGCGTGCACCGCACGCTGGCTCGCCGACCGCAGCCGATCGTCCATCTGCGCGACGAGCGACGCCCGCAGCGCGAGGGTCGAGGCGACCCCCATCACCGTCGCGACGACGGCGAGCAGTCCCAGGACGGTGGCCAGCAGCCGCCGCCGAAGAGTCCAGCGCGTGCTCACGCCGCCGGGCGCAGCACGTACCCCACGCCGCGCAGGGTGTGCAGCATCGGCGTCCGGCCCTTGTCGATCTTGCGGCGCAGGTAGCTGACGTACAGCTCGACGATGTTCGCCTGCCCGCCGAAGTCGTACTGCCACACCCGGTCCAGGATCTGGGCCTTGGACAGCACCCGGCGGGGGTTGCGCATGAAGTACCGCAGCAGCTCGAACTCGGTGGCGGTCAGGTGCACCTCGTCGGCCCCCCGCCACACCTCGTGGCTGTCCTCGTCCATCCGCAGGTCGCCCACCACCAGCTGGGCCTCCTCGCGGCCGGACGCGGCACCGGCGCGGCGCAGCAGCGCACGCAGCCGGGCGACGACCTCCTCGAGGCTGAACGGCTTGGTCACGTAGTCGTCGCCACCGGCGGTCAGGCCGGCGATGCGGTCCTCGACGGCGTCCTTGGCGGTGAGGAACAGCACCGGCACGTTGGGGTGCGTCGCGCGGACGCGGGCCAGCACCTCCAGGCCGGTGAGGTCCGGCAGCATGATGTCCAGCACGATGACGTCCGGGTCCAGGTCCTTGGCCCGACGGACGGCCGCGTGGCCGGTCAGCGCGTGCTCCACCTGCCAGCCCTCGTACCGCAGCGCCGTGGACAGCAGCTCGGCCAGGTTGGGCTCGTCGTCCACGACGAGCGCGCGGACGGGGGAGCCGTCGGCACGGGTCAGCACGTCGGGGCGTCGGGCGGCGGTCGTCGTCATGCGACCAGCGTGGGAGCGGACGCTGTGGCGGCCCTGGATCGAGCCTGAGAGTTTCCTGTGTCGACCGCTCAGTGCGTGTGGGGTACGCCCAGCTCGTGCAGGCGCTCGTGCTCCTCGCGGGCGCGCTGGCGCGCAGCCACCCGGGCGGCCACCTCCTCGCGGCGCAGCGGTGGCAGCTTCGCCGGCGGGTTCCGACGGTCCGGCAGGTCGCCGAGCACCTGCGCGGTCGCGGCCGCGACCGCCGCGACGGCGGCGTCGAACGCCTCACGGGTCACGTCGGTGACCTTGGTGATGCCGGTGACCTTGCGGACGTACTGGACCGCGGCGGCCTGGATCTCGTCAGCAGTGGCGGGCGGCTCGAGGCCGCGCAGGGTGGTGATGTTGCGGCACATCCCTCGACGGTAGGCGCGCGGGCCGACATCGGCCCACCACTCCCTGGTCAGCGGACGCCGGCGAGACCCTGGAGGTGGTCCCCGATCGGCCCCTCACGCCATGCCGCGTCGTACAGGCTGACCATGATCCGGGTCGAGGCCGGATGTCTCTGGAGCGAGGCAGGCGGAGCCTTGACCTTGCCGGTGCTGGTCCGAGGGACGACCTCTGCGGAGGCGAGCACGAGCTCCTCGACGGGAATCAGCCCCTGGTGCCGACGACGCTGGACCCCCACGACCTGGTCCCAGCGGACCCGGAGTGCATAGCCGTCGCGTTGCACCTCGAGACCGGCTGGAGCGACCGTCAGGAACCGCCTGCGAACCCGACGCAGCGAGTTGGAGGTGAGACCCGCGGCGAGTGCGACGCCAAGGACGATGCCCAGCCAGAAGGGCCGTACGAAGACTGCTGCCCCGACGCCGACGGCGACGGGAAGCGGAACGGTCGACACCAGAGCCCAGCGCCAGCGAATCCTGTACGTCCGCACAAGCCGAGACCCTAGTGACCGGGGGTCGAAGCCGGCCTGTGTCGGACGCTCCGCACCGGCTGGCTGCCTGCCGTGGCGGGCTTCCTTCGGCCTCAGCCGACGTGCCGGTCCACGCCCGGCGGCGGCACGGGCAGCGGGGCGGCAGCCCCGGCGACCGCCGCCGCGACGATCGCCTCGATGGCGAACGTCGTCGCCTCGGCCAGGTGCACGGCATCGGGGTCGAGCAGCCACTGCACCTGCAGGCCGTCCATAACGCCGATGATCGCGCTCGCGGCCCGGCTCAACGTCAGCTCGGGCACGTCGGGCCCGGCCAGCTCGCGGAGCGCGTCGACGATCTCCCCGCGCAGGATCGAGAACCGGTTGCCGGCCCACGCCGCAGCCGGGTGCCCCTCGGTGACCGACTCGCCGGTCAGCACCGTGTAGCCCTGCACCACGCCGCGGCGCTGCTCGTTGGCCCGGACGGTGCGCAGCAGGTGGACGAACAGCTCGAGACCGCTGGGGATCTTCTGACCCTCGAGGTCGCGCACGTCCTCCTTGTCGCGGTACTCGAGCACCTCGATCAGCAGCTGCTCCTTGGAGCCGAAGTGGTGCAGCACGCCCGCGTGCGTCATGCCGACCTGCTCGGCCACGTCGGCCAGCGAGCCGGTCTTGTAGCCCTTGGCACCGAAGGTGTGGGCCGCCGCGCGCAGGATCTCCTCGCGGCGTTCGGCTGTGGCGGGGCGCCGGCGCGGCCCGCGTGCTGCCTTGGCGCCGGGCTTCGGCGAGCGGCCCGCGGGCGCGACGCTGCCCGGTGCTGCGTCCGTCGACGCCGACGTCGGAGGAGCGGGGTCCGCCATGGACCGACACCATACTGTTATCAATCACTTACTGACAGGTAAGTAAGCAATGTGGTTCTGTTCTCCGGTCGGACGACGACGTCCCCCGATCGGAAGGCCCCACCGCAGTGGCACTCGACACGGCTCAGCAGCCGAGCACCGGCACCGACGCGCTCGTCGCGCTCGCCGGCACCCTCACCCTCGAGGAGAAGGTCGCGCTCGCCGTCGGCGCCGGTCTGTGGACCACCACCGCGATCCCCCGGATCGGCCTGCGGGCGATGGTGCTGTCGGACGGGCCCGCCGGGGTGCGCGGTGTCGGTCCGGACGCCGGGACGTCGGCGTCGTTCCCCGCGCCGACCGCGCTGGCGGCCACCTGGGACGTCGAGCTCGCGGACCGCGTCGGCACCCTCTTCGCCGCGGAGGCCCACCGGCACGGCGTCGACGTGGTCCTCGCCCCGCAGGTCAACCTCCAGCGCACCCCTGTCGGGGGCCGGCACTTCGAGTGCTTCTCCGAGGACCCGCTGCTGACGTCCCTGCTCACCGTGCCGCTGGTCGACGCCGCGCAGCGCGCCGGGGTGGCGATGTGCGTCAAGCACTACGTCGCCAACGACTCCGAGACGGACCGCACCCGGTACGTGTCGCACGTCGACGAGCGGACGTTGCGGGAGGTGTACCTGGCCCCGTTCGAGGCCGCGGTCCGGGCCGACGCATGGTCGGTGATGGGCGCGTACAGCGGTGTGGACGACGGGGTCGAGGCGGCTCCGGCGCTCGAGCACCGGCACCTGCTGACCGAGGTGCTCAAGGACGAGTGGGGCTTCGACGGCGTGGTGCTCAGCGACTGGGTGGCCACCCGGTCGGTGGCCGGCGCGGTGCGCGGCGGGCTCGACCTGCAGATGCCCGGGCCGGACGGGCCGTGGGGCGACGGGCTGCTCGACGCGGTGCGCGCCGGCGTCGTCGCGGAGAGCGAGCTGGACGACAAGGTGCTGCGGCTGCTGAGGCTCGCCCAGCGGGTGGGCGCGTTGGCGTCGGACGACGACGAGACCGGCGCGGTGGCGGCAGCGATCCCGCTGCCAGACCCGGCGCAGGTCGCCGCTCAGCTGCGCGCCCTGGTCACGGCCTCGATGGTGGTGCTGCGGGACGACGGCCTGCTGCCGTTGACCGGCACGCCCGGCGTCCCGGCGGCCGGCCCGGCGCCCACCCGGGTGGCGCTGATCGGTGCCAACGCCGTCGAGCCGTTCCTGCAGGGCGGCGGCTCGTCGATGGTCGCCCCGGACCGCCGCGCCGTGCTGGCCGACCGGCTGGCGGACGCCCTCGGCGTGCCGGTGGACGTGCACGTCGGGGCGCCGTCGCGGCTCGTGCCGCCGGACCTGGACCTCGCGGCGTGCACCACGCCGGACGGCACCCGCGGCCTGCGCGTCGAGCTGCTCGACGCCCAGGGGGCGGTGCTGGACAGCAGCGACGTCACCACCTGGAACGGCTGGCTGACCGAGCCGCCCGCCGCCGCCGCCTCGGTGCGGCTGCGCACCGCGATCCGGCTCACCGAGCCGGGTCTGCACGAGATCGGCGTCGGCACGGTCGGCGCGCACCGCCTGGTGGTCGACGGCGTCGCCGTGTCCTCGTCCGACCACGTGGTCGGCGCCGAGGTGATCCTCGACTCGACCGTCAACCACCCCGTCCCGGCGGTCCTGACCGTCGCCGGCCCGGCGACGGTCCACCTCGACGCGACCGTGCAGGCGGTGCACCCCGTCGGCTACGACTCGTTCGCCCGCGCCCTCCTGGTGCACCGCGTGCCCGGACCGTCCGCCGCCCGGCTGCGGGAGGAGGCGGTCGCCGCGGCGGCCGCCGCCGACGTCGCGATCGTCGTCGTCGGCACCACCGAGGAGGTCGAGTCCGAGGGCTGGGACCGCACCTCGCTGGCCCTGCCGGGCGAGCAGGACGCCCTGGTCGACGCCGTGCTGGCGGCCAACCCGCGCACCGTCGTGGTGGTCAACGCCGGTGCCCCGGTGCTGCTGCCGTGGCTGGAGCGGGCGCCGTGCGTGGTGTGGGGCTGGCTCGGCGGCCAGGAGTGGCCCGACGCGGTGGCCGACGTGCTCGCCGGCCGCGCGGAACCGTCCGGACGGCTGCCGTGGACGCTGCCCGCCCGGGCGCAGGACGTGCCGGTGCCGGACGCGATCCCCGTGGACGGGGTCGTCGAGTACCGCGAGGGCGTGCACGTCGGGCACAGGTCGTGGGACCTGCTCGACCGCACGCCGGCGGCACCGTTCGGGCACGGTCTGGGCTGGACGACGTGGGAGCACGAGTCCGTGACGCTGGGGGCCCAGGCGCCCGACGGGTCCGTCGAGCTGGTCGTCACCGTGCGGAACACGGGCCCGCGGCCCGGCCGCGAGGTGGTTCAGGTGTACGTCGAGCCCCCGGAGGGCACGCCTCGCGGCGAGCGTCCGGTGCGCGTGCTCGGCGGGTTCGCCGTGGTGGACGCCGAGCCGGGCGTCACCACCACGGTCCGGGTGCCGGTGGCCGTGCAGGCCTTCCGCACCTGGCAGGTAGGGGACGCGGGTCGCGGCGGCTGGACCGTCCCGGCCGGCACGTACCGGCTGCGCATCGGCCGGTCCTCGCGGGACCTGCGCCTGGCGCTGGACGTGGTCCAGCCGACGCGCGCAGCAGCACCTCAGTGATCGGTGGGGGCGTCCGCCCCCGCTCCACGGCAGCAACCAGTGCAAGGAGGCACTTGTGAGAACGCGGAAGCTCGCACCGCTCGTGGTCGGACTGACAGCCGTCGCGCTGGCCGTCACCGCCTGCTCGTCGGGCAGCGCCAGCAGCTCGTCGTCCGGCACAACCGGCAAGGGATCGGGCGCGGTGCTGACCGTCGGCATGCCCAACGGCACGCTGACGGAGAACCAGAGCCCGATCATCCCCACCGGCTCCGCGGCGAAGTCGCTGGGCTACGCGTGGGTGATCTACGAGTCGCTCATGCAGGTCAACGACATCAAGCCGCTGGAGAACCCGACGCCGTGGCTGGCCACGTCGGTGACATGGAACGCCGACTACACGGAGGCGAAGATCGTCGCCCGTGACGGTGTGAAGTGGTCCGACGGCCAGGCGTTCACCGCGAACGACATCGCCTTCACCCTGAACCTGCTGATCAAGTACAAGGCGATCAACGCCGACTTCCCGGACCAGATCAAGTCCGCGACGGCGTCCGGGAACACGGTCACCGTCGACTTCACGCAGCCCGAGTACGTCAACCAGATCAAGCTGCTCAAGCAGGTGATCGTCCCCGAGCACCTGTGGAAGGACGTCGACCCGACCACCTACACCGACACCAAGCCGGTGGGCACGGGCCCGTACACGCTGCAGTCCTGGACGCCGCAGGCCGCGACCCTGGTCCCGAACCCCACGTACTGGGGTGGCACGCCGAAGGTCGCCAAGCTGCAGTACTCGTCGTACAACGACAACAACGCCCTGACCACGGCCCTGACCACCGGTGAGGCGCAGTGGGGCTGGACGTTCATCGCGGACTACAAGAACACGTACATCGCCAAGAACCCCAAGGCGTTCCACCAGGTCGCCGGCGGTGGTTTCGGGGTGGACGTGCTCTACCTGAACAACGAGAAGGCGCCGTTCGACAACGTCGCGTTCCGCAAGGCGCTGTCGATGGTGGTGGACCGCGAGCAGATCTCGCAGCTCGCCGGTTCGGGCGTCTGGCCCGCCATCGGGTCCGTCACCGGCATGCCCAGCCCGTCCGGTGACGACTGGATCGCGCCGGACTACAAGGGCAAGAAGCAGTCGGTGGACGTCAACGCCGCGAAGGCGCTGCTCAAGGACGCCGGCTACACGTGGGACGGCTCCGGCAAGCTGGTCGACCCCAAGGGCGCGAAGGTCACCTTCGAGCTGGTCAACCCGGCCGGCTGGAACGACTACCTGACGGCGCTCGACCTGATCAAGACGGCGGCCGCCCAGCTGGGCGTCGACGCCACCGTCAACGCCGCGAACCAGGACGCCTGGTTCAACGACATCATCCCCAACGGCAACTTCCAGGCGACCCTGCACTGGACCGACGGTGGCGCCACCCCGTGGAACATGTACGCGGACGTGATGGACGGCGCCTCCTACGTGCCGCTCGGCAAGACGGCCACCTGGGACTTCGGCCGGTACAAGAACGACGAGGTGACCAAGGCGCTCGCGGACTTCCGCGGCGCGTCCGACGACGCCACCCGCAAGTCGTCGCTCGCCGTGGTGCAGAAGCACTTCGTCGACGACGCCCCGGCGCTGGTGATCTGGGCACGTCCGGCCGTCGCGCAGTACTCGACGGCCAACTACACGGGCTTCCCGACGGACGACGACCCCTACGCGAACCCGCAGCCGACGGGTCCGCAGGCCGCGCAGATCGTCATGAAGCTCACCCCGACCAAGTGAGCCTCTGACCCCGTCCGTCAGCTGTTCGAACGGGTGCGGCGGTCGCGTGCTCCGCGCGACCGCCGCACCCCCGCCCGTCTCCGAGGTGAACGTTGAGCAACCCCCCGCACGTGCCGGGGCCCCGGTCGGCCCCTGCCTCCGACGTCCCGGCGCTGCAGGCCGTGGGCCTGCGCAAGCACTTCCCCGTCCGCGGCGTGCGGTCGCGCGACGTGGTCCACGCCGTCGAGGACGTCGACCTCGAGCTGCACCGCGGACGCGTCGTCGCGCTGGTCGGTGAGTCCGGTTCCGGCAAGTCGACGATCGCACGGCTGCTGGCCCAGCTGATGCCGGCGACCGCCGGCCAGGTGCTGGTGGACGGGCAGGACGCCACGGTCCGCGGGTCCCGGGCGTTCCGGGCCTACACGCGGCGCGTGCAGATGATCTTCCAGGACCCGTTCGCCTCGCTGAACCCGATCCACACCGTGCGGTACACGCTGACCCGCGCGGTGCGGATCCACCAGGGACGGCTGCGCGGCGAGCAGCTCGAGGCGGCGCTGACCGGCCTGCTGGAGCGCGTCCAGCTGGTGCCGGCGGCGCAGTACGTGGACAAGTTCCCGCACGAGCTGTCCGGCGGCCAGCGCCAGCGCGTGGCCATCGCCCGGACGCTGGCGGCGGACCCCGACGTGCTGCTGGCCGACGAGCCGATCTCGATGCTCGACGTGTCCATCCGCCTGGGCATCCTCAACCTGCTGCGCGACCTGCGGGACCGGCTGCAGATCGCCATCCTCTACATCACGCACGACATCGCCTCGGCCCGGTACTTCGCCGACCGCGTGATGGTGATGTACGCCGGCCGCGTCGTGGAGACCGGGGACGCCGAGTCGGTGACCCAGGAGCCGGCGCACCCGTACACGCAGCTGCTGGTGCGGTCGGCGCCCGACCCCGACGACCTCGCGGCCCGTGCCCACGGCGCCCACGGCGAGGCGCCGTCGCTGGTGCACCCGCCGAGCGGCTGCCGGTTCCACCCGCGCTGCCCGTTCGCGGTCGATCTGTGCCGATCCGAGGTGCCGCCGTTGCTGGAGGTCGGTGCCGAGCGTCAGGCCGCGTGCTGGGGCTACTCGGACCGCCCGGACGCACCCGTGCTGGGCTCGGTGCTGGACGTCTACGGCGACCGCTCCGCACTTGCCGCCGCCACGGGCCCCGCGCGCCCGTCCACCGTGCCGGTCGAGGAGGACCTGTCGTGAAGTTCTTCGTCCGCCGCGCGATCTTCTACGTCATCACGGCGTGGGCCGCGGTCACCATCAACTTCCTCATCCCGCGGATGATGCCGGGCGACCCGGTCGCCGCGCTGATCGCCAAGAACCAGGGCCGCCTCGACTCCTCCGCCGAGCAGGCGCTGCGCGTGCTGTTCGGCCTGGACAGCCACGCATCGGTCTGGACGCAGTACGTGCAGTACTGGCGGCTGCTGCTGCACGGCAACCTCGGGCTGTCGTTCAGCTACTTCCCGACGCCGGTGGTGGACGTGATCAAGCAGTCGCTGCCGTGGACCATCGGGCTGGTCGGCATCGCCACCGTCCTGAGCTTCGCCATCGGGACTCTGATCGGGGCGGGCATCGGGTGGCGGCGCGGCACGTGGGCCGACATGCTCCTGCCGGTCTCGACGTTCTTCCAGGCGGTGCCGTACTTCTGGCTCGGCCTGCTGTGCATCGCGCTGTTCTCGGTGACGCTCGGCTGGATGCCGGCCTCGGGCAGCTACGACCGGTCGATGGTGCCGGCGCTGACGCCGGAGTTCGCCGGCTCGGTGATCCGGTACGGCACCCTGCCGGCGCTGACCATCGTGCTGTCGTCCATCGCGGGCTGGATCCTCGGGATGCGCAACATGATGGTCACCGTCTCCTCGGAGGACTACGTCACCGTCGCGCACGCCAAGGGCCTGTCGGAGCGGCGCGTGATGTTCGGCTACGCGGCGCGCAACGCGATCCTGCCGCAGGTGTCCAGCTTCGCCCTGTCCCTCGGCTTCATCGTCGGCGGGACGCTGGTGATGGAGATGGTGTTCAGCTACCAGGGCATCGGCTGGGCGCTCTACACCGCGGTGTCCAACCACGACTACCCGCTGATGCAGGGCTGCTTCCTGATGATCACGCTGGCGGTCCTGGTGGCCAATGCCGTGGCGGACGTGGTCTACGCCCTGCTCGACCCGCGTACCCGGCAGGAGGGCTGACATGGCCGTCGACACCACCGCGCTGACCACCGGCGCCGACGTGTCCGCTCCCGTGCAGGGGGCTCGCAAGGGCAAGCGGCGGCGGCTGCTGTTCCTGCGCAACGCCAAGGCGATCACCGGCATGGCGATCCTCGCCTTCTTCGGCGTGCTCGCCGTGATCGGCCCGTGGATCGCACCGTACGACCCGAGCGCCGTCTCGACGGCGATCCTCAAGCCGCCGTCGGCCCAGCACTGGCTGGGCACCACCCACCTGGGTCAGGACGTGCTGTCGCAGATCGTGGTCGGCACCCGCGGCGTGATGGTCGTCGGAATGATCGCGGGCGTGGTGGCCACCGCGATGGGTGTGCTGATCGGCGTGACCGCCGGCTACATCGGCGGTGCGGGCGACGAGACGCTGTCTGCGCTGTCCAACGTGTTCCTGGTGATCCCGCAGCTGCCGCTGATCATCATCATCGCCGGGCAGCTGCCGTCGGCCGGCGGCATCACCGTCGCGATGGTGATCGCGCTGACCGGCTGGGCGTGGGGGGCGCGCGTGCTGCGCGCGCAGACGCTGTCGCTGCGCCGTCGGGACTTCGTCGAGGCCGCACGCGCCAACGGCGAGAGCACGTGGCGCATCATCACCAGCGAGATCCTGCCCAACCTGACGGCGATCATCGCCAGCGGGTTCGTCGGCACCGTGGTGTTCGCCGTGCTGTCGCAGATCACGCTCGCGTTCATCGGCGTGACCAGCGTCTCCAGCTGGAACTGGGGAACCATCCTGTTCTGGGCCCAGGGCAACCTCGCGCTGCAGCGCGGCGCCTGGTGGTGGTTCGTGCCCGCCGGCCTCTGCATCGCCCTGCTGGGCACCGGCCTGACGCTGATCAACTTCGGCATCGACGAGTTCGTCAACCCCCGCCTGCGCAGCACCGGCCTGAACGCCGGCTCCCTGCGCCGGCGCGGCATCCGGCCGCGCGTCGGGTTCACGCCCGTGGTGCACGAGGCGAAGGAGAAGTGAGCGTGGACGTGGTGCTGGAGGAGACGGGTCCGAGGCCTGCCGTGGTCGGGGATCCTGTGCTCGAGATCCGCAACCTGTCCGTGGACTACGGGTACGACGAGGATCCCGTGCACGTGCTGCGCCAGGTGTCCCTGACCCTGCACCGCGGCGAGGTGCTGGGGCTGGCCGGTGAGTCGGGCTGCGGCAAGTCGACGCTGGCCTACGCCGCCACCCGGCTGCTGCCGCCGCCGGGGCTGGTCACCGGGGGAGAGGTGGTGTTCACCGACCGGGACGGGTCGCGCCGCGACCTGCTGGCGCTCTCCGACACCGAGCTGCGTGCCTCCCGCTGGCAGGACACCGCGATCGTGTTCCAGGGGGCGATGAACTCCCTCAACCCGGTGTTCCGGGTGGGTCGGCAGATCGCCGACGGCATCCGGGCTCACCGGCCGGAGGTCGGCCGGGGGGAGTCGCTGGAGAAGGCGGCCGACCTGCTGGAGCTGGTGGGCATCTCC
This sequence comes from Cellulomonas sp. NTE-D12, assembly GCF_027923705.1. Taxonomy (NCBI): domain Bacteria; kingdom Bacillati; phylum Actinomycetota; class Actinomycetes; order Micrococcales; family Cellulomonadaceae; genus Cellulomonas; species Cellulomonas electrica. The sequence continues at coordinate 3,296,392 of NZ_AP026442.1, read as the reverse complement.
ACCGACCGGCTGCGCAGCTACCCGCACCAGCTGTCCGGGGGCATGCGGCAGCGCGTGATGATCGCGATGGCGCTGGCGCTGGACCCGCAGGTGCTGATCATGGACGAGCCGACCACGGCGCTGGACGTGGTGATGCAGCGGCAGATCGTCGAGCAGATCGCCGATCTGCGCGAACGCCTCGGGTTCTCCGTCGTGTTCATCACGCACGACGTGTCCCTGCTGATCGAGATCGCCGACCGCATCGCGATCATGTACGCCGGCGAGATCGTCGAGGACGCCGCCGCCCAGGACGTGTACCGCCGCCCGCGCCACCCCTATGCGCGCGGCCTGCTGCACTCGTTCCCGCCGCTGCGCGGTCCCAAGCGCGAGCTGGGCGGCATCCCGGGCTCGCCGCCGGACCTGGCGGCCCTGCCTCCCGGCTGCACGTTCCGGGCCCGCTGCCCGTACGCGTTCGACGCGTGCGCGGCGGTGCGGCCGGAGCTGGTGAGCCCGGCGGTGGCCGGCGACGACCCGCGGCGGTCGGTGGCGTGCCTGCGCCACGACCCGGACCGGGTGGCCGCCGCCGGGTTCGCGCCGGTCCCGGTGCCGCCGGAGCTCGCCGCCCGCTGAGCCGGGCCTGCCGAGCCGGGCCTGCCGAGCCGGCCGGTGGGCCGCCGGGTCCGTCCCCGGCGGCCCGCCGGTTCGCGCCCTGGCGGGTGGGGGCGGCACAGTGTCCGGGTGCGCGTTCGGGTGAAGGGTCGGCTGACGACGGGACGGTCGGCGCTGGTCGGTGCCGCCGGGGTGCTCCTCCTGCTGGCCGGGTGCACGGTCGGCACCTCGCCGTCCGACGGGTCCGCCACCTCGTCGTCCGCGCGGCCGTCGGCGGGAGGGGCGGCCGGGTCGTCGATCGCCACGGCGGCCGACGGCTCCACCTCGGCGCCGTCGCCCAGCGTGTCCGGCGTCTCGTCCAACCGGCCGTGCGTCGGCGCCGCGCAGCCGGCCACCTGGGAGCACGTGATCTGGATCTGGTTCGAGAACAAGCCCTCGACCGGCATCATCGGCTCACCGGACGCGTCCTACATCACCACCCTCGCCGCCTCGTGCGCGCTGGCGATGGACTACCACGGCATCACGCACCCGTCGCTGCCCAACTACCTCGCGGCCACCTCCGGCTCCACGAACGGCGTCGCGGACGACGGCGACCCCGCCGTCCACCCGCTGTCCGGCCCGTCCTTGTTCGGCCAGCTGACGGCCGCCGGCAAGCAGTGGCGGTCGTACCAGGAGGGGATGCCGTCGCCGTGCGCGCCGAGCTCGTCGGGCAGCTATGCCGTCCGGCACAACCCCGCCGCCTACTACACGGCGGTGCGCGCCGACTGCGCCCGCTGGGACGTCGGCCTCGGCCAGCTGACCACCGACCTGGCGGCCGACCGCCTGCCCGCGTTCTCCCTGGTCACGCCGGACCTGTGCCACGACATGCACGACTGCTCGGTGTCCACCGGCGACACCTGGCTGCGCGAGCACCTGCCCGCGGTGCTGAACAGCAGCGCGTACAGCCGCGGCACCACGGTGGTGCTGATCACGTGGGACGAGGACGACTCCGCGCACGACAACCGCGTCCCGCTGCTGGTGGTCGCGCCCACCGTGCCCGCGCAGACCCGGATCGGCACCCGCCTGGACCACTACTCCCTGCTGCGCACCACCGAGCAGCTGCTCGGTCTGCCGCTGCTCGGCTCCGCAGCCCAGGCAACGACGATCCCCGGGCTCGGCGGCTGACCCGGAGCGCCGTCGGGCGCCGCCGCTCTCAGGCATCCCGACGTCGGCTCCCAGCACCGTCCCAGGCTCGGGCGATGGGCTGACCAGGTCACATCGACCAGGAGGCCAGCCATGACGGTTCCCACCGCGCCGCGCACGTCCGAGCACCGACCGCTGGAGGACGAGGGCTGGCTCACCGCGCAGGTGCGACCGGCGGGGTCGTTCGGGCGGGAGGACGTGGGCCGGCTGCGGGCCCTGCTGGACGCGCTCTCCGCGTGCGCGTCCCTCGTCGTGCTCGACCTCGGTGCGGCGCGGTTGCGGTCCGGACGGGCGGCCGCGGCGATCGACGAGGCGGCGGCCCGGCTCGAGGGCCGTGGTGGCTGCCTGCTGTGCATCAACGCGGACGACGAGGCGCGCGGCCGGCTGGGCGCGTGCACGCACGCGCTGGTGGTCGGCGCCGGAGAGCCGGTGCCGGTCGCCGTGGCCTGACGGGCCGTGGGCCGAGGGCCGGCGGCGTGGCATCGGTGCCGTCGCCTACCGTGGGGCCGTGAGCAGGCGACGCGCGGCGCTGGTCGCCTGGTCGGTGGCGGCCGTCTCGGCCGTCGGCGTGTGGCTGCTGTGGCGGGTGTTCGTGGACACGGTGGCCGGTCAGCAGGTGGAGCGGCTGGCGTTCGACGGTGCGCGGTTCGGCCAGACGCACCTGTGGAGCACCGCCCACGGCGTGCTCGACGTGGTGTCGACGTGGTTCATCGCGGCGGCGCTGGCCGTCTCGGTGGTGGTGGCGTTGGTCCGCCGCCGATGGGAGCTCGCCGTGCAGGTCGCCGTGCTGGTGATCGGAGCCAACGGCACCACGCGACTGCTCAAGCTGGTGGTGCTGGAGCGGCCGCACCTGCAGCCCGGCACCGGGGACAACACGTTGCCGAGCGGCCACACCACCGCGGCCGCCTCCGTCTCGGCAGCCCTGCTGTTCGTCGTGCCGCCGCGTGCCCGGAGGTGGGTGGCGGGTCTGGGCGGCGCGTACACGGCGGCGACCGGCGTCTCGACGTTGATCGGCCGCTGGCACCGTCCGTCGGACGCCGTGGCCGCGACCCTCGTCGTGCTCGCGTGGACCGCCGTCGCCTGCGCCCTGTCCACCTACCGCCGGTCCGCTCCGACCGTCACCGACCAGGTGCCGGTGGTCCGCACCGAGCGGGGGCCGAGCACCTACTCGGTGGTCCTCGGCGTGCTGCTGGCCGGCGGCGTCGCGGCGGGAGCCGTCGGGGCGCTGCTGCTGGTCCGCACGTGGTCGGTGCGGTCCGCCACGGCCACCCGGGCCGCCGAGGTGCTGGCCTACGCCGGCGGGGTGAGCGCGGTGATCGCCGCCTCCGCGCTGACCTTCGCCGCGATGCTGGTGCTGCGCCGGGCCACCGGCTCGCTTGACGGAAGGTCGTAGGGTTCGGCGGGAACGGCGCTCGACCGATGCGCCGGAACGCTGGAGAGGCCGGACAGCATGGCTGCAGGACGCAAGCTCGTCATCGTGGAGTCGCCTGCCAAGGCGCGCACGATCGCGGGGTACCTCGGCGAGGGGTACGACGTCGAGGCGTCCGTGGGCCACATCCGCGACCTCCCGCAGCCGTCCGAGCTGCCGGCGGACATGAAGAAGGGTCCGTTCGGCAAGTTCGCCGTCGACGTCGACAACGGCTTCACGCCGTACTACGTGGTCGACGCGGACAAGAAGAAGAAGGTCGCCGAGCTCAAGCGGCTGCTCAAGGACTCCGACGAGCTCTACCTCGCCACTGACGAGGACCGCGAGGGCGAGGCGATCGCCTGGCACCTGCTGTCCGAGCTCAAGCCCAAGGTGCCGGTCAAGCGGATGGTGTTCCACGAGATCACCCGCGAGGCGATCCAGCGGGCCCTGACGTCGACCCGCGAGCTGGACGACCGGCTGGTGGACGCGCAGGAGACCCGCCGCATCCTCGACCGGCTGTACGGGTACGAGGTGTCGCCGGTGCTGTGGCGCAAGGTCCGCCCCGGCCTGTCCGCCGGACGCGTGCAGTCGGTGGCGACCCGCCTGGTGGTGGAGCGCGAGCGGGAGCGGATGGCGTTCCGCGCCGCGGACTACTGGGACCTGACGGGCACCTTCGCGGTGGCCGACGGCGACGAGCCGACGTTCTCCGCGCGGCTGACGGGGCTCGACGGGGCGCGGGTGGCCAGCGGCCGCGACTTCGACGACCGGGGCGCGCTGCGCTCGTCGTCCGGTGTGGTCGCGCTCGACGAAGCGACCGCGACCGCCCTGGTCGGCGCCCTGGCCGCGTCGCCGTTCGCCGTGCAGTCCCTGGACACGAAGCCGTACTCCCGCCGCCCGGCGGCGCCGTTCACCACCTCCACGCTGCAGCAGGAGGCCGGCCGCAAGCTGCGCATGAGCGCCCGCCAGGCGATGCGCACCGCCCAGGGCCTGTACGAGAACGGCTACATCACCTACATGCGGACCGACTCGCCCGCGCTCTCCACGCAGGCGATCGACGCGGCGCGCCGGCAGGCCGCCGAGCTGTACGGCGCGGAGTACGTGCCGGACGCGGCGCGCATCTACACGGCCAAGGCGAAGGGCGCCCAGGAGGCGCACGAGGCCATCCGCCCCGCCGGTGACCACTTCCGCACGCCGGCCCAGGTGGCCCGCGAGCTGTCCGGCGACCAGTTCCGTCTGTACGAGCTGATCTGGAAGCGCACCGTCGCCTCGCAGATGGCGGACGCCCGGGGCCAGACGGCCTCGGTGCGCCTCGCGGCGACGACGAGCGACGGGCGTGAGGCCGTGTTCTCCGCCTCCGGCACCGTGATCACGTTCCGCGGGTTCCTCGCGGCGTACGAGGAGGGCCGGGACGTCTCCCGGTACGACGACGATGCCACGGCCGGCTCCGCCGGCGAGGGCCGCGAGGCGCGCCTGCCGCGCATGGCGCAGGGCGACCCGCTCACCGCGAGCGACCTGGCGGCGGACGGCCACCGCACCTCACCGCCCCCGCGGTACACCGAGGCGAGCCTGGTCAAGGCCCTCGAGGAGCGCGGCATCGGCCGCCCGTCCACCTACGCGGCCACCATCTCGACCATCCAGGACCGCGGCTACGTCACCAGCCGCGGCCAGGCCCTGGTGCCGACGTGGCTGGCGTTCGCCGTCACCCGGCTGCTCGAGGAGAACTTCGACCGGCTGGTCGACTACTCCTTCACCGCCGACATGGAGGAGGGCCTCGACGCGATCGCCGAGGGGCAGCGGGACCGGGTCGACTGGCTGACCGAGTTCTACTTCGGCGACCGGTCGGACTCTCGCGAGTCCGGCGGCCTGCACGGCCTGGTGGACAACCTCGGCGAGATCGATGCGCGGGACGTGAACTCGATCGACGTCGGCGACGGCATCACGCTGCGCGTCGGCCGGTACGGGCCGTACCTCGAGGCGCCGCCGCTGGAGGGGTCCACCGATCCGCAGCGGGCGTCGGTGCCGGACGACCTGGCACCGGACGAGCTGACCGTCGAGAAGGCCCACGAGCTGCTGACCACGCAGCCGGACGGCGACCGCGAGCTCGGCACCGACCCGTCCACCGGGACCACCGTCGTCGCGCGCAGCGGCCGCTACGGCCCCTACGTCACCGAGGTGCTGCCGGAGCCGGAGCTGGACCCGAACCTGTCGGCGGCCGCACGCAAGAAGGCCCTCGCCGCCGCGCCCAAGCCCCGCACCGGCTCCCTGTTCAAGTCGATGTCGCTGGACACCATCACGCTCGAGGACGCGCTCAAGCTGCTGTCCCTGCCGCGCGTGGTCGGCACCGACCCGGAGACCGGTGCCGAGATCACCGCCCAGAACGGCCGGTACGGGCCGTACCTGAAGAAGGGCACCGACTCCCGCACCCTCCCGTCGGAGGAGGCGCTGTTCGACGTCACGCTCGAGGACGCGCTGGCCATCTACGCCCAGCCCAAGCGCGGTCGCGGCGCGGTCACCACGCCTCCGCTGCGCGAGCTCGGCACCGACCCGACCAGCGGCAAGCCGATCGTGGTGAAGGAGGGCCGGTTCGGCGCCTACGTGACGGACGGCGTCACCAACCGCACGCTGCCCAAGGACACGACGCCCGAGTCGATCACCCCGGACGAGGCGATCGCCCTGCTGGCAGCCAAGCGGGAGGCCGGTCCGACCAAGCGCAAGGCGGCTCCGCGGGCCCGTGCCGGGGCCGGGAAGAGCCGGTCGAGCTCGCGCTCCTGAGCGGTTCCGGGGCTCGCGTCGGGACGGGGCCCGACGCTCGTCGTGAGCCGGCCGCGAGGCTCGTCGTGACGCGTTCGGGCGCGCGCGACGAGGCGGTCGCGTCAGCGCTACGTTGGCGCCATGCCACGCACCGAGGACCCCCGTACCGCACCTCCGATCCGCTGGGGCATCCTCGGCGCCGGCGGCATCGCCTCCGTGTTCGCCCACGCGGTGGCGCAGCACACGCGGGCCCAGCTGGTGGCCGTCGGCTCCCGCAACCGCGACCGTGCCGAGCGGTTCGCCACGGCCCACGGCATCCCGACGACGCACGTCGGCTACCGGCAGCTGGTCGAGGACCCGCAGGTCGACGCCGTCTACATCGCCACCCCGCACTCCGAGCACCGGGACAACGCCCTGCAGGCGATCAAGGCCGGCAAGCACGTGCTCGTCGAGAAGGCGTTCACGCGCAACGTCGCCGAGGCGGAGGAGATCTTCTCCGCCGCCCGGCAGGCCGGCGTCTTCGTCATGGAGGCGATGTGGACGCGGTTCCTGCCGCACGTCGCCGCGCTGCACCAGGTGATCGACGCCGGTGAGATCGGCGAGATCGTCAACCTGCGTGCCGACCACGGTCAGTGGTTCGCCTTCGACCCCCGCAGCCGCGTGTACGCACCCGAGCTGGCGGGCGGCGCCCTGCTCGACCTCGGCGTCTACACCGCCGCCTGGGCGCACGACTTCCTGGGCGTTCCCGACGAGGTGCACGCCGTCGGCGTGCTGACGGAGACCGGTGTGGACGGGCAGGTGTCCGCGGTGCTGCGCTACGGCGACCGCGCGCTGGCGCAGCTGAACACCACGCTGTGGGCCAAGACGCCCACCACGTCGTCCATCTCGGGCACCGAGGGCCACATCCGGGTCGCCGGCGAGTTCTACCGGCCGACGTCGTTCCAGGTGACCCGTCGGGACGGGCGGGTGTGGACGTTCACCCAGCCGGCCGAGAACGGGCTGCAGTACGAGGCGGCGGAGGTGGCGCGCCGCGTGGCGGCCGGGGAGCCGGAGAGCCCGCGGATGACGTGGGAGGGCACGCTGGCCGTGCTCCGGACGATGGACGAGGTGCGCCGGCAGGTCGGCGTGGTGTACCCGGGCGAGCCGCGGGGCTGAGCCGCGCCCGATGGTGGCGGAGGGGGATCGGTCGAGGCGGCCGGTCCCCCTCGCCGTGCCGGGCGGTGTCGGTGCCGGCGGCTACCCTGGCGCACGTGAACGGGCTGTTCGTGTCCTTCGAGGGCGGTGACGGGGCCGGGAAGTCGACGCAGGCCCGTGCGCTGCGTGACTGGCTCGAGGACACCGGCCGCACGGTGCTGCTCACCTTCGAGCCCGGCGACACCGAGCTGGGCCGGGTGCTCCGCAACGCGGTGATGCACGGCGACCACGTCGACGCTCGCACCGAGGCGCTGCTCTACGCCGCCGACCGTGCGCACCACGTCACCACCGTCGTGCGCCCCGCGCTGGACCGCGGCGAGGTGGTGGTGACGGACCGGTACCTCGACTCGTCGGTGGCGTACCAGGGGGTGGGCCGGGACCTGGGTGCGGACGCCGTGGAGCAGCTGTCGCTGTGGGCGACCGAGGGGCTGCTCCCGGCGCTGACGGTGCTGCTCGACATCGACCCGGTGGCGGGCAAGGCGCGGCTGACCGGGGAGCCGGACCGGCTCGAGCGCGCAGGGGACGAGTTCCACCGGCGGACGCGGCAGGCGTTCCTCGACCGGGCGGCGGCGGACCCGGGGCGGTGGCTGGTGCTGGACGGGACGCGGCCGGCCGACGAGCTGGCAGCCGCGATCCGGGTACGTGTGGAGCCGCTGCTCAGCGGCGTGCCGGTGGGTGCCGCGGGGGCCGTCGGGCATCCGGGGCGGGCCTCGTCGTGACCGTCTGGGACGACGTCGTCGGGCAGGAGCCGGCCGTCGCCGTGCTCTCGCACGCGGTGGCGGACCCGACGGCGATGACCCACGCCTGGTTGCTGACCGGACCGCCGGGATCGGGCAGGTCCAACGCGGCGCGCGCCTTCGCCGCGGCACTGCAGTGCCCGCGCGGCGGCTGCGGGGTGTGCCACGAGTGCACGACGGCGCTCGCGGGCACCCATCCGGACGTGACGCTGGTGGCCACCGAGGGCGTGTTCATCCGCGTCGACACCGCGCGCCCGCTGGTGGAGCTGGCGGCGCGGGCGCCGTCGCAGGGCCGGTGGCGGGTGGTGGTCGTCGAGGACGCGGACCGGCTGAACGACTCCTCGGGCAACGTGCTGCTCAAGGCGATCGAGGAGCCGGCGGCGCGGACCGTCTGGGTGCTGTGCGCGCCGAGCGCCCAGGACGTGCTGATCACGCTGCGCTCGCGCTGTCGTTCGGTGCCGCTGCGCGTCCCGCCCGTCGAGGCCGTCGCGCAGCTGCTGGCGCGTCGGGACGGTATCGACCCGACCACAGCCCTCGTGGCGGCCCGTGCCGCGCAGAGCCACGTCGGCATCGCCCGCCGGCTCGCGCGGGACGCGGACGCGCGGGCCCGTCGCAACCGGGTCCTCGAGCTGGCCGGCGGCATCCGTGGCGTCGGCGACGCGGTGCTGGCCGCGGGGGAGCTGGTCGAGACGTCGCAGGCGGAGGCCCGTGCGCGGACGGACGAGAAGGACGCGGCCGAGCGTGCGGCGCTGCTGCACACGCTCGGCGCGGAGAACGCCGCGACGCTGCCACCGACGGTGCGGGCGCAGGTGCGCCAGCTCGAGGAGGAGCAGAAGCGCCGGGCGACCCGCTCGCAGCGCGACGTGCTGGACCGCGCGATGGTGGACCTGCTGTCGCTCTACCGGGACGTGCTGGTGGTGCAGCTCGGGGCGGGCGTCGAGCTGGTGAACAGCGAGCACGAGGCCCTGGTGCGGGGGCTGGCGGCGGACAGCACCGCGGAGCAGACCCTGCGGCGGATGGATGCCGTGGGCGTCGCACGGACGCGGCTGGCCGGGAACGTGGCGCCGCTGCTGGCGGTCGAGGCGATGGCGGTGGCGCTCCGGCCGCAGGGCTGACGTGCGGCGCGGGATAAGAGTCATCCGCGTATCTCGACAGCAGGTTCTCGGGGAGACGCCACGGGCGTTGGCGCCGCCGCAGTGGCCATATCGCTCACAGCGAACACACAGAGAGACGAACACACGTTCGAATAGAGCCAGAGGCGATATCGTTGGTGCTGGTCGGACGGGTCTCAGGGGTGGGCGGTGGTGGCGGTGCACGGGTCGGCGGCGGACGGAGCTGTCGACGCGCTCACCGTCGCGGTCGACGCCGTCGTGCAGGGTGTGCAGCAGCCTCCGTCGGTCGGCGGTGCTGTCGGCGGCGAACCGCTCGACGTGCTGCTGAGCCTCGTCGAGCAGCTGGACCGACTGAGTGCCGCGGCCGCATGGTTGTCGGTCTCGGCGGCCGAGGACGGGATGTGGGCGGCCGACGGTTCCCGCTCGTTCGCGCACTGGTTGGCCGCACGCACCGGGATGTCGTTCGTCAGGGCACGCGAGCTCGTCAGCACCGGCCGGGTGCTGCGCGACCACCTGCCCGCCACGAGCGCCGCGGCGCTGGCCGGGCTCGTGGGCCGCGACCAGGTGCGGACGATGGTGACGGTCGTCGCGACGAGCGAACCGCGGTGCGATGCTCTGGCCGCCTCGGCGGAGGAGTGCGGTGAGGAGTTCCTCGTCGAGCACGCCGCTCAGGACGGAGCCGACGGGTTCCGCCGGCTGGCTCGGCGCTGGGCCGCCGCGGCCGATCCCGACGCGGACGAGCGCGGGTACCGCGAGGCGTGCGACCGGGAGTTTGTCGGGCTTGCCGCCACGAAGGGCGGGTATCACCTCTCCGGCTTCCTGACGACCGAGCACGGTGCGGCGGTCAACGCCGCGCTGGACACCGTGATGACGGCCCCGGCGCCGGACGACCGACGGACCACGCAGCAGCGTCGTGCGCAGGGGCTGGCCGACGTGGCGCGGCTCGTTCTCGACCACGGGCTGGTCGGCACCGGTGCAGTGGTCCGGCCGCACCTCGACGTCGTCGTCGACTTCGAGACGTTGCGGCGCGCTGTGGAGGCCGGCGCCCCGCACCTGCGTGCCGTCGGTGGAGCGGTGGAGCGTCCAGTGGCGGGGCGTCGAGTGGGGGAGAGCGGCGCGGGCAGGGGAGCTGAGCGGCCGTTCCGACTGCCGGCCGTCGCCGACGTCGAGCGGTTCGCGGTGGCGGAGCTGGTCGGTGCCGGCCCCGTGCCGCAGACGGTCCTCGCGCGGCTGGCCTGCGACTCCGCCGTCTCGCGACTCGTGTTCGGCCCGGACTCGCAGGTGATCAACGTCGGCCGGGCCGAGCGCACCTACGCCGGACCCCGCCGGAGGGCGGTGGTCGCCCGCGACGGCACGTGCCGATATCCGGGGTGCACGGCGCCGCCGGCGCTGGGCGAGATCCATCATGTCGCCGAGTGGGTGCGGGACGGCGGGGAGACCGACGTCAACACGGGCGTGCTGCTGTGCTGGCACCACCACGACGTTGTCCATCGGCACCACGTGCGTATCCGGTCTTCCGGGACCGGCGGTTGGTCGTTCAGCAGCCGGCACGGCCTACCGCTCGTCCCCGTCCCGGGTCGCTCCGGCGCGCCTGCACCGGCGCCGGGACGGGTGCAGGCAATGAGCAGCGGCGGACCGCGCTAAGAGACGTCAGCGACTCTTAGGACCGGAGGGCAATAAGATGCACGAGTGGACCTTGACGTGGAGAGTCCGGCTCCCGGTTCCAGGCGTGATCCCGGCCGCGACGCCGGGCGCGACGCCGGTTCTGGGCCTCGGCGGCGTCGGCGGGGCGCTCAGCTGGATGCGGCGCTGCTCGAGGCGGCGTGGGCCGAGCTGGTGGAGCGGGGCTATGCCGATCTGACCTTCGATGCCGTCGCCACGCGGGCCGGCACGTCGCGCAGCGTCGTCTACCGCCGCTGGTCCACCCGACGTGACCTGGCGCTGGCGGCTCTGCGGCACCGCACCGCCGGAGACCCCGCACCGGCACCGGACACGGGCAGCCTGCGCGGCGACCTGCTCGAGATCCTGCACGCGATGACCCGGCGGGCGGACGTGATGGTGCTGCTCGGTGTCCAGATGGGGGAGTTCTACCGGGAGACGGGCATCGCCCCGTACGCGCTGCGCGAGCACTGGCTGGGCGGTGGCGGTGCCGCGGTCGTGGAGGTGGTCCGCCGCGCCGAGCGCAGGGGTGAGGTGGACCCGAGCCGGGTGACGCCGCGCACCTTGCGGCTCGCCGCCGACCTGCTGCGTCAGGAGGTGACGACGACCCTGCGGGCGCCGTCGGCCCAGGCGGTGACGTCGATCGTCGACGAGGTCGTCGCCCCGCTGCTCACCGGCGGGACGCAGCCCGTCACGGCGTAGACGGCGCACCGGTCGGTGCCGCCACGGGCAGAGCGACCGTGAACGCCGCTCCCCCCTCCGGTGCGACGTCGACGGCGATGGCGCCGCCGAGCCGCTGCACCAGGCCGTGCACCAGGGACAGTCCGATGCCGACGCCCACGGGCCGCTCGTCCCGGTAGCGGGCCCCGAGCGCACCCGGCTCGAACGCGACGGCACGGTCGGCCTCCGTCAGCCCCGGTCCGCCGTCGCGCACCTGCAGCACGGCGGCAGTCCCGGGCGGGTCCGTCAGCACCGGCGGACGGGCGGCGAGCACCACGGGGTGCCCCGCGGGGGTCATCCGCACAGCGTTGGCTGCCAGGCCGTCGAGCACCTGCCGCAACCGGCCGGGATCCGTGCGGATCACCAGCGGAACCGCGGGCAGCTCCACCCGGAGCACGGCACCGGACGCCACCGCCCGCGCCGACCAGGTGCGGCCCGCGTCGTCCACCAGTGCACCGACGTCCACCGTGGCGGGTTCGAGCCGGAAGTCGTCGGCGCCCATCCGGGCCAGCGCCAGCAGGTCCTCCACCAGGCGTGCCAGCCGTTGCGACTCCGCGACCACCACGCGTCCGGCCTCCCTGGCCTGCTCGCCCTCGACCACACCGTCGGCGATCGACTCGCCGAACCCCTGCACGGCCGTCAGCGGCGTGCGCAGCTCGTGCGAGACGGACAGCAGGAACCGACGCTGCCGAGCCTCGGACGTCGCCAGCGCCGCCGCCAGGGCGTTGAGCGAGTCGGCCACCTCGGCGATCTCGGGGGGACCCTCGGCCGGCACCCTCACGTCGCGTCGCCCGTGCTGCAGGGCGGTGGCCGCGACGGCGGTGCGGCGCAGCGGGCGGGTCAGCAACCGGGCGGCACCCCCGCCGGCGAGGAGGCCGACGCCGAGCCCCACGGCGAGGGCGATGGCCACCGCCCGCTCCACGCGCTGCAGCGGCCGGGCCTCGGCGCGAGCCAGTGCCCGTTCACGCGCCCGCTCCCGAGCCCGCTCCGCCGGAGTGGTGGCGACCGGTTCGGGCGCCGCCGCCGCGGCGGCCGCGATGCGGTCCTCCTGGACGACGGCCCGGGCGGCGGCCACCCCGGAGAGAGCGGCCGCGACCAGGGCCACCGCGACGCACACCAGCGTCATCTGGACGCTGAGACTCAGGTGGCCGGACCACCGACGGGGGGCGTCGCGGCGAGGTACGTCGGCAGGGCTCGCGAGGGGCATCGGAGAGGTGGCGGGAGACCGGTGATCGGCCGGCGTGCCGGTCACAGCCGGCCTCGCCCAGGCTGGTCGGAGCGTCCATGTCCGTCGGGGTCAGCGCCTCCACGGCCGCCGCCCTGCTCCGCGCCCATCGCGGCCTCGTCGGCGGCGTAGCCGACCCCGCGGACGGTGCGCAGCGGCGCGTCCGCGCCCAGCTTGGCGCGGAGCTGGGCGACGTGGACGTCGACCGTGCGGCTGCCGGCATCGGCGTACCCCCAGACCGCCGCGAGCAGCTCCTCGCGCTGCCACACCCGCCCCGGCGTGCGCAGCAGGTGCGTGAGCAGGTCGAACTCCGTCGCGGTCAGGTGCACCGGCCGGTCGGAGACCCACACCCGCCGGCCCGGCACGTCGACGGTCACGGGCCCCAACGTCAGCCGCTCGGCGTCCACCGGCTGCGTCCGGCGCAGCACCGCGTGCACGCGGGCGACGAGCTCGCGGGGGCTGAACGGCTTGGTGACGTAGTCGTCGGCACCGAGCTCGAGGCCGAGCACCCGGTCCACCTCGTCGTCCCGCGCGGTGACGAACAGCACCGGCGTGCGGTCCCCGCGAGCGCGCAGCCGTCGGCACACCTCGATGCCGTCCAGGCCGGGCAGGCCGATGTCGAGCACGACGGCGACGGGCCGATGGGTCAGCACGGCCTGCAGCGCCTGCGAGCCGTCGGCGTAGGCCTGCACCGTGAACCCGTCGCGGGTCAGGTACAGGCGCACCAGCTCGGTCACCGCCGGGTCGTCCTCGGCGAGCACCACCAGCCCGCTGCCCTGCGCCATCGATCCTCCTGTCGGCTGCCGCGCCCGTCGTGCCGGGCGACGGGGTCAGGACGAGGCGTCGCCCGCCATGTCCTGGTCCACCTGGTCGGCGAGGCTGCCGGCCTGGTCGACAGCCTGCTGCAGCCCGTCGACGTCCGTCGCGGCAGGCGACGACGACGCGCCGGACGAGCCTCCGGCAGCAGCACCCGTCCCGCCGGACGCGCTGCCGGCCGCCGACCCGCCACGGGCCGCGCTCCCGCCCACCGTCCCGCTGGCCGCGCCGTTCGTCGTCCCGCCACCGGCCCCCACGCTGCCGTGCCCCGCGAGGCCGCAGCCGGCCAGGCCGGCCACGAGCCCCGCGGTGAGCAGCAGCGCGACGCCACGTCGGCGCGCGTCCGCGCGCAGGCGCAGGCTCATGCGCCCGCGCCGGGCAGGGCGGAGCACACCGTGGTGTCCGCGTTCTTCAGCCGGGTCAGCGCGTTGGCGATCTGCGGCAGCCGGTCCTGGCGCCGGTCGGCGCGCTCGTTGAGCCGCTTCGCCTGCTCGGGGTGCCCGGCGGTCGCCGCCGCGGCGGCCTTGGCGCGCAGCCAGGCGACGGAGCCCTTGGTGTCGGCCCCGGCCTGGATCCGCTGCTGCAGCGCCGTCAGGCGGGCCTGCGCCTTGTGGTCGCGGGTGCACCATGCCTGGACGGTCGCCAGGTCGGTGGTGATGGTGACCGTGCTCCCGTCCACCGTCACGTGCGTCGACGGGCTGGGCGACGAGCTCGCCGTCGGGGTCGCGACGGGGGTGGACGTCCCGTCGGCGAGGGCGGGCACGGCGGCACCGAGCGCGAGCGCACCGGTCAGCGCGACGGTCCCGACGATGCGTGCGAGGGGCAGCGTCATGACGACTCCTTCACCAGGGCGGGCCGCTCCCGCCGACGAGGAGGACTGTCGACGACCTCGGTTCGGGGTGTGTCCGCCCTGTGTTCGGGTTCCGTCAAGACTGTTCAGCACCGACCGTTACGGTGGGCGCCATGCCCATCGCCGCCCGGCCGTCCACCGGCCTGCGCCGGTCCACCCGCCTCGGTGCGGCATCGGCCCTGCTCGTCGTCGGACTCGTGCTCGCCGGCTGCACGCCGGCCCCCGCCAAGCACCGGACCAGCCCCACGGGAAACGCCTCGCGGAGCGTGTCGGCGCCCGCGACCCCGGTCCCGGCGGACCTGACCCGGTTCTACTCGCAGACCGTGCAGTGGAAGGGCTGCTCCGGCGTCGCGGCGCCGCAGGGCGAGACCGCCCAGTGCGGCACCGTCACGGTCCCGCTCGACTGGGCCCAGCCGGCCGGCCCGACCATCGACCTGGCCGTGGCACGGCTGAAGGCCAAGGGGTCGGACACCGTCGGGTCGATCCTGGTCAACCCGGGTGGACCGGGCGCCTCGGCCGTCGACTTCCTCGAGACGGCCGGCACCGTGGTGAGCGCCGAGGTGCGCGACGAGTACGACCTGGTGGCCTTCGACCCCCGCGGCGTGCAGCGGTCGGCGCCGGTGAAGTGCTACGACGGCCCGCAGATGGACAAGCTGGTGGCCGCCGACTTCGACCTGTCGACCGACGCCGGCGTGCAGGCCCAGGAGAAGGCGTGGGCCGACTTCGGTGCCGCGTGCGCCCAGAACACGGGCGCCGTGCTGGGGCACGTGGACACCATCAGCTCCGCGAAGGACATGGACGTGGTGCGGGCCGCGGTCGGCGACGTGACGCTCGACTACCTCGGCTACTCGTACGGCACCAAGCTCGGCGCCACCTACGCGGCGCTGTTCCCCAAGACGGTCGGCCGCATGGTGCTCGACTCGGCGCTCGACCCGACGCTCGACGCCGACGCCGTCGCGGCCGGCCAGGCAGCCGGCTTCGAGAGCGCCCTGCGGGCGTACGTCACCGACTGCCTGGGCGGGAAGGGCTGTCCGCTGACGGGCGACGTGGACACCGCGATGAAGGAGATCGCCGGCCTGCTGACCCACACGCACACCACGCCGTTACCGACCGGCACCTCCCGCCGGCTGACGGCGCCGCTGGCCTTCACCGGCATCGCCTACCCGCTGTACTCGCAGAAGGCCTGGCCGATGCTGACCCAGGCGCTGACCGCCGCGGTGAAGGGCGACGGCTCCGGGCTGCTGCAGCTGGCCGACGCGTACTACGACCGCGCGTCCGACGGCCGGTACACCACCAACACCACCGAGGCGTTCACCGCCATCGACTGCCTGGACTCGCGCGGCTCGTCGGACCTGGCGACCATGCGCACGCAGGCCGCCGCCATCAAGCAGGCGGCGCCCACCGTCGGGGACTTCTTCGCGTACTCCGGCACCACCTGCGCGAGCTGGCCGGTGCCGCAGGCGACGGACCTGACCGACTACTCGGCGAAGGGCGCGCCGCCGATCGTCGTCATCGGCACCACCAACGACCCGGCGACGCCCTACGTCTGGGCGCAGAAGATGGCCTCGACCCTCTCGTCGGGCGTCCTGCTCACCCACGTCGGGGAGGGGCACGGCGCGTACGGCCTGTCCAACTCCTGCGTGCAGAACGCCGTGGACGACTACTTCCTCGACGGCACGGCCCCCAAGGCCGGCACGCGCTGCTGACACCCGCGCCGACCGGCGCGACCGACCGCGGGCCCGCTTTGGAGGCCGGACCGGGCTCCGGGTACAGTGGGCCCGCTCGCCGTGCCGGGGGTCGCTCCGCGTCACCCCACGACGACGCCGCCTTAGCTCAGTCGGCAGAGCGTCTCACTCGTAATGAGAAGGTCGAGAGTTCGATTCTCTCAGGCGGCTCAGCACCGAAAGGCCCCGCGACCAGCACCAATGCCGGCGCGGGGCCTTCGTGTCTCGCGGGTCGGTGGAGTGTCCGGCCACCTCGGGCGCCTCGACGGGTGGAGGATTCGGACCGATGTCCAGCACACGCCCACCCGTGATGAGCGACGTCGCCGCGCTCGCCGGGGTGTCCCACCAGACCGTCTCCCGGGTCCTCAACGACCATCCCAGCGTGCGTCCGGCCACCCGACGGCGGGTGCTCGACGCGGTCGCCGCACTGGGGTATCGCCCCAACCTCGCCGCGCGGGCGTTGGTGACCCGTCGCAGCGGCACCATCGGCGTCCTCTCGTCCGGCTCCGCGCTGTTCGGGCCGACCAGCACGCTGATCGCGATCGAGAACGCGGCCCGGGAGCTCGGGCTGTTCGTGTCCCTGGCCACGCTGCCGGCGTGGAGCTCGGACGACGTCGCGTCCGTGCTCGAGCACTTCATGACGGAGGGTGTCGACGGGGTCGTGGTGCTCGCGGCGCACGACGACGCGGTCGAGGCGGTGCGCTCCTTCGCCTCCCCGGTGCCGGTGGTGATGGTGGGGCCGATGGCCCTGCCTGCGCCGTTGCGGTCGGTCGCGGTGGACCACTACGCCGGCGCGCGCCAGGCGGTGCGGCACCTGCTGGACCTCGGGCACCGGGACGTGCTGCACCTGGCCGGCCCGACCGACTGGCTGGACGCACGCCGCCGCATCGAGGGCTGGCACGACGAGCTGGCGGCCGCCGGCATCGAGGCGGTCGAGCCGAGCACGGGCGACTGGAGCGCCGACCGCGGTTACGCCGTCGGGCGGGAGCTGGTGGCGGGTGGGCCGCCGACGGCGGTGTTCGCCGCCAACGACCAGCTGGCGCTCGGCCTGCTGCGGGCGTTCTGGGAGGCCGGCCTGCGGGTGCCGGACGACGTGTCGGTGGTGGGGTTCGACGACGTCGACGGGTCCGCGCACTTCGTCCCGCCGCTGACCACCGTCCGCCAGGACTTCGGCCGGCTGGGGGAGCGCTGCCTGCAGGTGCTGCTCGAGACGATCGCCGGCGGTACCCCACCCGGGAGCGAGCTGATCCCGACCAGCCTCGTCGTACGGGGCAGCACCGCCGCGCCGCGGCGCTGAGCGCGCCAGAGGTCGCTCAGGCCTCCCGCAGCACGGAAATGCCGTCGACAGCCGCGCCGACCCACGGGACCCTGTGCGCGAGGCCGACGACCGGAGGGGGTGAGCACCGATGAACGCTGTGTCCCACGGGTGCTCCCCACGTCGTCACTGACCGGCCTGCTCGTTCGACGCCGGGAGCCCTCCGTCAGCTGATCGGAAGGCGTCCGCCATGCACCTGCACACCTCCTCGTCCGCCGACGGCGTCGACGAGCACGACTTCACCGTCGACGACGTCCCCGGGGTCCTGTGGACCCCCAGCGGTGCCGTCGAGCCACCCCCCGCCCTGGTGCTGATGGGTCACGGCGGCGGGCTGCACAAGCGCGCGCCGGGCCTCGTGGCGCGGGCCCGTCACCTGGTCGGCACGTACGGGTACGCCGTCGCGGCCATCGACGCGCCCGGGCACGGCGACCGTCCGCGCAGCGCCGCGGACCAGCGCCTGGTCGACGCGATGCTGGCCGCCCGCGCGGCCGGTCAGCCCCTCGCGCCGATCGTCGTCGAGCTCAACGCCTCGATCGCCGAGCGGGCCGTGCCGGAGTGGCGCGCGACGGTCGACGCGCTGCAGGCGCTCCCGCAGGTCGGTGCTCAGGCGCCGATCGGGTACACCGGCCTGACACTGGCCACCGGCATCGGGATCCCGCTGATCCTGGCCGACGCCCGCATCCGCGCGGCGGTGCTGGGCGGGTACTTCGGCACCGAGCCCGTGCTCGCCCTCGCCCGGCAGGTGACCGTCCCGGTCGAGGTGATCCTCTCCTGGGACGACCCCGAGCTGGACCGCCCTTCCGGGCTGGCGCTGTTCGACGCCTTCGGCTCTCCGCACAAGACGCTGCGGGCCCACGTCGGCGACCACCGCCAGGTGCCGTGGGTCGAGGTCGAGCAGTCGGAGCGGTTCCTCGAGTGGTACCTGACGGGGAGTGGTGCCTGACGAGGGGTGCCTGACGAGGGGTGCCTGACGGGGGGTGCCTGACGAGGGGTGCCCGACGGGGAGCGGTACCTGACCGGTTCGGCCCTGCCGCCGTGTGATCTCCCGCGTAGTCGTGCCGGATGACTCACTGATCGGCCCTCACCGGCCGATCGGTAGGGCATGACCGCCTCCGTCGACCGACGCGACCCGCTCGTCGGGCAGCCCGGCGACCCCGGGCTGGCGGGGCTGCAGGAGGCGTTCCTGCGGGCACGCGTCCGCGACACCACCGTTCGCCTGAGCCTGGCGATGTTCCGCGCCCGCGGCTACGCGGAGGTGTGGGGCCGGGACGAGGACGCGCGCCGGTGGGCGCAGACGGCTGCGGAGCTCCGGACGGAGCTCGACGGGCTGCACCGGCAGCTGGACGAGGACGGTGCCGACGGCTCGGTCGACGCCCCGGAGAGCCCCCGGAGCCGTCTCGCCTAGTGGCAGTAAAGGGTGAACTGGACGCTTGACCATGACAATCGTCCAAAATCTGAGCGGGTGTGTCCTCGCAGGTCAGGACCGGTGCTGGTGGTGGGTCGCTCACCCGGGCGGGTTATGTGACACGGTGTCGCGACACGTTGTCACGGGGGGCGAAAACACGGGACGTTCGTCCCAGGCGCACTCCGGCCGGTCCAGACTCACGGCATGGAACCGAACAACGAGCTCCCGACGACAGCGGACTGGCAGCTGTACATATCGGACGCGGAGATCCGCGTGGCGAAGTACGAGTGGCTGGCGGCGCGCGACGGCGACGACGAGGTGCCCGCCGAGCGGGTGGCCATCCTCTTCGAGTACTACCGGGCCCTGATCAGCCTGCAGGCCCAGCAGATCGCCGACGAGTTCCGCGCCAAGCGCCGCATCGCCTGAGACGCACCACGCGGACGCAGCGTCGCGCCCGCAGGTCTCACGCGAGGCCGGTCAAACCGAGTCGCCCGACGACGACGTCGCCGGGCGATTCCTGTGTCCGGAGGTCGACGCAACCCGGACCATCAGCCCAGCCGGAGCCGGGCGCCAGCCCGAGCCGAGCGCCAGCCGCAGCTAGAGCAGCGGCGGGACCTCGCCCACCAGCACGGGGTCGCCGAGCGGGCCGGTGCCGAGCGCGTCCTCGACGAACCGGTGCGCCACCTTCAGCCCCGGCGCTCCGGCCTCCGACGCCTCGATCAGCACCGCCGGGAACCCCTGACGCGGGTCCGGGACGCCGGCCGGGTGCCGGTCGATCCATCCGATCGCCACGGCGCGGGCGCCGGAGGTGCGTGCGGTGTCCCGCGCCTGTCGCAGGGCCTGCGACGGCTCACCGGTGCAGGCGAGGGTGCGGGTGCCCGAGTCGTCGACCAGCATGACGAAGGCCTCGCGGTCGAACGGTCCGCGGCGCAGCACCACCAGCGCGTGCTCGAGGGCGCGCAGCGCCAGCTCCTGCGCGGCGGTCGACGGGGGGTGCGGCAGGTTGGTCGGCCGCTGGGGGGTGGCTGGCGCGGCGGTGACCGGCTCGACCGTGTCCGGCGCGACGGCGCTGGGCTCGACGGCGCTGGGCTCGACCGCAGCCGGCTCGGCGGTGGCCGGCCCTGTGTCGGTGGCCGCGCCCGCATCCGCAGCCGGTCCGGCATCGATGGTCGCGACGTCGGTCGGGTCCGCCGCGGCGTGGTGACGGCTGGGCAGGGGTGTTCCCGGCGCCGGCACGACGACGGGGGTCCACTCCTTCGCCTCGGGCGCGACCGGTGCGGCGTCCTGCTCGCCGCCGGTGGCGGCGAGCGAGTCGGCGAGGGAGTCGGCAGGGGCGGAGGGCTCGTCGTCCACGGGCGCGGGTGCCGGCCCCGTGGTGCGCTCCGAAGAGGTCACGTTCTCGACCGACACGCGCGGCTGCGGCATCGTGACGCCCGCCAGGTGCGCGGCTGCGGCGCCGAGGTAGCCGCCGATCCAGCCGTGGGCGCCGGCGTCCCACCGGTCCTGCGCGTCGGGGATCGGCACCACCGGTGCCAGGGGGTGCGCATCGCCGACGATGCCGAGCGTCGGTCCGGACGGTCCCGGGCACACCACCCAGCGCGAACCGGCGACATGGGTGACCAGCAGGTCGCCGAGCGCGACCCCGACCCACTCCACGAGTCCCGCCGGTGCCGGCGTGCCGGGCTGCGGGACCACCCGGTCCCAGAACCAGCTCAGCGCGCGGGAGTCCGTGCGGTCGACGCTGCCGGCGAGCGGCGCCCGCAGCCGGTCGAGGTCGGCGTGCTCGTGCGAGGTGAGGTCACGCGGGCCGACGAGGGTGGGGTCGGGCGTGAGCGTCTGCACCATCGCAGTCAACTCGGTCATGGTCTGGGGATCGACCAGCGCCGCGCCGGTCTTGAGGAACCCGAAGAGTGAGATCGCTCCCGCGGGTGGTCCCGGGGGTCGTCGGTCCCAGTCGTCTGCCGCCTCGGGGCACGGGCTCCGGCCGCGTCCGGGGCTGGGCGCCGCGCGGGGGACCGGGTTAGCCTGGCTCGTCCGTCGCACTGCGCTGCTGCGGACCCCGTCGCACCGATCGGGGAGGTACGCCATCCGTCGTCCCGCCGCTGTCGCGCTCGCCGCCGCCCTGGTGCTGGGTGCGGGTGGCACGGGGGCCTGGGCCTGGCAGGACGGACGGCGGCCGGCCGCTGCGGCGGACGAGCTGACGTCGGCTCGGGCGGCCGCGGCCGTGAGCGACGACGCGTCGCAGGTGTCCGGCCTGACGGCCCAGGCTGCGCAGGCGGCGGCCCAGGGCCTGACCGACCAGTCCCGTGCCGAGCTGCAGCAGGCGGTCGCCGCAGCACGTGCCGTGCTCGACGGCAGCGCCGGGCAGGTGTCCGACGACGCGGTGCGCACGGCCCTGGCGTCGGCGCTCGCCGAGGCCGACCAGGCGCTCGCCGGGACCGTCGCGCCCGCCCGCGCCGCGACGCTCACCGCCTCCGTCTCCACCGCCGCGGCGCAGGCGGACCAGGCGCAGCAGGCCTGGCAGGCCGCCCGGGCGGCGCAGGCAGCGGCCCAGGCAGCGGCGAGGGCCCGTGCCGCAGCGAGCCCCGCGCCGACGTCGTCCGTCGACCCCTGCCGCACCACCTACACCGGGCCGCCGTTCTGGACGTCGGTGCCCACCGCGACCGGCGACGGCTCGAACGGGAACCTGCCGGCCTCGTCCATGACGGCGCTGTCGTGGACCACCGACTCGCACGGCACCCGCTTCTACCTGCTCACCTCGGCGGCGCAGGCGCTCGAACGGCTGAACGTCGCGTTCCGGGCGGCGTTCGGGCACGACCTGGACATCGACCTGGCGTACCGGGACTACGCGACGCAGGTGGCGATGCGCGCCGCGCTCGGCACCGTCGCCGCGGTGCCGGGGACGTCGCCGCACGGCTTCGGCAAGGCGATCGACGTGCCGGAGCTGCCGTGCGAGTACGGCTGGAACAGCGCGCAGCGTGCGTGGCTGCTGGCGCACGGTCCGTCGTTCGGCTGGGTGCAGCCGACATGGGCGCTGCAGAACGGGTCGGGGCCGGAGTACTGGCACTACGAGTACACGGGCTGACGGGTCGCCCGCGCAGCGCGCCCTGACGGACCACCGATGACCGAGGGACCGAGCATGCCGTCCGAGCCGAGCCGGCGGGACGAGGTCCTGGCCGTGTGCCGCTCCGTGGCGGCGTGGGCGGCGGCCCGTCCCGACGTCGTCGCGGTGGGGCTGGCGGGGTCGTGGGCACGTGGGGCGGCGCGTGCGGACTCCGACGTGGACCTCGTCCTGCTGACCTACGTGCCCGAGCGCTGGATCCGGGCGGACGACTGGATCCCGGCTGCGGTCGGCCAGGACGTGATGCCGGTGCGCACCCAGGCCTGGGGAGTGCTGACGGAGCGACGGGTGCGGCTGGCGAGCGGCCTGGAGGTCGAGCTGGGGATCGTGCCGCGCGAATGGGCGACCGAGCCGGTGGACGACGGCACCGCCCGGGTGGTGCGCGACGGGTTCCGCGTGCTGCACGACCCGGTGGGCGTCCTGAGCCGGCTGCTCACCGCGCTCGGCGTCGGGGGCGACGGCTGACGAAGGGTCGGACCGGCTGACGCGGGCGCCGGTCAGCGGGGGCGGTCGGCGTCCTTGCTGGGCTGCACGCGCTTGGGCTCGCCCGGCATCTTCGGGTACTCGGGCGGATAGGGCAGGTCACCCTCGCCCTCGTCGCGCTCCTGCCGCTCGGCCAGCTCCAGCAGCGACTCGATCGAGTAGCGCGGCTCACGGTGGGCGACCAGCGGGGCGAAGAGGTCGCCGACCTCGGCGAACCGCGCCGGCATCGTCGTGACGTCGAAGTCGTCGGGTGCCACGTCGGCGATCTCGTCCCAGCGCAGGGGAGCGGACACGGTGGCACGGGCGTTGGCCCGCACGGAGTAGGCCGAGGCGATGGTGCGGTCGCGGGCCATCTGGTTGTAGTCGACGAAGATCTTCGAGCCGCGCTCCTCCTTCCACCACTTCACCGTCACCTGCTCCGGCAGCCGGCGGGTCAGCTCCCGGCCGAACGCGATGGTGGCGCGCCGGGCCTCCGTGAAGGTCCAGCGCGGCTCGATCGGCACGAAGACGTGGATGCCGCGGCCACCGGACGTCTTGGGGAACCCCGTCAGACCGTGCTCGGTCAGCAGCTCGCGGACGTGCGGCGCGACCCGGGCGGCATCGGTGAAGTCGGTGCCCGGCTGCGGGTCCAGGTCGATGCGCAGCTGGTCAGGCCGGTCGACGTCGTCGCGCACCACCGGCCAGGGGTGGAAGGTCAGCGTGCCGAGGTTGGCCGCCCAGGCGACGACGGCCAGCTCGGTCGGTGCCACCTCGTCGGCCGTGCGACCGCTCGGGAAGCCGATCCGGCTGGTCTGGACGTAGTCGGGGGCGCCCTGCGGCACCCGCTTCTGGTAGAACGCGTCGCCTGACGAGTCGGCGCGGGTGGCCCGCTTCGCGTCGGCGAACCAGCCGCGGGGCCAGCGTTCCAGCGTCGTCGGGCGGTCCAGCAGCGCGCCGAGGATCCCGTCACCCACCGCGACGAAGTACTCCACCACGTCGAGCTTGCTCAGTCCCCGCTCGGCGAAGTAGACCCGGTCCGGGTTGGACACGCGCACGGTGCGGCCGCGCACCTCGAGCTCGACGGCGGGCGTGCTGGCGCTCGGCATGGGCTCACGCTAGAGCCGCGCACCGACACCGGCACCCCCTGCCGCCGGCCTGCCGGCTCAGCTCAGCAGCCCTCGGTGGTGGGCCACCGCGACGGCCTCCGCGCGACCGGACACGCCGAGCTTGGCCAGCAGGTTGGAGATGTGCACGGACACGGTCTTGGCGGAGATGAACAGCCGCTCGCCGATCTGCCGGTTGGACAGCCCCTGGGCCACCAGGCGCAGCACCTCCGCCTCGCGGGCCGTCAGCACGTCCGCCGTCTCGGCCCGGGTGCCGGGCAGCTCGAGCCGGCCCCGGCGCGCCAGCGCCCGCACCGCGGTGGCCAGCGGCCGCGCCCCCATCGCCTCGGCCTCCGCCAGCGCGGTCAACGCCTGCCCCTGGGCACCGCTGCGGTCGCCGGCGGCCAGCAGCGCCTCGGCCCACCGCCACCGCGTGCGGGCCACCTCGTAGCGGAACCCGTTGCCGAACTCCGCCACCGCCGCCGCCCACAGCTCCGGCTCCGGTCGGCCGTTCAGCCGCGCGTGCTCGGCGCGGGCCCGTGCGGCCCAGCCGCGACCCTCCGGCCCCAGCCGGCCGCCGCGCGGACGACCCTTCACCGCGGTGTCCTCGGCGTGCGACAGCAGCCGTTCGCCGGCCTCGAGCCGCTGCGTGACGTCCCGGCCGGCGAGCCGCTCCTCCTCCGTCGCATCGGCGTGCGCCGCCAGCGCGAGCGCGCACACCCAGATGCCGCCGAGCACGTACTCGCCCCAGGAGGCGGCCACCCCGGTCATCACGTCCGCCGCCAGCTCGACGGCGGCGTCGGGCTCGCCCCGCCACGTCAGCGCGTCGACCGTGGTGCCGCCCGCGATCAGCAGGATCTGCGGGTCCCGGTCCCGGTGCGCCACCAGGGCCCGTCCGCGCTCGACGGCGTCCTCGTCACCCCGCGCGACGGCGGCGTACGTGCACGCCACGGCCAGCCACGACGTGTGCTCGTCCCACTGGTCGACCGGGGCGCGCGCCGCCGACCCGGGGGTGAGGTCGCCCGACTGGTACCGGATCAGCTCCGCCATCCAGCGCAGCTCCAGCGTGTACGCCCCGCGGCCGGCGCCGAGCCGCTCGGCGCGCGCCACGCTGCTCGCCGCGAGCGCGGCGGCCCCGGCGAGGTCACCCGCGTAGTAGCGGCCGGACACCAGGTTGAACCGGGTCCGCAGCTCCGTCGCCAGGTCCCCGGACTCCTCGGCGCGCACCAGCGCCGCCTCGAGCAGCTCCTCGGACCGTTCCGGGGACTCCCTGACCAGCAGCGCCCGCGTGGTCAGCGCGTCCGACTCGGCGTCGGTGGCGCCGACGGCCCGCGCCACCTCGAGCGCCTGGGTCGCCACCACCTCGGCCTCCTCGTCGAGGTCCATGTTCATCGCGGCGCGCGCGTAGGTGGCGAGCGCCCACGCGCGGTCGGCGGACGGCTCGTCGAGCACGGCCACGGCGCGGGACGCCTCGGTCCGGGCCTCGTGCACCCGGTCGGCATCGAGCAGGAACCGGGCGAGCGCCGTGCGGCAGCCCGCCTGGCGGCGTGGGTCGTGGCCGGTCTCGTCGACCGCGGCGCGAGCCAGCTGCAGCGCGTGGTCCGCCCGCCCGGCCTCCGACGCCGCGCCCGCCGCGAGGCCCAGGAGCGCCACGTGGTCCTCCGGCAGCCCGGCGGCTGCACGAGGGGCCGCGTCCCACAGCCGGAGCACCACCTCGAGGTGCTGCAGCTGCTCCTCGGGCGCCAGCACGGCCTGCGCCTCGCTCGCCGCGGCGTAGGAGGCGGTGAGCGCCACGTCGAGGTCCGGGGCGCGCAGCGCGTGGCTGGCCAGACGGGCCGACGAGGCGACGGTCGGGTCGGCCTGCATCGCGCGGAGGTAGGCGCGGTGGAGGCCCGACTTCTCGCCGGGCAGCAGGTCCCCGTACACCGCCTCGGCCAGCAGGGCGTGCCGGAACGCGATGCGGCCGCCGTCCTCGGCGGCCAGCACGTGCTGGGCGACGGCGTCCCGCAGGGCGAGGTCCACGGCGCCCGGCCCGCTCAGCACCGCGGAGTCGTCGGCCGCGGCTGCGGCGCGCAGCAGCGTCTCCGGGACGCTGCGTCCGGCGGCGGCGACCAGCTCGGCCAGGCGCTGGGACGCGGGCTGCAGCGCCTCGAGCCGCACGCGCAGCACGTCGACCAGGGACCACGGCAGCTCGTCCGTCTCGGGACCGGCCGCCAGCAGCTCCTCGGCGAAGTACGCGTTGCCCTCCGAGCGGGCGACCACCCGGCCGAAGGTGTCGTCGTCCAAGGGAGCACCGAGCACCGCCGTGGTGAACTCCCGCAGCTCCGGCTCGTCGAACGGCAGCAGCTCCAGCCGCTGCACGCGCGGGTGCCGCACCAGCTCGGCGATCAGCGGGCGCAGGGCGTGGCGCCGGTGCAGGTCGTCCGTGCGGTACGTGGCGACCAGCAGCAGGTGCTGCATGGCCAGGCGGCTGACCAGGAAACGCAGCAGGTCCCGCGACGAGGCGTCCGCCCAGTGCAGGTCCTCGAGCACCACCAGCAGCGGCCGCTCGGCCGTGCCCATGCGAGCCAGCACGTCGGCCACGCCCTCGAAGAGCTCGAACCGGTCCTGCGCCTCGTCGGCCCGGGCCGGTCGGTCCGTCCCGCCGGGCAGCAGCCGGCCGAGCGCCGGACGGTCCGCCACCACCGCGTCGACCACGTCCGGCTCCAGGCCCTGCAGCGTCGCGAGCGCCGCCGCGAACGGCAGGTACGGCAGGCCGATCTCACCGAGGTCGACGCACGCCGACACGACCGTCCGGGCGCCGGCCTGCTTGGCCAGGCTCCTCACGTGGCGCACCAGCCGCGTCTTGCCGACGCCGGCGTCACCGGCGACGACCACCAGCGACGGCTCGCCCGCGCTCGCGCCCTCGAACGCCTCCCAGAGGCGCTCGACCTGTGCCGCACGGGCGACGAACGGCGTGCTCATCGGGCTGCGTGCCATGCCCCCGATCCTCGCAGGGGCCACCCACGCAGCCACCTGCTTATCGATCCCGGGCCGCCTGACCGCTGCCGGCCGGCGGCGTCGCGGCGTGCGGCGCGCTCGGCGCGGGCCGCACGGCTGAGGTACGCCGCCCGGCGTGCCTGGCCCAGCTCGTCCAGCAGGTGCTCGCGACGGTAGGCCAGCTCGGCGTCGACCGCCGGTGCCTGCCACGTCCTCGTGATCTCGATCATGGTGGTGCGCTCCCCGTCCTTCGTCCTGCTCCGTGTGATGACCCCAAGGTCGTCGTGAGGCCCGGGTCGGCGGATCGGTCGATCGCCCAGTCCTGCCGGTGCGGTGCGGCCGACGGCGTCTGAGGTGGCCCCGGCGGCCCCTGAGGTGGCCCGCCCGTGGCGCTGAGGCAGCGGCCTGAGGGGCTCAGGGACGAACCCGGGACGGATCAGGGCTGTCCCCGATGGGCCGCGACGGGCCCCGGCGCCAGGCTGGGAGCACACCGGCCCGCACGGGGGTCGGCACCACGACGAGGCGGCGCGCACGGCGCCGGAGAGCGCCGGACGACCGAGGGGCGGACACCCGACCCGGACGTCCGGTGACGGGAGGACGAGATGAGCACCATCCAGGAGCCGCTGGGCCGGACCGGCCTGATCCGGGTCTACGAGGGGCGGGTGGTCGCCGGTGTGTGCGCCGGCATCGGCCGGCGCATCGGTCTGGGCCCGTGGGTGACGCGGCTGCTGTTCCTGCTGGCCAACCTGGTGATCCCCGGCAGCTTCCTCATCGTCTACATCGCGCTGTGGATCCTCATGCCGATCGAGTCGCCGGTGTGGCGGCCCGCCCCGCCGGTGCGCCGCTGACCCCGTCCGGCACACGGGGAGAGCCGGGACGACCCCGTCCCGAGCCGCGGATCACCCATCGGTGCGCGCGCCTCGGAGGGCGCTGCCGACGACCATCGGGCACGCTGGTCCCGTGGGCGACGTCCGAGACCTCTCCAGCGCACCGAGTGCGCGCCGGAGTGGCTGGCGCCCGGTCGACGACGAGCTGACGCTGCGCGCCGAGCGGCACGCACCTCGGCTGGCCCGCCACTGGGTGATGCGGGCCATCGCCGCCGAGGGTGTGGTCGGCTCGAACAACCAGGTGATCGAGCTGCTGACCGGGGAGCTGGTCTCCAACGCGGTGGTGCACGGACCCGCCGACGGCGAGGTGCTGGTGGGCCTGCGGGTCGACCGGCGCACCGTCCGGGTGAGCGTGCGGGACACCGGTCAGGGCCGGCCGCGGGTGCGGCACCCCGAGCCGACCGCGCCGAGCGGCCGCGGCCTGGCTCTCGTCGAGGCGCTGTCCTCCGCCTGGGGCACCGCGACCCATCCCGACGGCGGCAAGACGGTGTGGTTCGACGTCGAGCTGGAGGACTAGAGCCGACCTCGTCGGCCGTCCCGGCGGCGGTTCGGGGAGTCGTGCCGACCCTGCTGGCCTGGGCGTTCGTCGCTCTCCCGGTGCGACCTGAGACCCTACGGCGTAGTTTCGTCGCGCATGCGTGGGTTGTCCGCGCGACGGAGCTGCGCAGATCCGGGCACAGCGGTGGACGACGAAGGAGCTCTCGGGGATGACCGACGGCAGCAGCCTGACGACCAGCACGGGGCGTGTCCCCACCATCACGGCCGAGGTGCGCGACGACGGCACCGGCGAGCTGGTGGTGGACGGCGACCGCCGCCCGGTGGCCCGCGAGGACCTGGCGCAGGCCGGCGCCGAGGTGACGTCGCAGGTCGCGGCGCTGGCCGCGGAGCTCGGCCGGCCGCTGCCGGTGCAGGTGCGCGACCCGGACGGGGTGTGGTCGCTGCTGATCCACCCGGACGGACGCGTGGACGAGGCGCCGCCGGAGCCCGACGAGGCCGACGAGCTCGCGGCGCCGCCGGTGCCGGCCGCGCCGCTGACCTCCGGCGCACCGGTGCCGGGAGCCTCCGCGCCGATCGGCGCCCCGGCGTCGACCGCCGGGGCGACGCCGGCCGGTGCGACGGCTGCGGCCTCGTCGTCGGACGCCCGCACCGCGGACGCGCGCACCGCCGAGCCCCGCGCCACCGACACCCGGAGCGCCGCGGACGCCGCCGCCGGCCGGCGCCGCGACGGCGAGGTGCTCCCCACGCTCGAGGACCTGGTGTCCGTCCGCCGCTCGGACCGGAACGGCCCTGCCCGCCAGGGCTGGCAGCGCGGTGTGCGCACGCTGACGTTCGGCGCGGTCAAGCCCGGCCCGGGCCGCGCCGAGCGCCGGCTGCGTGCCGACATCGCCGCCGTGCGCCGGTCCCTCGACGGGCCCCGCACCGTCGTGGTGATCAACCCCAAGGGCGGCGCCCACAAGACGACGGCCACCATGCTGCTCGCCTCGACGTTCGGGCTGCAGCGCGGCGGCTACACCCTCGCCTGGGACAACAACGAGACGCACGGCACCCTGGGCTGGCGGTCGGCGCCGTCGGACCACACCCGCACCGCCGTCGACCTGCTGCGCTCGCTGCCGACGCTGACCTCGCACGGCGCCGTGCGGATCGGCGACCTCGACGGGTACATGCGCACCCAGCCGACCGAGCAGTTCGACGTGCTCGCCTCGGACGAGAACGCCGCCTCGGTCGCCTCCGTCGACGCGGAGAGCTTCCAGCGTCTGCACCGGCTGCTGTCGCAGTTCTACCGGGTGCTGGTGGTGGACACGGGCAACAACATGCGCGCCTCGAACTGGCGGGCGGCGGTCGACTCCGCCGACCAGCTGGTGGTGGTGACCACGGTCCGCGAGGACACCGCGCAGTCGGCCGCGTGGGCGCTCGACGCGCTGCGGGCGATGGGCCACGAGGAGGCCGTCCGCAAGGCGGTGACCGTGCTCTCGGCCCCGGACCCGAAGGTGGACAAGGCCCTGCAGAAGCGGCTGCGCAACCACTTCGGTGCCCTGACCAGGACGGTCGTCGAGGTGCCCTACGAGCGGGCGCTGGTGTCCGGTGGGCCGATCGACTACGACAAGCTGCGGCCGGCCACCCGGCGGGCGTGGCTGCGGGCGACGGCGGCGGTGGCCGAGGGGCTCTGAGGACCCGTCGTCGGGCCCCCGCGCCGACGGTGCGAGCGGGCCCGGCGCGGCGTTCGGCGGTTCCGCACCGTGCGCCGTGCAAGATCCGGCACGCTGGGCACACCACAGGGGTGTCCGTGCGTCCGCGCCTCCAGGAGCCACCGTGTCAGCGAGGACCTCGCTCGAGCCGACCACCGTGCCGGCGCACGACGAGGCGTGGTTCACCACCCTCGTCCGTCAGCACGCCACCGCCGTGCACCGGTACCTGGTGCGCCGTGACGGCACCGGGGACGCGGACGACCTGACGGCCGACGTGCTGGTGGTCGCCTGGCGGCGGCGCGACGACGTGCCGGACGGCGCCGAGCTGCCGTGGCTGTACCGGACGGCGGCGTACGTGCTGGCGAACCACCGCCGCAAGGTGCGTCCCCTGGTGATGGACCAGCTGCCCGAGCCGCCGGAGGCCGACGACGACCCCTCGCTCCGTGCCGTCGGGGACGACCGGGTGCGCCGGGTGCTCGCCGGCCTGGCGCCCCGCGACCGGCAGATCCTGCTGCTCGCCGCCTGGGAGGGGTTGGGCGGTGCCGAGCTGGCCGCGGTGCTGGGGATCGGTCGGGGCGGTGCCGATGCGGCGCTGAGCCGTGCGCGGGCGCGGCTGGCGGCGGCGTGGACGGCCGACGAGGACTGAGGAGGGGCCGGCCGTCCGTTGCCGGGCGGTTCAGCGCCGGGGCGATCGCCGTCGGCACGGCGTGCAAGGTCCGCGGCGGTGCGGACACAGGACGGATGACGGGCCGCACGGGCGGCCCCGACGGAGGTCGACGGAGGTCGTCATGAGCGAGAAGCTGCCGGGCTGGACGCCGTCCGACGGGTCGGTCCCCCCGGAGGCGCCGTCGGCGCCCGAGCCGACGGTCGGTGACGACCCGGCGCTCGAGGGCGACCCGGCGCTCCATGACGACCCGGCGTTCGACCGGCTGCGCGCCGCCGACCCCGCCGCCGGCGCGGCGCCGGACGCGGATCGCCTGGCAGCGACGCTGCGCGCCGCGACGGGTGTCGACGTCGGACGCACGGACGGGGCGACGGGCTCCGGCCCGGCCGCCGAGGTGGCGCGACGTCGGTGGCGGCCGGCGGCTGCTCCGCGGTGGCTTCAGATTGCGGCGGCGGTGGCAGCGCTCGCGGTGGTCGGCGGCGGGGCATATGCGCTGGGCGGCCGCACGGGCGGCAGCTCGACGGCCGGCGCGACACCGCTGCCCGCGATCGCGCTCGGTGGTCCGCAGGTCGGTGGTCCGCAGCGCGCGGGGGCTGACATGGCGGCACCGGCGAACGGTGCGGCATCGGGCAGCGCCTCGTCGTCGTCCATCGCCGTGCCCGCACCGGGCCGCTGGTGGGGCTCACGGACCGTCTTCACCGCGTCCGGCCTGTCCACCGCCGGCGGCACCGGGACCGCGAGGGCGTTCGACGCCGCGTCCGTGGTCAGCGCCGACACCGTCCGTCGAGCGGCCAAGGTGCTCGGCGTGGCGGGGGAGCCGCGCGCGCAGTGGGGCACCTGGACCGTCGGCACGCTGGACGGGAAGGGTGCCGTGCTCACCCTCTCCGGGGACGGGATGGCGACGCTCTCGTACTCCGACCCCGCCTGGGACCCGTGGACGTGCACCGGCGAGAAGGCCGCGGCCAACGCCTCGGTGTGCGGGCCGAACGCGGCGGCGGCGCCGACCGGCGATGCGGCCGTGGCGAAGGTGCGGGCGCTGTTCCACGCGCTCGGCGTGGACCTGACGGGCGCGACGGTCCAGGTGGGTGGCCTCCAGAAGCCCGTGCGGGACGCCGCCGGTGCGACGGTCCCGACGGCCGGCCGCGAGACGGTGATGTTCTCGCAGGTGGTGGACGGTCAGCTGACCGGCGTGACGTGGTCGGCCACCCTGGTCGGCTCGGGCGTCCAGTCGCTGTGGGGACCGCTGGCGCCGCTGGTGGACCTGGGTCGCTACCAGGTGGTCAGCCCGGCCGCGGCGGTGGAACGGCTCAACGACCCGCGGTTCGGCGCGTACGGCGGCGGACCCATGCCGATGGTCGCGGGCGGCGTGCAGGTGGACAGCGGTGCGGCGGAACCGGCGGTCGGCTCTGCGACGTCGGGGGCGGTCCCGCCGCCGGATGGTGCGAGCACGGGGTCGGCGACCTCGGGGGCCGTCCCGTCGCAGGTGCAGCCGTCCGTCACGGCGCCCTCCGCCGCTGCATCGTCCGGCACTGCGTCGTCCGGCACAGCGCCGTCCCGCACGGCGGGATCCGGCTCGTCCGGCTCCGCGACGTCCGGCGCAGCGACCGCCGGTCCGGGTGTCATCGCCCCCGCACCGGCCGTCACGCCCGGCGCCGAGCCGACCGCAGCCCCGTCGTCCACCGCCCCGCCCGTGGCGCCGACCACGCCGTCCGCGGGCAGCGCGATCGCCTGGCCGGTCCGCCACGTGACCATCACGTCAGCCCGCCTCGGGCTCGCCGTCACCACGCTGCCGTCCGGCGCCGCCGTGCTGGTGCCGACCTACCAGCTGACCGACGCCGACGGTGGCACGTGGTCGGTGATCGCGGTCGTCGACGCCCAGCTCGACCTCACCGCCGCCGGCTGAGCCTGCCGAACCGGCCCCGCCCGGCCGTCCCGCACGCCACGATGGCCGGATGCTCCGGTCCGACGTCCTGCACGCCCTGGGGCACGGCGCGCTCATGGCGACGGTCTTCGTCGGGGTCCAAGCCGTGATGTGTGACTTCGACGGTGCACGGGACGTGGTCTTCACCGCGGTCTTCGCTGTCGTCGCGTTCAGCGCCGAGCTGGTGCGCAGGCGCCGGGCCCGACGTGGGACCCGGGTGCCAGACTCCACGCCATGACGGACCGCGCCGACCGGCTGATGCTCCTGGACACCGCGTCGCTGTACTTCCGGGCGTTCTTCGGGGTGCCGGACAGCGTCAAGGCGCCGGACGGCACGCCGGTGAACGCCGTGCGCGGGCTGCTGGACATGATCGCCCGCCTGGTGACCGACCACCGGCCCGCCCGGCTGGTCGCGGCGTGGGACGACGACTGGCGGCCGGCCTTCCGGGTTGCCGCGATCCCCACCTACAAGGCGCACCGGGTGGCCGGCCAGGACGGCGACCGCTGGGTCGAGGAGGTCCCCGCGGCGCTGACGGCGCAGATCCCGGTGATCGTCGAGGTGCTCGCCGCGATCGGCATCGCCCGCATCGGAGCCCCGGGCTTCGAGGCCGACGACGTGATCGGCACCCTGGTCACCCAGGAGGTGGCCCGGCCGGCGGCCGAGCGCGCGGCCGTGGACGTCGTGACGGGCGACCGGGACCTGTTCCAGCTGGTGGACGACGAGGCACGCGTCCGGGTGCTGTACCCGTCGAAGGGCGTCAAGGACCTGCTGGTGGTGGACCAGAGCGTCCTCGCCGAGCGGTACGGCGTCTCGTCGGGCGCCGCCTACGCCGACCTCGCCGTGCTGCGCGGCGACCCGAGCGACGGGCTGCCCGGCGTCCCCGGCATCGGCGAGAAGACGGCCGCCCAGCTGGTCGCCCGGTTCGGTGACCTGCCGGGGGTGCTCGCGGCGCGGGACCGGTCCGACCCCGCGCTGGCGCCGGCGGCCCGACGACGGCTGACCGACGCCGCCGACTACCTCGCGGTGGCGCCCGCCGTGGTGCGCGTGGCCCGCGACGCCCCGGTCGAGCAGGTGCCGGACGAGCTGCCGCGCGTGGTCGCCGACGCCGACCGGGTGGTCGAGCTGGCGCAGCGCTGGGGCCTGACGTCGAGCGTCCGGCGCCTGGTGGATGCGCTCGCGGCCGTCTGAGCGCGGCGCACCCCAGGACGGGTCAGACCCGACGACGGGTCAGGCGTGCGTCCACACGTTGGCACCGGCCGGCTTCCAGCCTTCCGCCGCTGCGGGCGTCGGACCCCCGTCGGCCACCAGCCGCACCTGCCCCCCACGGGGGGTGCCCACGGTCAGCACCACACCCTTGCGGTCCGGGCCGCACGTCTCGGTGGAGACGTCGCCGGTCGGCAGCTGCATGATGCACAGCCGGCCGGACACCGACCGTCCTACGTAGGTCGCGGCGGCCGGGGTGCGCACCACCAGCCGGGTCGAGGCGGGGTCCACCTGCAGCTGGTCCGCGTCGTCCGCATCGAGCTTGTCGCCGCCCTGCTGCGGGCTGTCGAAGGCGGCGACGTGCGCCGCGGGTCCCGACGAGGAGCCGGGCGCGAGCAGCCACCAGCCGATCCCGCCACCGGCCACCACCAGGGCGGACGCGACCACCAGCGTGATGCCGGCGCGGCGGTGCTGCCGCGGTGTGGGCTCGGTCTCCTGAGCGCCGAACCCCGAGAGCAGCTCGTCGGTCGGCCCCGACTCGGTGAAGGCGGACATACCGGTCCATCGGCTGTCGGACGCCTGGACCTGAGGCACGACGGCCACCGAGCCCGTCGAGGGCTCAGCGGCGTCGCTCGTCGTCCGGCGTCCCGTCCTGCGGTTCGTCACCCTGTCCGTGGTGATCCCGCCCTTCCTGGTCCGGCCCCTGCTCGTTCCACGGTACGGCGTCACCCGCCGGATCGAGCACAGCCGACGACAGCCGCGCCGCCTCCGCGACATAACCGGCGAACCACCCGGGCTCCGCGGTCCCCCACCGCTCGGCGACGGCAGCCACCGGGAAGACCACCAACGGGTGCGACGCGTGCGCGAGCACCAGCTCGGTGCCCACGTCGTCGCGGTAGACGGCCCATGACAGGCCGGGCACCCGCTGGGCGATCAGGTCGCCGAGCGCCACCCCGAACACGTTGACCAGCAGGTCGGGGTCGGCGGGTCGGACCGTCGCGCGCCACGCGGTGTGCACCCGGTCGAACAGCCGACCGACGGTCGGGGCGTCCACCACCGCGTCGCACAGCTCGAGCAGCAGCTCCCGCTGCTGAGCCGTCCACACCCGCTCTGCGTCGTTCAGCTCCTCGACCACACCCGGCGTGATGTCCGGCGGGGTGGGGCCGGACACCTCGTCCTCCACGGACCCGAAGGGGGTCGGGATCAACGTCCCGCCCGACGGGCGCGGCGTGCGGCGGAACAGCGGCATGCGGTTCTCATCGGCGCCCGCGCGGCCACCCTTGATCGTGCCGGCCGGTCGCCCACGGAGCCTCACCCGCGGAACCGGTACGGAGCGGGACGAACTCGTACTGGCCGTGCCGGCTGATCTCCGGCGGCCCGTCGGCACGGCGGACCACCAGGGTCATGGTCGTCTGCACCGGCACCACCATCCGGCCGCCGACCGCCAGCTGGTCCACCAGCTCCTGGGGCAGCACCCGCGGCGACGCCGAGACGAGGATCCGGTCCCAGCCGCCGGGCACGGGCCGGCCCAGCCGGGCCGGGTCCGCCTGCTCGATGCGGGCCCAGGGCATGTCCCAGGGGGCGAGGTTGGCGGCACCGAACGCGCACAGCTCGGCGTCGAGCTCCAGGCCCAGCACCTCACCGGTCGGTCCGACCAGCCGTGCCAGCAGGGCCGTGCTCCAGCCCGAGCCGGAGCCGACGTCGAGCACGCGGCCGCCGACCGGCACCTGCAGCAGCCGGAGCATGGCGGCGACGGTCGACGGCTGCGAGCCGGTCTGGCCGTGGAACAGGGGGAGGGCCCGGTCCTCGTGGGCGTGGACCACCTGGTCGGGCGGGAGGAAGCGGGCGCGGTCGAGCGCCCGCATCGCGGCGACGACGTCCGCCGACCGGTCGGAGTCCGCACGGTCGGCGCCGCCGGCGCCACCCGTCCCGTTCACCGCGGGCCCACGTCCGTCACCGTCCGGACGAACCCCAGGGGCCGTCCGGACGTCCGGCTTCCGGGACGACCGGGATGGGGCCGGTGCGGATCAGGTCCTGGGAGACGATCGGGAGCGGGCCCGTGCGGGCGACGGCGGCAGCGGCCGGTGCCGAGCGGTAGCGCGGCTTGGGGCCGGGGCGGCCCGGCCGACGGCGGTCCTCGAGGCCCTCGAGAGTGGTGGCGCGCCAGACGGCGCCGCCGTTGAGCCGCCCGTCAGGGGCGGGCAGCCAGGGGACCTTGCGGGACAACCACACCCGGATGGTGGCGTGCTCGACGCCGAGCCGGTCGGCCAGTCGCGCGATGTCGTAGAGATCGTCCAGTCCCCGCGGGGCCGTCGCGAGGTGGTCCGACGGGGGCTGCTGGGCGTCTGGCACGGCGGCAGCGTAGCGGCAAGCCGGGGTCAGTCTTGTGACGACACCGTGACGAGATCATCACAAGATCTTCGCCACGCAAAGGGCTCAAGCGGTCTGGACGACCGTCCGATGCACTTAACGTGTTTCGCGTGAGTGACAGATTGCCGCCCCGGCGTCGGTCCGGAGGCGGCAGGCATGTCGCCACCGTGCCGGCCGCCGCCACGCGCCGCAGCCGTCAGGCCGGCGCCCACCGCGCCCCGCAGGACCACCGTCCGCGCACGCCGCGTCCGCTCGCCCCCCGCATCGCCCAGGGCGGTGTCGTGGTGGCGCTGGCCGTCGCGCTCGGCGTCGTGCTGGTCAACCCCGCCACCGGCGAGGGCGCCACGGCCTCCTCCTCGACGAGCGAGACCGGTGCCGACACCGCCGCCGCGCAGGCCGACCAGGCTGCGCGCTCCACGCGGGAGAAGGTCGCCCAGGTGGCCGACGCCGTGACCGCGCGCGCCGTCGCCGTGCGTGCCGACGGTGCGCAGGCCCAGGTGTCCGCGGACCAGCTCGCCCAGCTCGACTCGCTCCGTGCCCAGGTGGCCACCCTGGTGACCAAGGTGCAGCAGGAGAACGCGGCGGCGCGCACCGACCGGGCGGGAGTCACCTCGCGTGGCGGCGCGGCTGCCGAGCGCGGCGGCGCCCCCGACCCGTCGGCCCCCACCGCGAGCCCCTCGTCGACGGCGTCGACCTCGCCGACGCCCGGTGCGACAGCCGCCGGTGCGGACCCGACGTCCACCGCGGCCGCCCTCGCGGCCCCGTCGCCGAGCGCGTCCACCGACGCCCCGGCCGCAGGCGCCGGCCCCGCCCCGACCGCTTCCGCCTCGACCGCTCCTGCCCCGACCGGCTCCGCCTCGACCGGCTCCGCCTCGACGGAAGCGGCCACGCCGCCGTCGGACGCCCCGTCGGCCGGCGCCACCCCGTCCGCGAGCGCCACGCCCTCCGCCGCCACCTCCGCGACGCCGTCGGCCACCGCCGTCGAGACGCCCGACCAGGTGGCTGCCGCCATCCCGCAGGTGCTCGGTGCGGACGACCCCGACGCCGCCCAGCTGCGCGACGCGGTGATCGCCCTGGCCCGCAGCACGGCGGCCGTCAGCGCCGCCGCCGACGCCAACCGCACCGCCGCCAAGGCCGCGGCCGACGCCGCCACCCAGGCAGCCGCCTCCGCTGCCGAGGCCGCCGCCGCCCAGGCCGCCGCCGACGCGCAGCGGGCCGCCTGGAAGACGTCGCTGCAGGGCTACCCGAACGGGAAGATCCCCGCCTCGGCGTTGTGCGCGCCGACGTTCGACGGCGGTGCCCTGCTGCGGTGCGACGCCGCGGAGGCCCTCGACAGCCTCGACGCCGCCTACTTCCAGGCGTTCGGCGTCCACCTGACGATCAACGACTCCTACAGGTCCTACGCCGCGCAGGTCGCCTGCCTGTCCACCCGCGGCTGGCTGTGCGCCACGCCGGGCACGTCGCACCACGGTCTGGGCATCGCGGTGGACCTCGGCGGCGGCATCGAGCAGCCGGGTTCCGCGCAGCACGCGTGGATGGTGAAGAATGCCGCGGCCTTCCAGTTCGAGCACCCGGCGTGGGCCCAGCCCGACGGCAGCAAGCCGGAGCCGTGGCACTGGGAGTACACCGGCTGACGAGGCGCGCTTAGCATCGGCCCGTGGACCAGGGGGATCCAGCGGGGCCGGGGCCCGGTCCGGGTGCGCTGGTCGGTCGAGCCGGTGAGCTGGACGACATCGACGGGCTGCTGACCTCGGTGGCTGGCGGTGCAGGAGCCGCCGCGCTGCTGGAGGGCGAGGCCGGCATCGGCCGGTCGGCCCTCCTGGCCGCCCTGGTCCCGGGCGCACGGCTGGTCGCGGTCGAGCCCGTGCTCGTGCGGGTCGACGCCGCGACGGCCCCGTACGGAACGCTCCGTCAGCTGGTCGCGCCGCGTGCGGACGTGTGGCCGGCGGGACCGGAGGATGCGGAGCTCGCGGCGCTGCTGGCGGCGTCCGACGAGCCGCCGGCGCCACGCCGCATCGCCGAGCTGGTCGCCACCGTGGCGCTGCGCCGCGGCGCGCAGCACCCGTGGGCCCTGCTGCTCGACGACGCGCACCTGGCCGACGCGGCCACCCTGGACGTGCTGACGCGCCTCGCCCACGAGGCGCCGCTGCCCGGCGTGCTGGTGGTGCTCACCCTGCGGCCGGTACCGCACCGGCGGGAGGTGCAGGACCTGGTCGCCGCCTGGGTGCGGGCCGGCGCCCGCAACGTCGAGCTGCGGCCCCTGTCCACGCCGGCGGTGCAGACCCTCGTGGAGCGGACCGTCGGGGGAACCCCTGGCCCGGTGCTGCGCGGCGTGCTGGCCACCACGGGCGGCAACCCGCGGCTGGTCGGCGACGTGCTGGCCGCCGCGGCGGCCACCGGGTCCCTGACCACGTCGGACGGCACGGCAGAGCTGACCGGCTCCGGCTGGCAGTCGGAGCTGGACGCGCGGGTGCGTCGGCACGTCGCCTACGTCGACGCGTCGGTGCGGACTCTGCTGACGCAGGCGAGCGTGCTCGGCACCTCGTTCGTCGTGCCAGACCTGGCCGCCCTCGCGGCGCTGGACGTCACCACCTGCTGGCGCACGCTGCGGTACGCGCTCGCGGCGGGGCTGGTCGCGGCTCGCGGCGACCGGCTGGCGTTCCGGCACGACGTGGTGCGCACCGCCCTGTACGACGACCTGCCCGCTGAGCAGCGCCGGGCCCTGCACGCGCGCGCCGCCTGGGCCCTCGAGGCGGCCGGGGCACCGTCGCACGTGATCACCGGCCACCTCGAGCGCGCGCGCTGACCCGCTGACTCCTAGCGTGGGAGCCGGGCGCCGACCCGCGCCCGGACTCCCATCACGAAGGAGATCTGCGATGGCCACGCGCAGCGCACGCACCGACTGGACCGGAGGCCTCGAGGACGGGGGCGGCCACGTCGAGCTGCTCAGCTCCAAGGCGGGGCGGTACGACGTCTCGTTCCCGCGGCGCACCTCCGACGACGCGCAGGGCACGACGAGCCCCGAGGAGCTGATCGCCGCCGCGCACTCGTCCTGCTACGCCATGCAGCTGTCCGCCCTGATCGCGCAGGCGGGCGGCACGCCGAGGAGCCTCGACGTGCTGGCCGACGTGCGGCTCAGCCCGGACCCGGCCGGCGGCTTCCGGATCAGCGGGATCACGCTCACCGTGCGCGGTGAGGTGGACGGGATGGACGCCGACGGGTTCCAGGCGGTGGCCGAGGACGCGAAGGCGAGCTGCCCGGTCAGCAAGGCACTGACCGGCACCACCGTGTCGCTGGACGCGGCGCTGATCTGATCACCCGGACGCCGGGACGACGGCGCCGACCGGCAGGTGCAGACCCGCGGGCCGGCGCCGTCGTCGTGCGCGGCTCCGTGTGCCCTTCCCTCGCGGCTCGGCTCACCGCGCTGCACCGCGCTGTGGCTCACCTCACCGCCTCGTCTCAGGGCTCGGGACCACTGTCCTATGAGGCAAGGCAACCCTTAGTTAGCGTGAGGGTATGGAGCTGGGAGCCTGCCGGGCGGGGACGGTCGCGCGGATCGTGCGGGTGGACGTCGACCCCGCCGCACGCCTCCGCTTCGGTGAGCTCGGCCTGCGCACCGGGGCGTTGGTGCAGGTCACGCACGACGTCGGGGCACAGGGCCGGGTGGTCGCCGTCGGCGCCGACCGGTTCGCGCTCGACTCGGCGACGTGCGCACGGATCACCGTCGAGCCGGTGACGGCCGGCGCGCCCGTGCCCGCCCCCGCACCGACCGGCTCGGGATACGCCACCGCGGTGGCCGCCCGATGAGCTGCCACGAGCCGTCCGACGTCGCCACGCTGGCGGCACGCCGCGGTGGGGACACCGGGCCCGGCACCCGGCAGGCGGCCGTCGCCCTGGTCGGCAGCCCCAACGTCGGCAAGTCGACCCTGTTCAACGCGGTCACCGGCTCCCGCCAACAGGTGGTCAACGCTCCCGGCACCACCGTCGAGCTGGCCACCGGGCCGTGGCGGGCGGCCGGTGCGCTGCTCGTCGACCTGCCGGGTGCGTACAGCCTGCTGGCGCGCACGCCGGACGAGCAGGTGACGGCCGACGCCGTCGCCGGCTCCGGGCCGCTCGGCACCCTCGACCTGGTGGTGGTGCTGGCCGACGCCTCGGCGCTGGCTCGGTCCCTGTACCTCGTCGGCCAGGTGGCCCGTGCCGGGATGCCCGTGCTGGTGGGGCTGACCATGCGGGACGTGGCGGCCGCCCGCGGCGTGGACGTCGACCCGGAGGCGCTCGCGACGGCGCTCGGTGTGCCGGTGGTCGGGCTCGACCCGCGTACGGGTGCGGGTGTGGACGCCCTGGTCGGCGCGGTGCGGTCGGCGCTCGACGGGCCGCCCGTCCGGCTCGTCGTGCGCCCTGGTGCGTCGCGCGCGGCGGGGCCCGACGACCTCGCGCCGGACGACCTCGTGCTCGACGAGGACCTGGCGAACGACCTCGACCCCGACGACCTCGACCCGCGGCTGGCCGAGGCGGCCGAGCTGTTCGAGTGGGTCGAGCAGGTGCTCGCTCGGCTCGCGCCGTCGGACGGTTCGGCAGCCGCTGCCGACGGCGCACGGTCGGGCGCGGCGGCCGGTGCCGTGCGCACGTGGTCGGACCGGGTGGACGCCTGGCTGCTGCGGCCCTGGGTCGGCGTGCCGGTGCTGCTCGCGGTGATGTGGGGCCTGTTCCAGCTCGCCACCACGGCGGCCGCCCCGCTGATGGACGGCGTGAACACCCTCGTCGTCGGCTGGTTCGGCGGGCTGCTGCACGGCTGGCTCGGCGGCGCACCGCCGTGGGTCGGCGGGTTCGTCGTCGACGGTCTGCTCGCCGGGGTCGCCACGGTCCTGTCGTTCGCACCGCTGATGGCACTGATGTTCGTCGCCGTCGCGCTGCTGGAGGACTCCGGCTACCTGGCCCGTGCCGCGTTCGTCGCCGACCGGGCGATGCGGGCCCTGGGGCTCGACGGCCGTGCCGTGCTGCCGCTCGTCGTCGGCTTCGGCTGCAACGTCGCCGCCCTCTCGGCCACCCGTACCCTGCCGCACGCCCGCCAGCGGCTGCTGTCCGGCCTGCTGATCCCGTTCACCAGCTGCACCGCGCGGCTGACCGTGTACCTGATGCTCGCCGGGGCGTTCTTCCCCGGCCACGCCGGGCTGGCCGTGCTGGCGATGTACCTGCTCTCGGCCCTGCTGGTGATCGGCATCGGCTTGCTGCTGCGCCGGACGGCGTTCCGCGACCTGCGCCGGGAGCCGTTCGTGCTGGCGCTGCCTGCCTACCAGCGGCCCCGCCTGCGGGCGATCGGCACGTCCGCCTGGGTCCGGGTCCGGGCCTTCGTCACCAAGGCCGGGACCATCATCGTCATCACCCTGTCCGCCGTGTGGGTGCTGATGGCGATCCCGGCGACGTCCGGGTACTCCGTGGCCCAGGTGCCGGTGGCGGACAGCGTGTACGGGCGGGTGGCGGCCGGCATCGCGCCGGTGTTCGCCCCGGCCGGGTTCGACGACTGGCACGCCTCCTCGGCGCTGATGACCGGCTTCGTCGCCAAGGAGGTGGTGGTCGGCTCGATGGCGCAGACGTACGCCGTCCAGGACCCGACCGGGGGCGGCGCGTCGACGACGGCCTCGTCCGGCATCTCGTCGTCGGGTACGTCGTCGTCGGGCGCCTCGTCGTCCGGCGGCAACTCGGCGACGTCGGGCGGTGACCTCGGCGCCCAGCTGCGCGCCACGTTCGACCGGACGTCGGGGGGTGCACCGCAGTCCGCCGCGTTCGCCTTCATGGTCTTCGTGCTGGCGTACACGCCGTGCCTGGCGACGGTCGCCGAGCAGCGCCGGCTGTTCGGGGCGCGCTGGACGGCCGTGTCCGTCGGCAGCTCGCTGGTGATCGCCTGGCTGCTGGCGGTGGCGGCCTTCCAGCTCGGCTCCCGGTTGGTGGGCGCCTGATGAGCGTGCTGACGCAGGTGCTGCGCGAGACCGGCCGCGGCCTGCCGCCGCAGCGGGTCGCGGCGGTGCTCGGTGTGGACGAGGGGCTGGTGCACGCCGCCCTCGACCATGCGGAGCGGATCGGCCTGGTGCTGCGCGCCGGGGGAGAGTCGTCGGGGCGGACTGCCGCGCCTTGCGGCACCGGCTGCCGCACCGCCACCGTCAACCCGTTGGCCTGCGCCGGCTGCCCGTTCGCCCGCTGACGCCCGGCCACCCGGGTCCTCGGCCACCCCGGTCCTCGGTCCACCGTGTCCTCGGCCGGCGGTGTCCTCGGCCCGGCCGTCGAGCCGAGAAGAGCACTTCGCACCCACGTGAGCAGTGCGAACTGCTCGTCCGGATGCAGAGTGCTCAGCTCGTGGTGGCGCGTCCGCCGTCTCGCCGGAGCGTGGTCCACAGAACCGGGTGAATCGCCCACTGTGACTGGGGTCAACCAGTACATTCCGGGCATGCCCCCAGGTTCTCGTCCGCTCGCGCGTGCGCTCGTCGCGGTCCTGCTGGTCGGGGCGGCCCTCGCGGGCTGCGCACCGGGCCGTCCTGACGGGCCTCCCAGTGCGTCCCCTTGGGGGGCCACGACGGCGCCGACCGTGTCCCCGACCACGACGCCGTC
The DNA here is from genome assembly GCF_027923705.1 of Cellulomonas sp. NTE-D12. Lineage (NCBI taxonomy): Bacteria > Bacillati > Actinomycetota > Actinomycetes > Micrococcales > Cellulomonadaceae > Cellulomonas > Cellulomonas electrica. The sequence continues at coordinate 3,254,207 of NZ_AP026442.1, read as the reverse complement.
CGCCACGCCCACACCTACAGTGCTGTCAACGCTCGGGCCACTGCCCGACGGTGTGGCACCCACCCGGCCGGACGCACTGGACCAGCCGCCCACCCTCGAGGGTGCCAAGGCGATTGCCACGTACTTCCTGCTCCTGTACCCGTACGTGTACCAAACGGCTGACCTCACCGAGTGGAATGCTCTGAGCCACCCACAGTGCACCTTCTGCTCAGAGGCGAGCGCGGAAGTGCGAGCCAGGGTCGCAGCAGGCCAGCGCGTTAAAGGCGGGAACCTCGACGTCCGCGATATTCGCGGAACGGAGGTCACGGTAGGCCGGTTCTTCGAGATCCAGGCAGTCACCCACGAAGCGAGATCGCAAACAGTCGACTCCATGGGAACGGTTGTCGATGACTACGCTTCGGGCGGCAACTCCGTCGACATGGTCGTTCTCTTCGAGAACGGTTCCTGGACCGTTCGGGGCATCGATCACAAGGCGCTTTCCGAGTGAGTCACGTCGCTTCCCCCGTGATCGCTGTGGCTCTGGCGCTTGGAGTCGCCACCGGAGGTACGGGCGACGGCGGGACGACCCGGCTTGGCGGCGCAGCGAGCGGCGGCATGGTCGAGCTCTCGGCGTGGGAGGCGGCGCAGGCTGTGGCGGCCGCACGGGGCACGGCGCCGGACCGGGTGCTGGTGCGGTACATGCAGGCGCCGCTGTGCGATTCGTCGACCGACGCGAACCCGGAGCCGGGGCCGGCCGTCGGCGAGGTCGTCGGGGGCGATCCGGCGCTTCCGGGATGTTCCGCGAACAACGCCACCCGCCGTCCGCTGGTGTGTGACACCGGACAGCCGACGCTGCCGCTCTGGCGCCAGACCCGACCCGCGGTCACGGTCCCCTGGACCGGCCTGCCGTGGCAGCTGGTGCGCGGGTACGGCTGCCCGGAGGACGTCGTCCCGCCGATGACCGCCGAGGACTTCCGCCGTCTACCGCTGCCGGCGCCGACCTTGAACGTCCAGCCGGCGCGCAGCTGGGTGCTGGTCAACAAGGAGACGATCGTCTACACCGACCCCGCTGTGGTGCACCTGACGACGGACCTGCTCGGGTACCCCATGGAGGTCGAGGCCACCCCCAGCCGGTTCTCCTACGACTTCGGTGACGGGTCGGCGCCGCTGACCACCACCAGCCCGGGCGCACCGTGGCCGCACCACGACACCAGCCACGTCTACCGCCGGCTCGGCACCCGGACCATCACCCTGACCACCACCTGGACGGGCCGGTACCGCGTCGTCGGCAGCACCGTCTGGCACGCCGTCGCCGGCACGGCCACCACCACCGCGACCAGCGCCCCCTTCGAGGTCCAGGAGCTGCGCGCCCACCTGGTCGCCGGCACCTGCACCGAGTACCCCGACGACCCGGGCTGCAGCTGACACCCCACGCGGTTGACCGCTCAGCGGGCACGCCGTCCGCCGCCCGTCAGGCGATGCGAGACTGCCAGCCGTGGCCACCGCGACTGCGACCGACGCCCTCGTCGCCGGGCTCCGCTCGGCGGTGCGCGGCGAGGTCGACGACTCCGCCCGCCGTCGCGCCGAGTTCTCCACCGACGCCTCGAACTACCGCGTCGTGCCGCGCGTCGTCGTCTTCCCGCACGACGAGGACGACGCCCTCGCCGCCCTGAGCGTCGCCCGCGAGCTCGGGATCCCGGTGACGTCCCGCGGCGCCGGCACCTCGGTGGCGGGCAATGCGATCGGCCCCGGCGTGGTCCTCGACTGGTCGCGCCACGTCAACCGCGTGCTCGAGCTGGACCCGGAGGCTCGCACCGCCCGCATCCAGCCCGGCACCGTCATGGCGACGCTGCAGCGCGAGTCGGCGCCGCACGGCCTGCGGTTCGGCCCCGACCCGTCGACGTGGACCCGCGCCACCCTCGGCGGGATGATCGGCAACAACGCCTGCGGTCCGCACGCCGTCGCGTACGGCCGGACCAGCGACAACGTGATCAGCCTCGACGTGGTGGACGGCACCGGTCGGCGGTTCACGGCCGGGGCCGGTGCCGGTGCGCTCGACGCGGTCCCCGGCCTCGATGCCCTGGTCAGAGCCAACCTGTCGACCATCCGCACCGAGCTGGGTCGCTTCGGCCGCCAGGTGTCCGGTTACTCCCTGGAGCACCTGCTGCCCGAGCGCGGTACCGATTTGGCCAAGGCCCTGGTCGGCACCGAAGGGACCGTGGTGACGGTGCTCGGAGCCACCGTCCGGCTCGTCCCGACAGCCGCGGCACCCGTGCTGGTGGTGCTGGGCTACCCGGACATGGCGGTGGCGGCCGACGACGTCCCGGCGCTGCTGGCGCACGCCCCCCTGGCGATCGAGGGGATGGACGCCCGGCTGGTCGACGTGGTGCGCCGCGTCCGCGGCGCCGCTGCCGTGCCGGACCTGCCGGAGGGTGGCGGCTGGCTGTTCGTCGAGGTGGGCGGCGAGACGCTGGACGAGGCGCTGTCGACGGCTCGCGCGCTCGCAGCCGATGCCGCCACCGACGCCGTCGGCCTGTTCCCGCCCGGCCCCGAGGCGACCGCCATGTGGCGCATCCGCGCCGACGGCGCGGGTCTGGCCGGCCGCACCTCCTCAGGCGCACAGGCGTGGCCCGGCTTCGAGGACTCCGCGGTCCCGCCCGAGCATCTCGGCACCTACCTGCGCGAGCTGTCCGCGCTGATGCAGCGGCACGACGTGGACGGCATGGCCTACGGCCACTTCGGCGACGGCTGCGTGCACCTGCGTCTGGACATGCCCCTCGAGGACTCCGGCGGACCGCTGCGGTCCTTCATGGAGGACGCCGCCGCCCTGGTCGCGTCCCACGGCGGTTCCCTGTCCGGCGAGCACGGAGACGGCCGGGCCCGCTCCGAGCTGCTGCCGGTGATGTACTCGCCGGCGGCCATCGGCCTGTTCGAGCAGTTCAAGGCGCTGCTCGACCCGAAGGACCTGCTCAACCCGGGCGTGCTGGTCCGCCCCCGACCGATCGATGCCGACCTCCGCCGACCCGCCGCGGCCCGGTTGGGTGCGGTCGGCTTCTCCTTCGCGCACGACGACGGCGACCTGACCACAGCCGTGCACCGCTGCGTCGGCGTCGGCAAGTGCCGGGCGGACAACACGGCGGCCGGCGACTTCATGTGCCCCAGCTACCAGGCGACGCACGACGAGAAGGACACCACCCGCGGCCGCGCCCGCGTGCTGCAGGAGCTCGCCAACGGCCGTCTCGTGTCGCGGGGCTGGTCGGCACCGGAGGTCCGCGAGTCCCTCGACCTGTGCCTGGCGTGCAAGGCGTGCTCGTCCGACTGCCCGGCCGGCGTCGACATGGCTCAGTACAAGTCCGAGGTGCTGCACCGGGCCTACCGGCACAAGCTGCGTCCGGTGTCGCACTACGTGCTCGGCTGGCTGCCCCGCTGGACCCGGCTGGTCACCTCCGTGCCGGGGGTCTCGTCCCTGGTCAACGCCGCGCTCCGGATCCGCCCCCTGGCTCGGACCGTCCTGCGCGCAGGCGGCATGGACCCCCGACGGCAGATGGTGACCTTCGCCGACCGGCCGTTCCGGGCGTGGGCCCGTGCCGAGGGTCGCGACCAGGTGGTCGTCGCCGGCACGCCTCCGCCGGCCGAGCGGGCGGCCCGTCGCCCGCCAGTCCTGCTGTGGACCGACTCGTTCAGCGACTCGCTGGCCCCCGACGTCCCGCGCGCGGCCGTCGCCGTCCTGCGCGCCGCCGGGTACGAGGTGATCGTCCCCGACCACGACGCGTGCTGCGGCCTGACCTGGATCACCACCGGGCAGCTCGACGGTGCCAAGGACCGCCTGCGCCACCTGCTCGGCGTGCTGGCGCCGTTCGCGGTGAACGGCATCCCGATCGTCGGCCTGGAGCCGAGCTGCACCGCTGTGCTGCGTTCGGACCTGAAGGACCTGCTTCCCGACGACCCCCGCGCCGCCGCAGTCGCTCGCGCCACCCACACGCTGGCCGAGCTGCTCACGGCACCGGCGCCGATCGGCCCCGGGGACCGCTGGACGGTGCCCGACCTCTCCGGCGTCACCGCCGTCGTCCAGCCGCACTGCCACCACCACGCGGTGATGACCTGGACTGCCGACCGCACCCTGCTGCGGGAGGCCGGTGCCCAGTTCTCGGAGCTGGCAGGCTGCTGCGGCCTGGCGGGCAACTTCGGCATGGAGGCCGGTCACTACGACGTCTCCGTCGCGGTCGCCGAGCACGCCCTGCTGCCGGCCCTGCGGGCCGCCGCTCCCGGCGACGTCTACCTGGCCGACGGCTTCTCCTGCCGCACCCAGGCCGACCACCTCGCCGGTGTCCAGGGCGTCCACCTCGCCCAGCTCCTCGCGTCCCACCTCCCCACGAGCACCCACGCCGACGCCTGACCCATCACCCGCGGAGCAAGGCGCCGCGTGAGGTCGCCGCGCGCGGGGGCGGCCGGCGTGGGCGGGACCGCCGCGTGTACGAGGCGACTGGTGTGCGGGGGGACCGCGTGCGCGGGGGCGGCGACTGTCCTTCACCTGGCGGCGGGGTCGACGTCGCGGTCCCTCGGTGCCGTCGCGGTTCGACGGGGGGTCGGGTCCACGGTCGGCACGTCGCCGGGGTGTCGGCGGTCCCGGGCGAGGAGCGCCTCGGCCACCATCGCCACCAGATCGGGATCGTCCGGGATCCGCGGGTCCCTTCGGTAGCGCGCCGGGTCCTCGGCGATCAGCGCCAGCTGGAGCCGGCTGTTCCGCTCCCGCCCCACCACGTCGGCCGCCCGGTCCAGGGCGGCACCGAGCACGAACGACGTGAGGTCCTGCGCGCGCAGCTCGGCCGCGGCCCGCAGCGCCTCGAGCGCCGCCGGTTGCAGGCGCAGCGAGATCCGTGCGGACCGAACCGCCCACGGGCCCTCCTCCGGTTCCGAGGCCCAGCTCGTCAACCCGTCCTCACCTCCTCGGTCTCCTGACGGCGCCCCAGCTGGCGCCGCCATCACCGTGGGCCATGAGCGGGCCCGGCTGGCCCAGGGACAGCCCTCCGGGGGTGGCTTCGGGCGGCGGCCGGGGCTGTGGATCGGTCACGGACGGGGCGCGGCAGCCGAGGCCGCGACCGGCCGGGAGCGGGAAGCCCTTCTTCGGTGTGTGCCTCGTGTGCGTACACCGGGCGTACAGCCGAAAACACCACCGCGGTCTGGCGGCGGCACGTCGGTGTCCATCGCGTCGTTGCCGTCACACGGGGAGGCTCAGCCGGCGGGGCCCGGGCGGGTCAGGCGGGAGAAGTGGGTCGTCGGCACTCCGTCAGTGGGTGGACGGCGGGGGGTCGGCGGGGGAGGGTGGGGACATGCTCGTCGCCTTCTCCGTCTCCCCGATGGACACCGGGGACTCCGTGTCGCACGCCGTGGCCGAGGCCGTCCGGGTGGTCCGCGAGTCGGGGTTGCCCAACCGGACCGACTCGATGTTCACCACCATCGAGGGGGAGTGGGACGAGGTGATGGACGTGGTGAAGCGCGCGACGGAGGCCGCCGGGCGCGGGGCCGGCCGGGTGGCGCTGGTGCTCAAGGCCGACATCCGGCCCGGGCACAGCGGTGAGATCGACGGCAAGGTGGCGCGCGTCGAGCGGCTGCTCGGCGAGGGCGGCGCCGCGGGCTGACCGGAGGCGGCTCCGTCGGCTGAGATTCGCTCGGACGGAGCAGCGTCGCGCCCCGGCCGGGGCAGGGTGCTGTGGGATCCTTGTCCGACGCCGTGGCGGACGGTGAGAAGGGCCCCGGGGCGATGCCGATCTTCGAGATGGACGACGGGCGCGCGCGCCTGCTGCAGCCGATGCAGCCATTGGCGTCCTCGTTCGTCGCCGAGCTGCGGGGACTGCTCAACGAGCACCTGCCGGTGGTCGTCGGCGAACCGCTGTTCCGCGTGCGGTCCCGGGCTGTGCTGCCCGAGCACGCCGACGGGCCCGAGCTCCTGGCGCTGGACGCAGCCGGCAACCCCGTGCTGGTCGAGGCGATGCAGGTGGTGGACGACGACGCCCTGGTCACGCTGCTCCGGCATGCCGGCACCGCGGCACGCCTCACCTCCGGTGACCTCGCCCGCGCCTACCACGCCGACCCCACCCGGTTCACCGTCGACTACGCGGGCTTCCGCGAGCAGGTGTCGTTCCACCCCTCCACCACCGACCGCCCGCACGTGCGCGTGGTGCTGCTGTGCGCGGAGGTCGCCGCCGAGACGGCTGATGCGCTCGGCGCGCTGCGAGCCGCCGACACCCGCATCACCGTGCTGCAGGTCGGTGTGATGCGCGGCTCCGACGACCGCCGCCTGCTGGACGTGTCCCCGCTGGCGGTGCACGAGCGGGAGCGTCGGCCTGTCGAGCCGACGGCGCTGCGCCTGGTCCGGGCGGCGGTCGCCGGCGTGCCGGACGAGCGGCTCGGCGGCGGGGGCGAGTGGTCGGCGCCCGTCCGCGAGGACCGGGTGTCGACGGCGCCGATCCCCACCCCGCACGAGACACCGCTCCCGGCCGAGGCACCGCTCCCGACCGAGGCATCGCTCCCGACGGCCCAGGCCGTGCCGGCGCGCGTGACGTCGCACCGGGCACCGGTGGACCCCACCAGCATCGACCTGTCGTTCCCCACCGATCCGGCGCTGCCGTACGCCGGCGCTCCGGCTCCGGCTCCGGCTCCGGCTCCGGCTCCGGTCCCAGCTCCGGCTTCGGCGGCCGGCGTGACGTCGTCGTCCCCTGCCGGTTCCACCACCGCAGGCTCCGCACCCGCCGGTCGCGAGCGGCCCGCACCGCCCGCGTACGCACCGGCGGAGCCACCGGCACCTCGCCTCGAGGCGCCGCCGGAGTTCCTGCCGGCGGGCGGCGATGTACGGCCGTCCGTCGCGGCGTCGGCGCCCCGCAGCCCCGAGCTGCCCGACCGGCAGTGGCCCATGCCCGAGCTGACCAGCCTGGCCAAGCGCCGGCAGGCGGTGACGCTGCTGGTGTGGGTGCGTGAGCGGCGTGGGCAGCGGTTCGAGGCGATGCTGCGCGCCGACGGGTTGATCCAGCTGCCCGACGGGTCGGTGTTCGCCGACCCGGACACCGCGGCAGCGCGCGCTGCCGGCGTCGACGGGCTGGTCGACGGGTGGCGTGCCTGGCGCCTCGGCGTCGGCGGCCCCACGCTGGCCGACGCCGCCGGTCGCTGAGGTCCCCGGTCAGGACCAGCCGTAGGCCGCGAGCCAGCGGTCGATCTCCGCGTAGAACCGCGCGCGGACCGGTGGTGCGGAGAGCGTGAGGTCGTGCAGCCCGTCCGGGATGCGGACGACGGTCACCACGGGACCGAGCTGCACCGCGCGGCGCGCGACCAGCTCGACGTCCAGCACCACGTCCGATCGACGCATGTCCTCGCTCCAGCGCGGGCTGATCACCGTCCGGGCCGAGGCGAGCGTGAGGATCGGCGCGGGGATGTGCAGCCCGCGGGCGACGGCGGCGTGGCCGACGATGATCGCGTTCAGCCAGCCGGCACGGACCGGGAACGACGGCACCGGCCGCCAGGTGTCGTCGTACTCCCACTCACCGTCCGGTGCCCGCAACGTGCGGGCGTAGTAGCCGGGGTCGATGCTCGGCAGGGGCGTCTTGGGCTGGTACCGCGCGAGGCGGCCGATCGCGGGTGCCGAGATGTGCCGCACCACCGACGAGCCCTGCAGCTCCAGCCAGGGGCTGTTCAGCACCAGCCCGGCGAGCGCATCGGGATGCCGCTCGGCCCACAGGGCGGCGACCAGCCCACCGGTCGAGTGCGCCATCACCATGATCCGGGCGGCGTTCCCGTGGTCGGCGCGCAGCACGGCGAGCGCTGTCTCGAGGTCCTCGTCGTACACCCGCAGGTCGTCGACGTAGCCGGGCGTCTGGTGCTCACGCAGCGAGCGCCCGTACTTGCGCAGGTCGAGGGCGTAGAACGCGGCGCCGGTCGCGTGCCAGAACCGCGCGAGCTCGGTCTGGAAGAAGTAGTCGGACCAGCCGTGCAGGTAGAGCACCACGCGCGACGGCCGCACCGGCTCGTCGGTCGGCGGCGCGTAGCGGACCAGCGTGGCCACCACGTCGCCCTCGTCGTCCGGCGCCAGGTGGAGCGTGCGCGCCTCGAACCCGTCGCCCAGGACGTCGGGGAGCCAGCGGCTCACGGGGTCACGACGATCTTGCCGAACTGACCCCCGCCCGCCAGCCGTGCCAGCGCGTCCGCCGCCTGGGTCAGCGGGTACGTGCGGTCGATCACCGGGCGTACGCCGGTGCGGGCGCAGAACGCCGCGAGGCGGGCCAGCTCGTCACGCGACCCCATGGTGGCGCCGACGACGGAGATCTCCTGGAAGAACAGCCGGTTGATGTCCATCCGGGCGGGCTCGCCGGTGGTGGCCCCGACGACCACCACCGTGCCGCCCGGCTTGACCGACCGCATCGTGTGGGCCCACGTCGCCGCGCCGACCGTCTCGAGCACGAGGTCCACCCGACCGATCCGCGCGCCCGTCTCCACCGCCTCGGCCGCACCGAGCTGCAGCGCGCGCTCCCGCTTGGCGGCCTCGCGGCTGGTCACCACCATCTCCAGCCCGGCGGCGGCGCCGAGCAGCACCGCGGCCGTCGCCACCCCGCCGCCCGCGCCCTGCACCAGCACCCGCTGACCGGGCGTCGCAGCGCCGCTGCGGAACAGCGACCGGTAGGCCGTCAGGTACGCCGTCGGAAGGCAGGCGGCGTGCTCCCAGGACAGGTCGGCCGGCTTGTCCACCAGGTTGGCCGTCGGGACGAGGAGCTGTTCGGCGAGCGTGCCGGGGTAGCGCTCGGACAGCAGGCTGCGCGGCTCGTCGGCCGGCACCGCCTGACCGGTGGGCGCGTGCGGCCCGCCGATCACGCCGTGCACGATCACCTCGCGCCCGTCCGGGGTGGTCCCGGCGGCGTCCGTGCCGAGGATCATCGGCAGCCGCTCCGCCGGGAGGCCGACGCCGCGCAGCGACCACAGGTCGTGGTGGTTCAGTGCCGCCGCCCTGACGGTCACCACGGTCCAGCCGTCCCTCGGCTGCGGGTCGGGACGCTCCCCGACCTCGAGGGCGGTCAGCGGGTCGTCGGCGTCGGACCGGGCGGCGTACGCGGCGAGCATGGGAGTCACCGTAGCGGCGGCCGCGAGGCGCCCACCGGCCCGGGGTGCGCCGGGTCCGGGGTGCGCCGGGGCCGGGGTGCGCCGCGACCGGGCAGGACGTCAGAGGAGCGGCAGCATCCGGCCGAGGTCGGGCACCGCGTCGGACGCGAAGCGGGGGCGCAGCGCGCGGGTGAGCGTGTCGACGTCGTACGGGACCCGGCCGGCTGCCAGCCGGAGCCAAGTCCGCGCGTCCGCGACCTCGAGGTCCCAGCCGCCGCGCGCGACGACGATGTCGAGCAGCTCCTCGGCCACCAGGTGAAGCGCGACCGGGTCCACGGGGTCGGGCGCGGCGTCGGCGCCGCGGACGCGGCGGACCGAGCGCAGCAGGTCGTCCGCGTGCACGACCAGCTCGAGGATGCGGGACACCAGCATCGTGCTCAGCAGCACCGGGGCGCGGCGGCCCTGCACGACGACGTCGTCGGGCCCCAGCGTCTCCGCCTCGTGCAGCGCGGCCGTCGCACGGGCGTCCGCCCACTGCAGCGGAGCGTCCTCGATCTGCCGCGCGATGATCCGGGCGGTCTCAGCGACCTCTTCGGCACGGTCCGGGTAGCTGCCGAGGTACTCCGCGAACGTGGCCGGCACCGTCGTCGGCTCGGCCGGGACGCAGACGGCCAGGGCATCCATGGCCCGGGCGAGGTGCGCGACGAGCTCGGCGACCGTCCACCCGGGCAGCACCGACGGCTCTCCCTGCACGTCGTCGCCGACCGCGTCCCCCACCCAGGTGCGGACGCGGCGCCACTGGCGGGCCAACGTGTCGGTGAGCAGGGCGATCTCGGTGGCGGGCAGCGGCATGACCACATGCTGCATTCGGTGCGCGCCGATCGCCTGCCAGGTCCGCCGGCTGGGCAGATGTCCAGCACGGGTCGAGGACGGGGCCAGCACGGCGATCACGCCCAGGGCATAAGGGCTTGCGGCCGTGTCGGTGGGGTGTGGAACGCTGACGGCGAGCGTGAACGGGGGTCTCGCTGAGGTCCCTCGTCGTCCGCGGACACCTCGACCAGCCCACCGTTTCCCCTGGAGACACCCGTGCTCGCACGACTGCTGTGGCGCTACCTGCGCCCGTACCGACCGCTGCTCGCGGGCGTGCTGGTGTTCCAGCTGGCGTCCGCGCTGGCGATGCTCTACCTGCCCAGCCTCAACGCTGGCGTGATCGACAAGGGCGTGGCCGCGGGCGACACCGGCTACATCTGGCGCACCGGCGGCTTCATGCTGGCCGTGTCGCTGGGCCAGATCGTGGCCGCGATCATCGCGACGTACCTCGCGGCGCGCGCGTCGATGCAGCTGGGGCGGGACATCCGCGACGAGGTGTACCACCAGGTCAGCGGCTTCTCGGAGCGCGAGATCTCGCAGTTCGGCGCCGGGTCGCTGATCACCCGCAACACCAACGACGTCCAGCAGGTGCAGATGCTGGCGATGATGGGCTCGACGATGCTGGTCAGCGCCCCGCTGCTGGCGATCGGCGGGATCGTGATGGCCCTGCGGCAGGACGTCGGGCTGTCGTGGATCATCGCGGTCGCCGTGCCCGCGCTGCTGATCATCGCCGGGCTGGTCATCAGCCGCATGGTGCCGCTGTTCCGGTCCTACCAGCTCAAGCTCGACGCCGTGAACCGCATCATGCGCGAGCAGCTGACCGGCGTGCGGGTGGTCCGGGCGTTCGTCCGCGAGACGATCGAGGCGGAGCGGTTCCGGCTGGCGAACACCGACATCATGGTCGTCGGCCGCAAGATCGGCTCCCTGTTCGTCGCGCTGTTCCCGCTCGTCATGCTCGTGCTGAACGTCACCGTCATCGGCGTCATCTGGTTCGGCGGCATCAAGGTGAACGAGGGGCAGGTGCAGATCGGCACGCTGCTGGCGTTCATGCAGTACGTCGGTCAGATCCTCATGGGCGTCCTGATGGCGTCCTTCATGACCGTGATGTTGCCGCGCGCCGCCGTGTCCGCCGAGCGGATCAGCGAGGTGCTGGCCAGCCGCTCGACGCTGACGGAGGCGGCCGAGCCGGTGCACCGGCTGCCGACGCCGGGCGAGGTCGCGTTCACCGACGTGACGTTCTCCTACCCCGAGGCGGAGCACGCGGTGCTGTCCGGCATCTCCTTCACGGCTCGCCCGGGCCAGACGGTCGCCCTGATCGGCTCGACCGGTGCGGGCAAGACGACGCTGGTGTCGCTGATCCCGCGGCTGTTCGACGCGACGGGCGGCACCGTGCGGGTCGGCGGCGTCGACGTCCGGGACGCCGACATGGAGGCGCTCTGGTCGCAGATCGGCCTCGTGCCGCAGCGGCCCTTCCTGTTCGCGGGAACCGTTGCGTCGAACCTGCGGCTGGGCCGGGACGACGCGACCGACGCGGACCTGTGGAAGGCCCTGGAGATCGCCCAGGCGAGCGACTTCGTCGCGCAGATGGACGGCGGCCTCGACGCCCGCATCGCACAGGGCGGCACCAACGTGTCCGGCGGTCAGCGGCAGCGGCTCGCCATCGCCCGCGCGATCGTGCGGCGGCCGGCCGTGCTGATCTTCGACGACTCGTTCTCGGCGCTGGACCTCGCCACCGACGCCCGCCTGCGGCAGGCGCTGTGGCGCGAGCTGCCGGAGGTCACCAAGATCGTCGTCGCCCAGCGCGTCTCCACGGTGACCGACGCCGACGCGATCCTCGTGCTCGAGGACGGGCACATCGCCGGTGCGGGCACCCACACCGAGCTGCTCGCCTCCAACCAGACCTACCGCGAGATCGCGGAGTCCCAGCTCGCTGTGGGGGCCGGCGCATGAGCGACCAGACGTTGACCGAGGACGAGAAGCTCGAGATCGAGCTCGGTGAGCAGGCCAGGCTCGCGTCCGACACGTTCGGCGCCGCCGTCGCGCCGGGCAAGGCGGACCACTTCAAGGAGTCCTTCACCCGCATGCTGGGGCTGCTGGCCCCGTACAAGGTCGCCCTGGTCGCCGTCACGCTGATGGGTGCGGCCGGCGTGGTGCTGACGGTGCTCGCACCGCGGGTGCTCGGCCGGGCGACCGACGTGGTGTTCACCGGCTTCGTGTCCCGGCTGCTGCCGCCCGGCATGACGCAGGCCCAGGCGGTGGCGGGTCTGCACGCGCAGGGTCAGGACCGGTTGGCCGCGATGGTGGCGGCGATGGACCACCTGGTGCCGGGTGCGGGCGTGGACTTCGACCGGCTCGGCCGGCTGCTGCTGACGGTGCTGGCGCTGTACCTGGCGGGTGCGCTGCTGACCTGGGGCCAGGGCTTCGTCATCAACGTGGTGATGGTCCGGGCGATGTGGCGGCTGCGCGAGCAGGTCGAGGAGAAGATCAGCCGGCTGCCGCTGGCGTACTTCGACCGCGTGCAGCGTGGCGAGCTGATCTCCCGCGTCACCAACGACATCGACAACATCACGCAGACCATGCAGCAGTCGCTGTCCGGTGCGCTGACCTCGGTGCTGACCGTGATCGGCGTGCTGGTCATGATGTTCTCGATCAGCTGGAAGCTGGCGCTGGTCGCCCTGGTGTCCCTGCCGTTGATGGGCGTGATCTTCGGGATCATCGGGCCGAAGTCGCAGAAGGCGTTCGGCATCCAGTGGCGCAAGGTGGGTCGCCTCAACGCCCGCGTCGAGGAGTCGTTCTCCGGACACGCGCTGGTCAAGGTGTTCGGCCGCCGCGCCGAGTTCCAGCAGCGGTTCCGGGCGGAGAACGAGGAGCTGTACCAGGCGTCGTTCTCGGCGCAGTTCCTCTCAGGGATCATCTGGCCGGGGATGTCGTTCGTCGGCAACCTGACGTACGTCGGCATCGCGGTGCTCGGCGGGCTGATGGTCGCCAACGGGTCGATGCGCCTCGGCAGCGTGCAGGCGTTCATCCAGTACGCGCAGATGTTCAGCCAGCCGCTGTCCCAGCTGGGTGGTATGGCCGCGGTGGTGCAGTCCGGCACGGCCTCCGCCGAGCGCGTGTTCCAGCTGCTCGACGAGGACGAGCAGAGCCCCGACACCATCCCCGCTCCGGCACCGGCGGACGGTGACGGCACCATCGAGTTCGAGCACGTGCACTTCTCCTACAGCCCCGACCAGCCGCTGATCGAGGACCTGTCGTTCACCGTGCACCCCGGCCAGACGGTCGCCATCGTCGGTCCGACCGGTGCCGGCAAGACGACGCTGGTGAACCTGCTGATGCGGTTCTACGAGCTGGACGGCGGCCGGATCCTGGTCAACGGCCAGGACATCGCCACGCTGACCAGGCACGACGCCCGCGCACGCACCGGCATGGTGCTGCAGGACCCGTGGCTGTTCGCCGGCACCATCACCGAGAACATCCGGTACGGGCGGCAGTCCGCCACCGACGAGGAGGTGCTGGAGGCCGCGCGGGCGACGTACGTCGACCGGTTCGTGCACTCGCTGCCGCACGGGTACGACACGGTGCTCGAGGAGGACGCCGCCAACCTGTCGGCAGGGGAGAAGCAGCTGCTGACGATCGCGCGGGCGTTCGTCGCGCAGCCGTCGGTGCTGATCCTCGACGAGGCCACGTCCTCGGTGGACACCCGCACCGAGCGGCTGCTGCAGCGGGCGATGGCCACGCTGCGCGAGGGGCGGACGTCGTTCGTCATCGCCCACCGCCTGTCCACCATCCGCGACGCCGACCTGATCCTGGTGATGGAGCACGGCGCGATCGTCGAGCAGGGCACGCACGACGAGCTGATCACCGCCATGGGCGCGTACTACCGGCTGTACCAGTCGCAGTTCGCGGGGGCGGCGGTGGAGGCGGACGCCTGATCCCGCCCGGGCCGGCGACGGTCCGGCCGCGCGATGGCGCGAACGCGGGCCGGCCGCGGTGTGCGACGGCAGGGAGGTGCGACCGCAGGGACGGGCGACGGCAGGCACGTGCGACGGCAGGCACGTGCGACGGCCGAGACCTGCGACGGCCGACCCGTGCGGCGGCCGAGACCTGCGAGGGCCGGCGGACGCGGGGGGCCTGCCTGTGTTTTCGCGGTGTACGCCCGGCGTACGTACATCGGGCGTACACCGCGATATGTCTCTCCGGGACTGGGACGACGCCGCGACAAGGCCGCGACCGGGACCCGGACAAGACCGCGACCGGCACAAGGCCACGACCGGGTCCCGGACAGGACCGCGGGCGGGTCCGGGACGGGGACGGGCTGCGACCGGGCGCGGGTCCGAGTCGGCCTCGGGGCCGGTGTGAGGCTGCCGTCTCGCGCGGCGGTCCGGGTCAGCGCACGCGGACGTCGTCGCCGAGGAAGTCCGCGACGAGCGCGCCGACCTGGTCCTCCTCGATGAGGAATCCGTCGTGCCCGTACTCGGAGCGGACGTACCGCACCGGGCCGGCACCGCGGATTCCGGCGGCGATCCGCTCGGACTGCGCCGGTGTGAACAGGCGGTCGGAGTCGACGGCCACCACCAGGGCACGCGCGGTCACGCCGGCGAGGGCCGCCTCGACCCCGCCCCGGTCGCGGCCGAGGTCGTGGGTGATCATCGTGCGGGTCAGCGTCACGTAGGTGTTCGCGTCGAACCGCCGCGCCAGCTTGTCGCCGTGGTGGTCGAGGTACGACTGGACGGCGAACCGGCCGCCCTCGAGCGGCTCCTCACCGCCCTGCGGGATCCGCCCGAACCGCTCGTCGAGCTCCTGCGCCGACCGGTAGGTCTGGTGCGCGATCTGCCGGGCGATGCCCAGGCCGACGTGCGGGCCGGCACCGTCGGGCGCGTCGTAGTAGTCGCCGCCGCGGTACCCCGGGTCGGCGGTGATCGCCGCGAGCTGGGTGTGGAAGCCGGCGATCTGGTCGCCGGAGGTCTGGGCGCAGGTGGCGATCGCCGCGACGGCTGCCACACGCTCGCGCGCGGACACGGCCCACTCGAGCGCCCGGTGACCGCCCATCGAGCCGCCGATCACCAGGGCCCACTGGTCGATGCCGAGCAGGTCGGCGAGCCGCACCTCGGCGGCGACCTGGTCGCGGACGGTGAGCAGCGGGAACCGGCTGCCCCACGGCCGGCCGTCGGGCGCGAGCGATGCCGGACCCGTTGAGCCCTGGCACCCGCCCAGCACGTTGGGCGCGACGACGAAGTACCGGTCGGTGTCGATCGGGGCACCGGGGCCGATCAGGGAGGACCACCAGCCCTCGGTCGGGTGACCGGGGCCGGCCGGGCCGGTGACGTGGGAGTCGCCGGTCAGCGCGTGCAGCACCAGCACCGCGTTGTCGCCCGACGGCGACAGGGTGCCCCACGTCTCGTAGGCGAGCCGGACGGCCGGGAGCCGGCCACCCGACTCGAGCGCGAACGGACCGAGGTCGGCGAACCGGCGGTTGCCGACCGGGTCACCCTCTCGCCAGGCGGCCGTCGCGCGCACCGGCGGGCGCAGCGCCGGGGGGATCCGGCTGGTGGACGACGCCCGCCCGCCCGCCGACCGGTGGGCACGGTCGGCGGACGGGCGAGGCGTGTCGGCACACATGAGGTCAGGCGCCCTTCGCCGCGCGGAAGCCCGCCTCGAGGTCGGCCAGGATGTCGTCGATGTGCTCGATCCCGACGGCGAGCCGGACCAGGCCGGGCGTCACGCCGGACAGCGCCTGCTCCTCGGGCGTCAGCTGGCTGTGCGTCGTCGACGCCGGGTGGATCACCAGCGACCGCACGTCACCGATGTTCGCCACGTTCGAGTGCAGCTCCAGCGCGGAGACGAACGCCTTGCCGGCCTCGGCACCGCCCTCGATCTCGAACGCCAGCACCGCACCGGCACCGCGCGGCGCGTACTTCAGCTGGTTCGCGTGCCACGGCGAGGACTCGAGCCCGGCGTAGTGCACGCCCAGCACGTCCTCGCGGGCCTCGAGCCACTCGGCGACCTTCTGGGCGTTGGCCACGTGCCGCTCCACGCGCAGCGAGAGCGTCTCGATGCCCTGCGCGATGAGGAAGGCGTTGAACGGGCTGACCGCCGAGCCGAGGTCGCGCAGCAGCTGCACGCGGGCCTTGAGGATGTAGGAGAGGTTGACGCCGAACGCGCCACCGACGCCGAGGTCGCGGGCGAACACCAGGCCGTTGTACGACGGGTCCGGGGTGTTGTAGTTCGGGAACCGCTCGGGGTGCTGCGCATAGTCGAAGGACCCGCCGTCGACGATCACGCCGCCGATGGCCGAGCCGTGCCCGCCCAGGTACTTGGTGGCCGAGTGCACGACGACGTCGGCGCCCCACTGGAGCGGGTTGATCAGGTACGGCGTGCCGACGGTGTTGTCCACGATCAGCGGGACGCCGTACTCGTGGGCCACACCGGCCACCGTCTCGATGTCCAGCACGTCGGACTTCGGGTTGGGGATCGTCTCGGCGTAGAAGAGCTTGGTGTTGGGGCGGATCGCCGCGCGCCACGACTCGGGGTCGTGCGGGTCGTCGACGAACGTCGTCTCGATGCCCAGCTTGGCCAGCGTGTAGTGCAGCAGGTTGTACGTGCCGCCGTACAGCGACGGGCTGGCCACCACGTGGTCACCGGCCTCCGCGATGTTGAGGATCGCGAACGTCTCGGCAGCCTGGCCGGACGCGACCAGCAGGGCGCCGACACCGCCCTCGAGCGAGGCGACCCGGTTCTCCACGACCTCCTGGGTCGGGTTGCCGATGCGGGTGTAGATCGGTCCGAGCTCCTTGAGCGCGAACCGGTCGGCGGCCTGCTGCGCCGAGTCGAACACGTAGGACGTGGTCTGGTAGATCGGCAGGGCGCGGGCGCCCGTCGTCGGGTCCGGCACCTGGCCGGCATGGATCTGGCGGGTCTCGAAGTTCCAGCTCTCGTTGCTCATCGTCGTGCTCGCTCCTGCTCTCGGTCCTGCGGGTGGGTGGGCGACCCGGGACAGGGAGTGCAGCCGACGACCGTCCCGGGGTGGTGCTCGGGGGTGTGGCGCACGTGCGAGCCGAGGCTCGAGGCGGGGGAGCGTCCCAGAGGGGGCGCGACCGGCCCGCGGGCACAGCCGAACGTGCGCTGGTCAGCGACACATTCGGCGGGACATGGCAGGGAGCCTACGGGCACCGTCCCGGCTCGTGAAACC
Source organism: Cellulomonas sp. NTE-D12 (assembly GCF_027923705.1). NCBI lineage: Bacteria > Bacillati > Actinomycetota > Actinomycetes > Micrococcales > Cellulomonadaceae > Cellulomonas > Cellulomonas electrica. Next base: position 3,237,088 of record NZ_AP026442.1, on the reverse strand, counting down.
GACGTCTCATCATTCGGACTCCGACCGTCCACGGCGGACCGGGTGAACTCCGGCCCCGCGGGCGAACCTCACCTGGACAACTGTTCACCTGCTTGCCCGTGAGGCCGATCTTCTGGACGTGGACCGGTGGTGGAAGGGCTACCTGCTGGTCGTCGCAACGTTGGCGACGGCCTGGGTCCTCGTGCCGTCCGTGCTCGCCCGGGACGTGCTGTACCAGGCGATCGGCCTGGTGTCGGTGGGGGCCGTCGTGCTGGGTGCGACCCTGCGGCAGTCGCGCTGCCACCGTGCCTGGTACGTCCTCGCGCTGGGCCAGCTGCTGCTGATCGTCGGCGACGGCATGTACGCCTGGTACCAGGACGTCCAGCACGTCGACCCGTTCCCGTCCCCGGCCGACGGGGTCTACCTCTCCGCGTACCCGGTGCTGGCCGTGTCCCTGCTGCTGCTCGCGCGGTGCCGCCGGACCGGCTGGGACCGCGCGGGCTGGATCGACTCCGGCGTGGTGGTGGTCAGTCTGGGCCTGATCGCGTGGGTGGTCGTCGGCGCGCCGACCCTCGCCGCGCAGGGCTCGACGTTCCCCGCCCTGCTCTCCCTGGCGTACCCGCTCGCCGACCTGCTGCTGCTCGCGGTGGCGTCGCGGCTGTTCGTCGCAGGCGGCCACCGGCCCTTCGCCTACCTGCTCCTGTTCGGCTCGTTGGCGACGCTGATGACGGCCGACGTGGCCTACACGCTGCTCGGCGCCGCGGCGTCGGCCGCCGACCGCTGGCTGGACGCCCTCTGGCTCACGTCCTACGCGCTGGCCGGTGCGGCCTCGCTGCACCGGTCCGCCGGGGCGGTGTCCCAACCGGCCGAGGGCCCGGCCACTATGTCGACGTGGCGGGTGGTGGGCCTGCTCGGCGCGCTGCTCGTCGCCCCCGGCATCGAGACCGTGGAGCACCTGAGGGGCCGGGAGTACGACACCTGGCCGCTCATCGCCGGTTACGCCGTGCTGACCACCCTGGCCGTCGCACGGCTCCAGCTGGCGCTGGTCGACGCCAGGACGGCGGCGGCCGAGCGCGGCGTGGTCCTGGACCGGCTGGCGCACGAGGCGACGCACGACGCGCTGACCGGGGCGATGAACCGGGCGAGCACGCTCGCCGAGGTGGAGAAGGCGCTCGCCGGCGTCCGTCCCGGTGCGCCCGTCGGGCTGCTGTACGTCGACCTGGACCACTTCAAGCAGGTGAACGACACGTTCGGCCACGTGGTGGGCGACGAGGTGCTGCGCTCCGTGGTGGCCCGGATCCGCGAGGTCGTGCGACCCGAGGACGTCGTCGGCCGCATCGGCGGCGACGAGATCGTCGTGCTGGTGCGCGCGGTGCCGTCCCAGCGCCCCCTGGTCGACATGGCCAGCCGCATCGTCGCGGCGGTGGAGCGGCCGCTCCGGCTCGAGGGTCAGCCGCAGGCGCTGTGGCTGTCCGCCTCCGTCGGCGTCGCCTTCTCGCGCGAGGGGATGGTCGACCCGGACGACCTGGTGCGGGAGGCCGACGCCGGTGCGTACCAGGCGAAGGCCGAGGGCCGGGCGCGCGTCCAGGTGTTCGGCGAGGAGCTGCGCAAGGAGCTGATCGAGCGCGCCGACGCGGAGGCGGCCGTCCGGCACGCCCTGGTCGCCGGTGAGCTGGTGATGCACTACCAGCCGCTGCTCGAGCTGAGCAGCGGCTCGGTGGTCGGCTACGAGGCGCTGGCGCGGTGGCAGCGACCGGGCCACGGTCTGCTGCCGCCCAGCGAGTTCATCCCGCTGGCCGAGAAGAGCTCGCTGATCTGCGACATCGGGCGGTGGGCGCTGTACGAGGTCACGGCTCAGGCCGCGGCGTGGGACCGCGAGGGTCGCCCGCACGTGCACATGTCGGTGAACATCTCCGGGCGGCACCTGATGTCCGCGATGATCGTCGACGACGTGGTCGGCGCGTGTGTCGCGGCCGGGATCGCTCCCGAGCGGCTGGTGCTGGAGGTGACGGAGACCGTCCCGCTGAGCTCGCCGGTGATGCAGGCCCAGCTGACCACGCTGCGCCGGCTCGGTGTCGGCATCCACATCGACGACTTCGGCACCGGGTACACGTCGATCGGCCAGCTGCGGAACCTGCCCGCCTCCGCGCTGAAGATCGACCGCAGCCTGATCGCGCTGGACGACGTCGGCTCCCGCGAGCTGGTCGCCCTCGCCGTGCACGCCGCGCACAGCGCGGGCCTCCAGGTGGTCGCCGAGGGGGTGGAGACGGCGGCCCAGATGGTGGCGCTCCGGGCGATGGGCTGCGACCTGGCGCAGGGCTTCCACATCGCCCGTCCGGCACCGGCCGACGAGGTCGCCGTCAGCCTGGGCGCGCGCTACCGGACCGAGCTGGAGCCCGCGGTGTCCGATCCGTCCCGAACCACACCCGTGTGACTTCTGATGCCGGTGTGACAGATGTTCACTTCTGGGATCTGCGCAGGTAGCGTGCGTGACGCACCCCCCGGAATGAGCACCGGTGCGCGGCCGCACGGCCGCCACCAGATCGAGGCGAGACAGCCCGTGACACCCGCACCGCGGCCCCACCGAACCGCCCGGCGATCCCGCCTCGCGCTGACGTCCGCCGTGCTGGCGACCCTGCTCCTCCTCGCCGACCAGTCCGGGGCGCTCGCCGACCCGTCGCCGTCGCCGACCCCCCCGTCCGCCGCCGACGTGCAGAGCGCCCAGGCCGCGGTGCAGGCGGCCAAGGGGTCCGTCGCGCAGATGGAGGTGCGCCTGGCCGAGCTGTCGGTGGTCGGCGACCAGGCCGACGTCGCCGTGCAGGTGGCCGGCGAGAAGTACACCCAGGCTCTGTCCGACGCGCAGAACGCGCAGACCGCCGCCGACCAGGCCGCTCAGCGCTCCACGCAGGCGGCCGCCGACGCGGAGACCGCCCGGCGGGACCTCGTCGCGCTCGCCCGGCAGATGGCACGGTCCGGCGGTGGCGCGGACCTGCTCGAGGCCGTGCTGTCCGCCGACGGCTTCCAGGACGTCGCGCAGCGCACCAGCACGCTGACGCACCTGACCGGCAAGGCCGACGAGACGGTCCAGCGGTTCCGCGCCGCGACGCTCGTCGCCGACACCCTGCGCGACCACGCCGCCGCGGCCGCAACGGAGGCGTCGGCCGCCAAGGACACCGCCCAGCAGGCGCTCGGCGCCGCGCAGAAGGCGTCCGACGACGCGCAGGCGCAGATCGCCGCCGCGTCGACCGAGCGGGACCAGCTGATCAACGCCCTGGCCGTCGCGCAGCAGACGTCGGCGACCGTGGAGCGCGCCCGCCAGGACGCGATCGACGCCGCTCGTCAGCAGCGGGAGAACGCCGCCGCCCAGGCCGCGCGCGTGCCCCCGGTGTCGACCCAGCCGACGACCACGCCGCCCACCAGCACCCCGTCGGGCGGCGGCACCACCACCCCGCCGGCCACCACGCCGCCGGCGGGCGGCACGGGCAGCGGCGGCACGTCGGGCGGCACCACCGCCCCTCCCGTCACCACGCCACCGGTGACGACGCCCCCCGTGACGGCCCCGGTCACCAACCCGGTGACCCCGCCGCCCGCCCCGCCGACCAGCGACCGCTACGGCCTGGGCACCGGCGTCTCGCGCGGGTCCGCCGGCCAGGGTCAGTCGGCCGTGTCCTGGGCCGAGGGCCAGGTCGGGCTGCCGTACATCTGGGGCGGTGTCGGGCCCGACGGCTTCGACTGCTCAGGCCTGACGATGAAGGCGTGGTCCGCGGCGGGCGTCGGGATCAACCGCACCGCGGCCGACCAGTACAAGCAGATCCTGAAGATCAGCTACTCGAGCATGCGGCCCGGTGACCTGATCTTCTGGTCGTCCGACACCACGGACGCCGACCAGATCTACCACGTGGCCATGTTCGTCGGCGGCGGGCAGATGGTGGAGGCCGCCAGGCCTGGCGTGCCCATCCGGATCACCTCGATCCGCTGGTCGGGCACCATGCCGTTCGCCGGCCGTCCCTGACGCACCGCCCGCGCGGCAGCGCGCACGAACGACGAAGGCCCGCACCCACCGTCCGGTGGTGCGGGCCTTCGAGCGCTCGTCGTGCGGGTGCGTCAGTGCGCGTAGTACCCCGCGTCGATCGCCCGCTGGCGCGACCGCTCGATCTCGGCCTCCGCGTCGGCACGGCCCACCCAGTGGGCGCCCTCCACGGACTTGCCGGGCTCCAGGTCCTTGTAGACCTCGAAGAAGTGCTGGATCTCCAGCCGGTGGAAGTCCGACACGTCGTCGATGTCCTGCCGCCAGGCGGCGCGCTGGTCGCCCATCGGCACGCACAGCACCTTGTCGTCGCCGCCCGCCTCGTCGCGCATGCGGAACATGCCCAGCGCACGGCACCGGATCAGGCAGCCGGGGAAGGTCGGCTCCTCGAGCAGCACCAGGGCGTCGAGCGGGTCACCGTCCTCGCCGAGGGTGCCCTCGATGAAGCCGTAGTCGTCGGGGTACCGGGTCGAGGTGAAGAGCATGCGGTCCAGGCGGATACGGCCGGTCGCGTGGTCGACCTCGTACTTGTTGCGCTGTCCCTTGGGGATCTCGATCGTGACGTCGAACTCCACAGCTCTCCTCCGCGCGCGCCCGGCGGCAGGCGCTGGTTCGTAGTCGGTGCACAAGTCGTCGCGCGGCGCCGTGGCGCCCCGGCTCTAGGACAGTAGTCTGACGCACCGGCGGTGGGCAGCCCGCCCGAAGGCGCGGTGCCGTGGCAGCGGCCGCGACCGCTGCCGTGGCAGCGGCCGTGACTGCGGCGTACGGGAGCAACGGGAGAGCATGGCCAGGACGGCTCGGGTGGTGGGCACCAGCATCCTGGTGGTGGTCCTCGCCGGAGCCGCGTACGTGACGGCCGACGCGTACGACGTGGTGCCGGGCGTGCTGACCCTGGCCCCGCCGGGGCCGACCGCCTCGCCGTTCCCCGTCGCCCCCGGTGCCCTCCTGCCGGTGGCGAACCCGGCGTCGCTCGCCCCGCTCAGGGCCCTCGACTCCGCGGCCCCCGTGCCGTCGACCGCCGCCGTGCAGGCCGCGGTGAACGCGTTCGCCGCGGACCCCCGGGTGGGACCGAGCGTGGGTGTCCTGGTCACGGACGCCGCGAGCGGCGACGTCGTCGCGGAGCACGACTCGGCGAGCCCGCACGTGCCGGCGTCCACCGCCAAGCTGGTCACGGCTGCCGCCGCCCTCGGCACCCTGGACCCGGCGTCGACGCTGCCGACCCGGGTGGTCGCCGGCGCCGGCGGCTCGATCGTGCTGGTCGGCGGCGGGGACATGCTGCTCGCGCCGGGCGCGGGCGACCCGAACGCGGTCGACGGGCACGCCGGCCTGGGCGACCTGGCGGCGCAGGTGGCGCGGGAACTCAAGCTGACCGGGACGACGGCGGTCCACCTGTCGGTGGACGACTCGCTGTTCAGCGGTCCGGCGACATCGCCGGGCTGGGACCCGAGCTACCTGTCCGAGGGGTTCGTCGCCCCGGTGACGCCGATCGCGGTGCACGACGCACGGGTGCACCCCGAGGTCGAGTACTCGGTCCGCTTCCCGGACCCCACGATGAACGCCGCCAACGTCCTGGCCCAGCGGCTGACGGAGGCGGGCATCACGGTGCAGGGGGCGCCGTCCCGCGGCACCGCGCCGGCCAACGGCCGGGTGCTGGGGGAGGTCCGGTCGGCACGGCTGGACCAGGTGGTCGGCTACTTCCTGGACAGCTCGGACAACACGATCACCGAGGTGGTGTCGCGCCTGGTCGCGCTGCACCAGACGCTGCCGGGCAGCTTCGAGGGCGGCACCCAGGCGGTGCTGCACGCCGTCTCGACGCTGGGCGTGGACGTCAACGGCGCGCACCTGACGGACGCCTCCGGCCTGGCGTCGGGCTCCGCGCTGCCGCCGACGCTCCTGGTGCGGCTGCTCAAGCTGATGGTCGACGGATCGCACCCGGCCCTGACGGAGGTCGCCACGCAGCTGCCGATCGCCGGCCTGACCGGCACCCTGTTCGACCGGTTCACGCAGAGCGACGCGCGCGGCCTGGTGCGCGCCAAGACGGGCAGCCTGCCGAACGTGACGTCGCTGGCCGGCACGGTGATCACCGCCGACGGGCGCCAGCTGCTGTTCGCGGTGCTGGCCGACCAGACCGGTGCCGTGGGGCAGGACCCGCCGCGCCGGGCGCTCGACACCTTCGTCAGCGGCCTCGCGGCGTGCGGCTGTCGCTGACGCGGTCCCGGCCGGCCCGGGGCCGCACCGGGTTAGCGTGAGCGTCATGGTGGACGACGACGCCGCGGGCCCGGTCGACTGGAGCGCCGCCGCCCGGGTGGCGGGCCGCCTGGCGCCCCCGGGACCGACCGCCGACCGCGCCGAGCTGACCGCCCTGGTCGCGGAGCTGCGCGATGCGGCGGCGCGCGCCGGCGCCCCGGTGCTGGACACCACCGGCATGCGTCCGGTGGACGGCCGGCCGGCGGAGCAGCTCGCCCGGGTGCTCGTCGTCGACCGTCCCCGCTGGGCCCTGGCCAACACCCAGGTGTTCGCCTCGCTGCTCGGCCCGCTGTCCCGGCACGCCGACGGCAGCCCCGTCGTCGTGCCGGCCGCCGCCCGGCAGGCCGCCGCGGCGCAGGTCGGGGGCGTGCTCGCGCTGCTGGCCGGCAAGGTGCTGGGGCAGTTCGACCCGTTCACCGGGCCGGAGGGCCGGCTGCTGCTGGTGGCGCCCAACGTGCTCGCGGTGGAGACGGCGATGGGCGTGGAGCCCGCCGACTTCCGGCTGTGGGTGTGCCTGCACGAGCTGACGCACGCCCTGCAGTTCGCGGCGGCACCGTGGCTGGCGGACCACCTGCGGAGCCGGGCGCAGGAGCTGCTCGGCGACCTGGCACCCGGCACAGGTCGGCTGGAGGCGCAGGAGCTGCTCGAGGCGATCGGCCGGGCGCTCGCGGGCGGCCGGGGCGGTGGGGTGCTCGGCCTGCTCACACCGGCGCAGCGGGCGGTGTTCGACGAGGTGGGCGCCGTGATGGCGCTGCTCGAGGGGCATGCCGACGTCACCATGGACGAGGTCGGGCCGGCGGTGGTGCCGACCGTCGGCCGGATCCGGACGGCGTTCGAGGCCCGCCGGGACGCGAGCGCCTCCGCCGGTGGCCTCGAGCGGCTGCTCCGCCGGCTGCTCGGCATGGACCTCAAGCTGGCGCAGTACCGCGAGGGCGCCGCCTTCGTGCGCGGGGTGCGGGTCCGCGTCGGCACGGAGGGCTTCAACGCCGTCTGGACGTCCGCCGACACCCTCCCCACGGCTGCCGAGATCGCCGACCCCGCGGCGTGGGTCGCCCGCGTCCGGCCCTGAGCGCGTGACCGGCCCCTCGGCCGCCGTCGCGGCGGTGCGGCTCGCGGTCAGCCGCGAGCTGGCGGACCTGCCGGCCGGCTCGCTGGTGCTGGTCGCGTGCTCGGGCGGTGCCGACTCCCTCGCGCTGGCAGCCGGCACGGCGTTCGTCGTCGGACGTGCCGCACGCCACGTGGACGAGGCCGGGGGAGTCCCCCCGCTGCGCGCCGGGGCGGTGGTGGTGGACCACGGGCTGCAGGACGGGTCGGCCGCGGTGGCGGCGCGCGCCGCGGAGCAGTGCCGCCGGCTGGGGCTGGATCCCGTGCTGGTGGTCCCGGTCACCGTCGACGGCTCCGGCGGGCCCGAGGCCGCCGCGCGGGACGCCCGCTACGCGGCCCTCGAGGAGGTGGCGCGGAGCACCGGCGCCGCCGCGGTGCTGCTGGGCCACACCCTCGACGACCAGGCCGAGACGGTGCTGCTGGGGCTCGCACGGGGGTCCGGGGCCCGCTCGCTCGCGGGCATGCCGACGCGCCGCGGCCCGTTCCGGCGCCCCCTGCTGCAGCTGCGCCGCACCGACACCGCCGCGGCGTGCACCGCCCAGCGGCTGGTGCCGTGGCAGGACCCGACCAACGCCGACGCGCCGGACGGTCCGCGCCGCAGCCGTGTGCGGCACCAGCTGCTGCCGGCGGCGGTCCGGGTGCTCGGCCCCGGGGTGGTGCCGGCCCTCGCGCGGACCGCCGAGCAGCTGCGCGAGCAGGCGGACGCCGTCGACGAGCTCGCCGACCGGCTGCTCGCCGAGGCGGCGTCCCGCGGGGTGCCGACGGTCGGCTGGGACGCCGACACCCTCGCGGCGGCCGTCCCAGGCGTCCGGCGGGCCGCGCTGCACGCGGCGGCGCTGCGCACCGGGTGCCCGCCCGGCTCCGTCACGCGCCGCCACGTCCTGGCGCTCGACGCGCTGCTCGTCGACTGGCACGGGCAGGGGCCCGTGCACCTGCCAGGCGGGATGGTCGGCGTCCGGGAGTGTGGCAGGCTCGTCCTCACCGAATCCCCCTCCCCTTCACGACAGGAGTAGCCGCGGTGGACGCTGCCGACATGGGAGCCGACCTGGAGCGGGTGCTCCTCACGCAGGAGCAGCTGCACGGCCGGCTGGACGAGCTCGCGGCGCAGATCGACGCCGACTACGCCGGCAAGGACCTGCTGCTGGTCGGGGTGCTCAAGGGCGCCGTGATGGTGATGGCGGACCTGGTGCGCCGCCTGCACCTGCCCGTGCAGATGGACTGGATGGCGGTCTCGTCGTACGGCTCGGGCACCAAGTCCTCCGGCGTCGTCCGCATCCTCAAGGACCTCGACGCGGACCTGACCGGCCGCCACGTGCTGATCGTCGAGGACATCATCGACTCCGGCCTGACCCTGTCCTGGCTTCTGAGCAACCTGCGCTCGCGCGGACCGGTCAGTGTCGAGATCGCCACCATGCTCCGCAAGCCGGAGGCGCTGAAGGTCGACGTCCCCGTCAAGTACGTCGGCTTCGACATCCCCACGGAGTTCGTCGTCGGCTACGGCCTGGACTACGCCGAGAGGTACCGCAACCTCCCCTTCGTCGGCACCCTGGCGCCGCACGTCTACGCCGGCTGAGACGCCGGCTGAGACGACGCTGAGGGCGCTGAGCCCTGCGCGAACAGGGCGGACCCGGCTGCTGGACCGTCAGATTCACCATGTACCGTCGAGGCCAGCAGCCCTGCGACCCGGAGGATGAGGGGCCCGGCCCCGATCGCCCATGAATCTCAAGCGCCTCGCCCGCGGACCCGTCGTGTGGGTCGTCATCGCCCTGCTGCTGATCGTCTTCGCGTTCAGCGCCCTGCGCGTCCCGACCGTCCAGCGGATCGACACCTCGGACGGCCTGGCGCTGCTCAAGGGCGGCACGGTGGACCAGGTGCGCATCGTCGACACCGCCCAGCGCGTCGACATGACCCTGACGCAGGACTTCAACAAGAACAACCACGACTTCGGCAAGCAGGTGCAGTTCTTCTACGTCGCACCGCAGGGCCCGACCGTCGTGGACGCCGTGCAGAGCGCCAACCTGCCCAAGGGCTACACGTCCGACGGGCCTGCCGTGTCGTCGTGGTGGAGCAGCCTGCTGTCCCTCGTGCTGCCGTTCGTGCTGATCCTCGGCGCCTTCTGGTTCCTCATGTCGAACATGCAGGGCGGCGGCAACCGGGTGATGAGCTTCGGCAAGTCGCGCGCCAAGCTGGTGAACAAGGAGTCGCCGCAGGTGACGTTCGCCGACGTGGCGGGCGTGGACGAGGCGGTCGAGGAGCTCGAGGAGATCAAGGAGTTCCTCTCCGAGCCGGCCAAGTTCCAGGCGGTCGGCGCCAAGATCCCCAAGGGCGTGCTGCTGTACGGCCCGCCCGGAACCGGCAAGACGCTGCTGGCTCGCGCGGTCGCCGGTGAGGCGGGCGTGCCCTTCTACTCGATCTCCGGCTCGGACTTCGTCGAGATGTTCGTCGGCGTCGGCGCCAGCCGCGTGCGCGACCTGTTCGACCAGGCGAAGCAGAACGCGCCGGCGATCATCTTCGTCGACGAAATCGACGCGGTCGGCCGGCACCGCGGTGCCGGCCTGGGCGGCGGCCACGACGAGCGCGAGCAGACGCTGAACCAGATGCTCGTCGAGATGGACGGGTTCGACGTCAACGCCAACGTCATCATGATCGCGGCGACCAACCGACCGGACATCCTCGACCCGGCGCTGCTGCGCCCCGGCCGCTTCGACCGCCAGGTGTCGGTGGAGCCGCCGGACCTCAAGGGCCGCGAGCACATCCTGCAGGTGCACGCCAAGGGCAAGCCGATGGCGCCGGCGGTCGACCTGACCGCGGTGGCCCGCCGTACCCCCGGCTTCACCGGTGCGGACCTGGCCAACGTGCTGAACGAGGCAGCCCTGCTGACCGCCCGCTCCAGCGCCAAGATCATCGGCGACCGCGAGCTGGACGAGGCGATCGACCGCGTCGTCGCCGGCCCCCAGAAGCGCACGCGCGTGATGAACGTCAAGGAGCAGAAGATCACCGCGTACCACGAGGGCGGCCACGCCCTGGTGGCGGCGGCGCTGCGGTACACCGACCCGGTGACCAAGGTGACGATCCTGCCCCGCGGCCGCGCCCTCGGCTACACGATGGTGATGCCGACGGAGGACAAGTACTCCACCACCCGCAACGAGCTGCTCGACCAGCTCGCCTACGCCATGGGCGGCCGCGTCGCGGAGGAGCTGGTGTTCCACGACCCGACCACGGGTGCGAGCAACGACATCGAGAAGGCCACCGAGGTGGCCCGCAAGATGGTCACGCAGTACGGCATGAGCGCCTCGCTCGGCTCGGTGAAGCTGGGCCAGGAGTCGTCCGAGGTGTTCCTCGGCCGCGACGTCGGCCACCAGCGGGACTACTCCGAGTCGGTCGCCAGCCGGATCGACGTCGAGGTCCGCGCGCTGATGGAGAAGGCGCACGACGAGGCGTGGGAGATCCTGGTCGAGTACCGCGACGTCCTGGACCGCCTGGTGCTCGAGCTCCTGGAGAAGGAGACGCTGAACGCCGAGCAGCTGCGCGAGGTGTTCCACGACGTCGTCAAGCGCGAGCCGCGCGAGGTGTGGCTGTCCAGCGAGGAGCGTGCGGTGTCCGAGCGCGGACCCGTGATGACGGCGGCGGAGAGGGCCGCGCTGAACGGTCACGACGTGGTGCCGCAGGACGAGGCCGCCGCCGCGACCCACGAGCACCCGCCGGTCGAGGTGGTCGAGGTGCCGCCGAACCGGACGCCGGACACCCCCGGTCCCACCGACACGACCGGGCGCCTCTGACATGGGCGACCGCGCCGTGGGTGCACCGGTCGAGGACGACCTGGCCGACGACGAGACGCCCGAGCAGCGCTCGGTGATCGGTCCGCTGGTGGACGGCGGCCGCGCGGTGCGGCCGTTCGACGCCGCCCGTGCGGAGGCCGCCGTCCGCGAGCTGCTGATCGCCGTCGGCGAGGACCCGGACCGCGAGGGGCTGCTGGACACGCCCGCGCGGGTGGCCCGCGCCTACCGCGAGACGTTCGCCGGCCTGTTCCAGGACCCGCGCGACGTGCTGACCACCACGTTCGACGCCGGTCACCAGGAGATGGTGATGGTGCGTGACATCGCCGTGTACTCCACGTGCGAGCACCACCTGGTCCCGTTCCACGGCGTCGCCCACGTGGGTTACATCCCCGGCACGGACGGTCGCATCACCGGCCTGTCCAAGCTGGCCCGGGTGGTGGAGGTCTACGCCCGCCGCCCGCAGGTGCAGGAGCGGCTGACGTCGCAGATCGCGGACGCCCTGGTCGAGGTGCTGAACCCCGGTGGCGTGATGGTGGTGCTCGAGTGCGAGCACCTGTGCATGTCGATGCGCGGGGTCCGCAAGCCCGGTGCTCGCACGGTCACCTCCGCGGTGCGCGGTCAGATGCGTGACGCCGCCACCCGGGCCGAGGCGATGGCCCTGGTGCTGGGTCGCTGACCCGTGCACCGGCCTGCGTAGGGTGACGCCCGTGAGCACCGGCGCGCGCAGCGGTCCGGCGTCCCTCGCGCACCTGGGTGACGGTGACCGGACGCTGGTGATGGGCGTCGTCAACGTCACGCCGGACTCGTTCAGCGACGGCGGCCGGTGGTTCACCACGTCGTCGGCGGTGGCGCACGGCCTGCAGCTGCTGGCCGACGGTGCCGACCTGCTGGACGTCGGTGGCGAGTCCACCCGCCCCAACGCGCCGCGGGTGCCGGTGGACGAGGAGCTGTCCCGGGTGCTGCCCGTGGTGCGCGAGCTGGTGGCGCACGGTGCGACGGTCAGCGTGGACACCACGCGGGCGGTGGTGGCGGAGCAGGCGGTGGACGCCGGCGCGCTGCTGGTCAACGACGTGTCCGGCGGGCTGGCCGACCCCGAGATGGCGGCGCTGGTGGCCCGGTCCGGCGTCGCGTACGTGGCGATGCACTGGCGGGGGCACGCCGACGTGATGGACGCCCACGACCGGTACGACGACGTGGTGGCCGACGTGCTGGCCGAGCTGCGCACCCGGCTGGCCGAGCTGCGCGCCGCCGGTGTGCGGGACGAGCAGGTGGTGCTGGACCCGGGCCTCGGCTTCGCCAAGGCCGGTGCGAGCAACTGGCCGCTGCTGGCGCACCTCGACGTGCTGCAGGCCGAGGGTTTCCCGGTGCTGGTGGGCGCCAGCCGCAAACGGTTCCTCGGCCACCTGCTGGCGGGCCCGGACGGCGAGCCGGTGCCGCCCGCGGAACGCGACGGGGCGACGGCGGCGATCAGTGCGCTCGCGGCGGCGGCCGGGGTGTGGGCCGTCCGGGTGCACGAGGCCCGGGGCTCGGCCGATGCGGTGCGGGTCGCCGCGGCGTGGCGCGCGGCCCGGGGCGGCGGCAAGGACGGGATCGGGCACGATGACGTGCACGACGAGACGGTAGGAGGCCCGCGGTGAGCGGTGAGCAGCCGGTGGTGGACGACGCCGGGCGCGAGCTGGACCGGATCCGGTTGACCGGGATCACGGCCACCGGCCGGCACGGGCTGCTGCCCGAGGAGCGGCGTGACGGTCAGCAGTTCCTCGGCGACGTCGTCGTGCACCTGGACACGCGCCGCGCCGCGGCGCGGGACGACCTGACGTACTCCGTCGACTACGGCCGTCTGGCACAGGAGGTGCACGCGGTGCTCGCCGGCGAGCCGGCCGACCTGATCGAGACGGTCGCCGAGCGGATCGCCGCCACCGTGCTGGCCCACCCGGGCGTGCTGGCCGTCGACGTGGCGGTGCACAAGCCGCAGGCGCCGATCACCGTGCCCTTCGGCGACGTCGTCGTCGAGATCCACCGGGACCGGCGCAAGCTGCCCGCCGCGGAGCCGTACCGCGCGCAGCAGGGGACGGTCGAGCCGCCCACCGCCAGCGCCGCGACCCGTGCCGCCGCCCACGCCCACCCGCGCACGGCGCCCCTGCCGCTCGCCGAGACACCGGCCGGCGTCCCGCTGCCCGCACCGTCCTCGGCGCGCGCCCCGCACGCACCGAGCTCACCGCTCGAGATCCCGACGTTCGCCGACATCGTCGGTCCCGAGGCAGCCGCCCTCGCGGCCGCGATGCTGCCCGGTACCACCGCGCCGGGTGCTGCGGTGCCCGGGGCCGCCATGCCGGCCGTGGCCGTGCCGGGGATGGGCTCGGCGGAGCTGGCCGCGGCCCCCACCGAGCCGTCCGACGCGATCGCCGTGCCGTCGTGGGAGCCCGTGATGGCGGTGCCGGACGACGTCTCCGAGACGACGGTCCTGCCTCGCACGCCAGCCGACGCACCCGAGCTGGCCGCACCCGAGCCGGCCGCACCGGAGCCGCCGGCCGCACCCGTGCCCGCGGCCCCCGCGCCCGGCGACACTCTGGACCAGCGCCCGGCGGCCCCGGTCGACGTGGTGCTGGCCCTGGGCTCGAACCTCGGCCCGTCCCAGGAGACGCTGCGCGAGGTGGTCGCGGAGCTGGGCCAGCTGCCCGGCCTCGAGGTGGTCAAGGTCTCGCCGCTCGCCCGGACGGCACCCGTCGGCGGTCCGGAGCAGCCGGACTACCTCGACGCGGTGGTGCTGGCCCGCACGACGCTCGCGCCGCGGGAGCTGCTGCACGCCCTGCAGCTGCTGGAGGACCGGCACGGCCGGGTGCGGCTGGAGCGGTGGGGACCCCGCACGCTGGACCTCGACATCGTGGTGTACGGCTCGGTGCTGGCCGTCACGGACGACCTCGAGCTGCCGCACCCGCGTGCCCACCAGCGCGCCTTCGTGCTGCAGCCGTGGGCGCAGGTGGACCCGGCCGCGGTGCTGCCGGGGCTCGGCGGCGGCCCGGTCGCCCAGCTGGCGGACACCGCACCGGACCGTGACGGCGTGCGGTGGATGGCCCTGGACTGGCTGACGGCGCCGGTGCAGCACACCGGGTCGCTGGACGTCTCGGGGCACGGCCCCGCGGCGCAGGGACCCTCGACGCACGGGCCCGCCGTGGCGCCGGCCCCTGCGGCGGCACCCCACGAGGACCGGGCCGACGACGACGCGGGACCCGCCTGGCCGTGGGGTCCGTGATGCGGCGCACCCGCTGGCAGAGCCTCCTGCTCGTCGCGCTCGTCGTCGGGGTGCTGGCCGCGCTGATCACCACGGAGCTGTCCCGTCGCGGACCCGGCATGCCGACGGTGCCGTGGCTGGTGGCCGTGGTGGAGCTGCTGATCTCCGCGGTGGTGTTCTCGATGGGCTGGGCGGTGCGGCAGTTCCTGCGCGGGCACCGGCCGGACCTCGACCCGATCCGGGCGGCACGGACCGCGGTGCTGGCCAAGGCGGCGTGCTACACCGGCGCCCTGCTGGTGGGCTGGTACGGCGGTCAGCTGGTGGCGCTGCTGCTCTCCCGGGACCTGCCCGGGAGCGGCCCCCGGGCGGCTGCGGCCGGCGTCGCCGCGGGCGGCGCGCTGGTGATGGCGGTGGTCGGCCTGGTGGTGGAGTGGTTCTGCCGCATCCCGCCACCGCAGGACGAGCAGCGCCAGGAGTCCGGCGGTGCGGAGCCGGACCCGTCGCCGAGCTGACGTCGGGGCGCCGCCTCGGCATCGGGGCGCAGGCCTCGACGGCACCCGGACCGGCGCAGGTCCCGGCCGCAGCCGTTGCGGCCGATGCTTGGATGGCCTCATGACCAGCTCCGGCCCTGTCTCGACCGACGCCCTGTTCCAGCCGGCGGACATCGTCTGGACACCCGTCTCCCCACGGCTGGCCGCTGCGCGGCTGACGGTCGCGGCGATCGTCCTCGTCCCGCTCCTCGTCGCGGGCGTCGTGCTGGCGGTCCTCGCCGGTGCGCCCGCGGCGTGGATCGCGCCTGCCGCGGTGCTGGCGGTCGGCGTGTGGCTCGGATGGCTGGTGCCGCGGCAGGTGCGCGCCGTCGGCTACGCCGAGCGGGCGGAGGACCTGCTGATCCGCCGCGGCATCATGTTCAAGACCCTGGTCGTGGTGCCCTACGGCCGCATGCAGTACGTCGACGTGAACGCCGGACCGGTGGACCGCAGCTTCGGCATCGCGGCCGTCCAGCTGCACACCGCAGCACCCAACACCGACGCCTCGATCCACGGCCTGCCGCCCGAGGAGGCCGCACGGCTGCGTGACCGCCTCGCCTCGCGCGGCGAGGCCCGGCTGGCGGGCCTGTGAGCGCCGCCGAGACGCCCTCGGTCGCGGGTCCGGCCCCCGTCACGGCAGAGGCGGTCGGCGAGGACGCCTACGCCTGGCGTCGGGTGCACCCGATCACCCCGCTGCTGCGCGGTTGGAAGGCACTGGTCGCCGTGCTCGCGATCTTCGCGGCGCAGGCCGGTGACAACGTCCGCAACCTCGCGCACGTGCTCGGTGGGCGCACCTGGCTGGCGCTGGTCGGCGTGCTGGTGCTGGTCACCGTGGTGACGTTGGTGTACTCGGCGTTCGCGTGGCGTGCGATGCGGTTCGCCGTCACGGACGAGGCGGTGCACCTGCGGCAGGGCATCGTGTTCCGGCAGCAGCGGCAGGCCCGGCTGGACCGGCTGCAGGCGGTGGACGTGGTGCAGCCGCTGCTGGCCCGGCTGGTCGGCCTGTCGGAGCTGCGGCTGGAGGTGGCCGGCGGGCACGGGTCCGCGGTGTCGCTGTCGTTCCTGCGGGAGGACGAGGCCGATGCGCTGCGCGCCGAGCTGCTGGCGCTCGCGGCCGGCCTGCGTCGGCCGTCGGCGCCGGCGACCGCGCCCACGCAACCAGGTGGCCCCGTCGTCGACCGGCTGCCCGAGGCTGCCCCGTCCGACCCGGACGGCGCGGTGCCGGGTTCCCCGCTGTCCGCGTCGCCGGGCCTTCCGGCCGTGCCGCCTCGAGGAGCCGCCGCACCCGCCCCGGCGTTCGCGCCCGCACCGGAGCAGCAGGTGTACGAGCTGCCGATGCCGCGGCTGCTCGGCTCGATCCTGCTGTCCGGCGGCACCGTCTGGCTGGTGCTCGGCGTGGTCGCCATCACCGTCACCATCGTCGTGAGCGACAGCATCGACGCCGCGTTCGGTGTGCTGCCCGCCCTGCTCGGCGCCGTCAGCTGGGTGTGGTCCCGGCTGAACGGCGCCGCCACGTTCCGCGCCGCCATCTCGCCGGACGGCATCCGGCTGCGGCACGGGCTCACCGAGACGCGCACGCAGACGGTCCCGCCGGGCCGGGTGCAGGCCGTCCGGCTGCACCAGCCGCTCCTGTGGCGGTCTCGCGACTGGTGGCGGGTGCAGATCAACGTCGCCGGCTACGGCACGGAGGCCAAGGAGCGCGAGAACGAGGCGGTGCTGCACCCCGTCGCCACGCGTCAGGAGGCGATGACGGCCCTGTGGCTGGTGCTGCCGGACCTCGGCGTCGCGGACCCGCAGGCGGTGCTCGACGCCGCGTTCACCGGCAGGGGCGACGACGGCGGGTTCACGCCGTCGCCGCGGGCCGCCCGTTGGGTGGACCCGATCGGCTGGCGGCGGCGGGGCGTGCTGGTGACCGACCGGGCGCTGCTGGTGCGGTCTGGCCGGTGGTGGAGGTCGGTCGAGGTTGTGCCGCACGAGCGCACCCAGTCGCTGGCCGTGCGGCAGGGGCCGATCCAGCGGGCGCTCGGCGTCGCGACCTTCGTGGTGCACTCCACGCCCGGGCCGGTGTCGCCGCGTGCGGAGCACCTGACCGAGCAGGCGGCGGCCGCGCTGCTGGACGAGCAGGCGGCGCGCGCCCGGCAGGCTCGCCAGGCGGCCGGGCCGGAGCAGTGGATGCGCCGGGGCACGTCGTGAGCCGCACCGTATGAGCGCCCAGCCCGTGGACCCCGCCGCCCGCCCCGGTCGGCTCGGGGTCGGGGTGGTCGGCGCCGGCCGCGTCGGTGCGGTGCTGGGCAGCGCCCTGCGGGCCGCCGGACACCCCGTGGTGGCGGTGAGCGCCGTCTCGCAGGAGTCGCGTGACCGTGCCGACGCGCTGCTGCCCGGCGTCCCGGTGGTCGACGTGCCCGAGGTGGTGCGGCGTGCCGAGCTGGTGCTGCTGGCGGTGCCGGACGATGCGCTGGCACCACTCGTCGCCGGGCTGGCTGAGGTCGGCGCCTGGCAGGCGGGACAGCTGGTGGTGCACACCAGCGGCCGGTTCGGCACCGACGTGCTGACGCCGGCGCGCACCGCGGGGGTGATCCCGCTCGCGCTGCACCCGGCGATGACGTTCACCGGCACCTCGTTGGACCTCGCGCGGCTGGAGGGCTGCCCGTTCGCCGTGACGGCACCCGCGCCCGTGCTGCCGATCGGTCAGGCGCTCGTCGTCGAGGTGGGCGGCGAGCCCGTCGTGCTCGCCGAGGGCGCCCGTCCGCTGTACCACGCGGCCCTGGCGCACGGGGCGAACCACCTGGTGGTGCTCGTGGCGCAGGCTGCGCAGGCGCTCGCGGCGGCCGGTGTGGACGATCCTGGCCGGATGCTGCGCCCGCTGCTGGAGGCGGCGCTCGACACCGCCCTGCGGGCCGAGTCGGCAGGCGGCGCCGGGGCGATCACCGCGCTGACCGGACCCGTGCGGCGCGGTGATGCCGGCACCGTCGAGCAGCACCTCGCGCAGCTGACCGCCCTCGGCGGACGCACCGGGGCCGTCGACGTGGTCGGGGGGTACCGTGCTCTCGCGCGCGCCGCCACGGCGCGGTCGCTGGCTGCCGGCCTGGTGGATGCCGCGGCGGCCCAGCGGCTGCTGGACGTGCTGGCGGGCGCCCCGGACGGCCGGTCCCAGACCGGCGACGGCGGCCCGCAGGAGGACTGATGACGGACAGCGCGCCGGTGCTGGTCCACGACGTCGCGCAGCTGTGGGCGGCGCTCGACGCGTCGGCACCCGACCGGGTCGCGGCGCCGTACGGCCGGGCCGTCGTGATGACGATGGGCGCGCTGCACGCCGGGCACCTGTCGCTGGTGCGCGCCGCCAAGGAGCTCGCCTCCCGCGTCGTCGTCACCATCTTCGTCAACCCGCTGCAGTTCGGCCCGGGCGAGGACCTCGAGCGCTACCCCCGCGACCTGGACGGCGACCTCGCGCTGCTGTCCGGACCCGGCCTGCTCGGAGCGGGCGACGTGGTGTTCGCCCCGACGCCGCAGGTGATGTACCCCGACGGCGAGCCCTCGGTGCGCGTGTCCGCAGGGCCGATCGGCACGGTGCTCGAGGGTGCTGTCAGGCCAGGGCACTTCGACGGTGTGCTGACCGTCGTGCTCAAGCTGATGCACCTGACCAGGCCGGACGTCGCGCTGTTCGGCCGCAAGGACGCCCAGCAGCTGGCCGCGGTCCGGGCGATGGTGCGCGACCTGGACGTGCCGGTCGACGTGCGCGGCGTGCCGATCGTCCGGGACGACGACGGCCTGGCGCTCTCGAGCCGCAACGCGTACCTCGGCCCGGAGGACCGGCAGCGGGCGCTGGCCCTGTCCCGGTCGCTGGCCGCCGGTCGGGAGCGCGCGGCCGCCGGTGGCGCCCCCGACCAGGTGCGTGCCGTCGTCCGGGCAGTCCTCGACGAGCAGCTCGACGAGCAGGTGGACGCCGTCGACTACGTCGCCCTGCTCGATCCCGACACCTTCACCGAGGTCCCCGACAGCGCCGTCGGCACCGCAGTGCTGGCCGTGGCCGCCCGGGTGGGCGGTACCCGGCTGATCGACAACACCGACGTCGAGCTGATCGGACGCTGACCTGATGACCCTCGCCGAGACGGGCGCCCGCACGGCGCCCACCCGCACCGGTGTGCACGTCGCGACGCACCTGGCGGCACCGGAGCCTGGCTGGACCACCCACGCCGACGCCGTCGTCGTCGGCTCGGGCATCGCCGGCCTGACCGCCGCGCTGGAGCTGCGCACCCGGGTGCCGCGCGTGGTGCTGGTGACCAAGGACGTGCTCGCCTCGGGCTCCACCGTCTGGGCGCAGGGCGGCATCGCCGCGGCGCTGGCGCCGACCGACTCCCCGGAGGCGCACCTGGCGGACACGCTGGTGGCCGGCGCCGGGCTGTGCGACGAGCGAGCGGTGCGGGTGCTGGTCACCGAGGGCCCGGCGCGGGTGCGCGAGCTGGCCGCACGCGGGGCGGTGTTCGACCGGGCGCCCGACGGCAGCATCTCGCTGGGCCGCGAGGGCGGCCACCTGGCCGACCGGATCGCCCACGCCGGTGGCGACGCGACCGGTGCCGAGGTCAGCCGGGCGCTGGTCGCGCAGATCGAGGCGGTGCGGGACGACCCGGGCATCGAGGTGCTGGAGCACGCCCTGGTCGTGGACGTGCTGACCGGCGCGCCGGGGGACGACGGACGGCCTGGGCCGGTCGCCGGTGTCACCGTGCACGTGATCGGCGAGGGCAGCCGGGACGGCGTCGGCGCGGTGCTCGCACCGGCGGTGATCCTCGCGACGGGCGGGATCGGGCAGGTGTACCGCTCGTCCACCAACCCGGTGCAGGCCACCGGGGACGGGATCGCGGCCGCGCTGCGCGCCGGTGCCCGGCTCGGTGACGTCGAGTTCGTGCAGTTCCACCCCACGGTGCTGTGGCTCGGCTCCGCGGTGAAGGGACAGCTCACGCTGGTGTCCGAGGCGGTGCGCGGCGAGGGCGCGCGCCTGCTGGACACCGACGGCGTGCGGTTCATGCCGCAGGTGCACCCGCTCGCCGAGCTGGCACCCCGGGACGTCGTCGCGCACGCGATCGTCCGGCGGATGGCCGCGACCGGCACCGACCACGTGTGGCTCGACGCGCGCCACCTCGGCGCGGACTTCCTGCGGCACCGGTTCCCGACGATCACCGAGCGACTGGCCGACCACGGCGTCGACTGGACCACCGACCTGGTGCCGGTGGCCCCTGCGCAGCACTACTTCTCCGGCGGCGTGGTGACCGACCTCGACGGGCGCACCGCCGTGCCGGGCCTGTACGCCGTGGGGGAGGCGGCGTGCACGGGCGTGCACGGCGCCAACCGGCTGGCGTCGAACTCCCTGCTCGAGGGGCTGGTGTTCGCGCACCGGGCCGCGAACCACGTGGCCGAGGCGATCTCGTCCGGCACGCTGACCGTCGTGCCGCCGGTGCAGCGCCGGGGTGAGCCCGCGCTGGTCGCGGCCGCCGCCCGCGCACGCGTGCAGCGGGTGGCGACGGACGGCTCGGGCGTGCTGCGCGACGCCGAGGGCCTGCGCCGGGCGCTCGACCGGCTGGGTCAGGTGGGCACCGACGCGTACGTGCCGCCCGAGGACGGGCGGGCGGTGGCCGAGCCGCAGCCGGCCGAGTGGGAGACGACCAACGTGCACCAGGTGGCGACGGCGATCACCGCCGCGGCGCTGCTGCGCGAGGAGACGCGCGGGGGCCACGTGCGGACCGACTTCCCGGTGCCCGACGAGGCCTGGCGACTGCGTCAGGAGCTGGAGCTCGACGCGGACGGCATGCTGACGGTCACCCCGGTGGCCCTCCCGTGACGGCGCCCGACGTGCGCACCGCCGTGGCCGGCACACCCGCTGCTGCGGCAGGCACGCCGATCGGCGTCCTCCCCGGTGATCCGGGCCCCGACGGCTCGGCCGTGGAGCGCCTGGTCGCGGCCGCGCTCGACGAGGACCTCGGCGTCGCCCCCGGCCGGGACGTGACCACGCAGGCGACGGTGCCGCCCGACGAGGTGGGCACCGCCCGGCTGATGGCCCGGGCCGACGGCGTGCTGGCCGGCGTCGTCGTCGTCCCCGTCGTGCTCGCGCAGGTGGCCGACCGGCTCGCCCTGCCGACCCCGACCGTGACCGTGCACCTGCGGGACGGTTCCGCGCTGCACCGCGGCGCCGTCGTCGCCGAGCTGACGGGTCCGGTGCAGGTGCTCCTGGTCGCCGAGCGCACCCTGCTCAACCTCGTCTCCCGCGCCTCCGGCGTCGCGACGCACACCCGTCGCTTCGCCGACGTGCTCGCCGGCACGGGCGCCCGCGTCCTGGACACCCGCAAGACGACCCCCGGCCTGCGCGCGCTCGAGAAGTACGCCGTCCGGTGCGGCGGCGGCACCAACAAGCGCATGGGCCTGTACGACGTCGCGATGGTCAAGGACAACCACGTGGTGGCCGCCGGCGGGGTGGCCGCGGCGGTGCGCGCGGTCCGTCAGCGGTTCCCGGACGTGGCGATCCAGGTCGAGGCGGACACCCTGGACCAGGCGATGGAGGCGCTGGACGCCGGCGCCGACTTCCTGCTGCTCGACAACATGCCGGTCCCGCTGCTGACCGAGGTGGTCGCCGCAGTCCGTACCCGCGAGCCGCAGACCGGCCGGGTCGAGCTCGAGGCCACCGGCAACCTCACCCTCGACACGGCGGCCGCCGTGGCCCGCACCGGGGTCGACTACCTGTCCGTCGGGGCCCTCACCCACTCGTCCCCGATCCTCGACCTGGCCCTGGACCTCGACGCCCCCGCCTGACCGCACCGGCGGGATCGTCGAGCGTGGGCGCTCCGTGGATCGGCTCGTCACGGACGGCTCCGCGTCGCGGACCGTGACGGTCCACCCGCCGAACCCCCTCCGCGACGCGATGGCCGGTGCCACGATCGCCCCATGCCGGCCGATGTCGCCCGCCCCATCTCCGCCGCGGAGCTGCGCTCCACGACCCTCCCGCTGGTCCGGTGGCGGCAGGGCTACGCCGTCGACCAGGTCGACGCCGCTATCGACAGGTGCGTCCGGGCAATCGACGCGCGGACCCACGGCCTGCGCCCCGAGCTGACGGCCGACGACGTGACCGCCCTCCGATTCGCCGCGACGAAGCTCCGTGAGGGCTACGACCAGGACGCGGTCGACGACCTGCTCGACCGCGTGGTCGCCGCCCTGCGCTGACGCCGCGGGCTCCCCGTTGCGCCACGGCCGCCGTGGACGTGGCCGCGGCGGGAGTCGGCATCCTCCTGCGCTGTACGCCTGGTGTACGTACACCGGGCGTACAGCGCGAAAGAAGGACACCGGCTCCCCGCGGCACGCGGAACGGCGCGCGCGTACCGCCGTCGGTGGAGGCCGGAGAGACCTCTCGAGAGGTGAAGCGTTGGCGCCGAGCGGGCCGTCAGGCGGTGACGGGGTCGTACGAGAAGCGCCGGACGTGGGCCACCGTCCTGGTCGGGCGGGCGTTGCTGGTGGCGTAGACGCCGATCCACAGGCCGAGGAACCCGCCCGTTGCGACGCTGTCCAGCGTGCGCGCGTCGGCCGTGGCGACCTGGACCAGCACCTCGTCGTCGGTGGCGACGAGCAGCCGGTACCCCGGGCCCCGCGCCTCCACCGTGAGCGTCACGGCACCGTTGCCGGCGATGGACGCCGAGCCGAGTGTCGTGTCGACCCCGCCCTGGCGGTGCACGGCGACCGCGCTGCGGCCGTGCGTGGAGCCGGTGAAGAAGAACCGGACGTGGTCGGCCTCCGACTGCCGGATCGCCACGCCCACCTCCTCGCCGAGCACGGCGGGGGTGTCGAGCACCGCACGGACGTCCACGTCCACGTGCTGCTGCCGAACACCGAGGAAGGCCGGGGTGAACGGGTCGGCCAGCGTCGTCGGCCGCATCGTGAGGTCCCAGCCGTCCTCGTTCGGCACGGCGAAGTCCGCCGCCGGCCGGCGCAGGGACGTCCAGCGCAGGTCGCCGGGACGCACCACGCCCGAGGTCCGACCCTGCGAGGAACCCAGCGGCCCCCCGAGGGCGAACGGCACGTCGACCTCGTCGGGCACCCGACCGAGCCCCGGTGCGAAGACGGGCCAGCCGTCCTCCCACGTCACCGGCACCAGGAACGTCTCGCGGCCCAGCGGGTAGTGGTAGCCGCCGTACGTCCGCATGCCGAGCAGCACCGCCCACCAGCTGCCGTCGGCCGCCTGGACCAGGTCGGCGTGCCCGACGCCGACCACGGCGGAGCCGTGGCCCAGGTGCCGGTGGGTGAGCACCGGGTTGCCCTTGTTGCCGACGTACGGACCGGTCACCGCGTCGGCGCGTGCGACGGACACCGCGTGGTGGAACTCCGTCCCGGCCTCCGCGGCGAGCAGGTAGTAGGTGCCGTCGACCTTGTACAGGTGCGGTCCCTCGGCCCAGACGACGTCCTTGAGGGCGCCGTTCCAGATCACGGTCTCCGGGCCGACCAGCGTCCGGGTGGCCAGGTCCAGCTCGCGGACCCAGACCTCCGTCTGGTCGTGCCACTGCGGCTCGCGCGCCAGCCGGGTGCCGTGCAGCCACGCGCGCCCGTCGTCGTCGAAGAAGACCGACGGGTCGATGCCGTCGGCGTCCAGCCACACCGGGTCGGACCACGGCCCGGCCGGGTCGGTGGCGGTCACCAGGAAGTTGCCACCACGGGTGGTGTCCTTCTGGTCCACGAGGGTGCAGACGAGCCAGAACAGCCCGTCGTGATGGCGCAGCGTCGGTGCGTACAGGCCGCCGGACGACGCGATGCCGTCGTAGTCCAGCTGTCCGGGCCGGTCGACGACGTGGCTGATCTGCTCCCACGACACCAGGTCACGGCTGTGGAACACCGGCAGGCCGGGCCAGTACTCGAACGTGGACGTGACCAGGTAGTAGTCGTCGCCGACGCGGCAGATGCTCGGGTCCGGGTGGCAGCCCGGCAGCAGCGGGTTGTGCACGGTGCTCATGCGCCGGCTCAGGCCCCGGCCAGCTTGACCTCGACCCAGCGCGAGTCGGCCCCGCTCACCCGGTGCACGTCGCCCGTGACCGCCAGGACGGCACGGTCGGTGGCGGTGCCCGGCAGGGTGCGGCGTGCGACCGCCTTCTCGTTGGCGATCACGCCGCCGGTCGCCTCGTCGGTCCGCGCGCCGGCACCGGAGGCAGCGGCGTGGGCACCGACCCACACCTCGACGTCACCGGGCTCGACGACGCGCACCAGCCGCCGGTCGGAGAACGCGAACCGCGTGGTCGGCACCAGGAAGGTGACCCGGACGGCCTCGCCGGGGTCCAGCTCGACGCGGGTGTACCCCAGCAGCTGCACCACGGGGCGGGTGATCGTCGCCTGCACGTCGTGCCCGAACAGCTGCACCACGTGGCTGCCCGCCACGGTGCCGGTGTTGCGCACCGTGACGGCGGCGGTGAACGTGCCGCCCGCCTCGACGGACGGCTCCACGACGAGGTCGTCGTACGCGAAGTCCGTGTACGACAGCCCGAAGCCGAACGGCCGCAGCGGCGTCGAGTCGGCCGACGTGACGTCGGACGGCCCGCCGAGCACCGGGTGCAGGTAGGAGTACGGCTGCGCACCGGTGGACCGGGGGAGCGAGACGGGCAGCCGTCCCGACGGGTTGACCAGGCCGGTCACCACGTCGGCGATCGCCAGGCCGCCGCCCTCACCGGGGAAGAACGCCTGCAGCACGGCCGCCGGCACCGCACCGCCGTCCGGACCGCCGTCGAACGCCCAGTCCACCGCGTACGGCCGACCGGTCAGCATCACCAGGACCACGGGGGTGCCCGTGGCGACCAGCGCCTCGACCAGCTGCCGCTGCACGCCGGGCAGCTCCAGGGACTCGGCGTCGTTGCCCTCGCCGACCGTCCCGCGCCCGAACAGCCCCGCCTGGTCGCCGACGACGACGACCGCCACGTCCGACCCGGCCACGGCCTCCACCGCCGGCGCGAAGCCGGACGTGTCGTCCCCCTCGGGGTCGCAGCCCCGGGCGTACACCAGCTCGGAGCCCGCCAGGCCGGCCCGCGAGAACGCGGACCCGAGCCCCTCGAGCACCGTCGGGATCGAGAACCCCAGCGGCAGCTCCGGGTGGTGCGCCAGCACGTGGTTGGCGAAGGAGTAGCAGCCCATCAGCGCCTCGGACCGGTGCGCGTTGGGGCCGACGACGGCCACCCGCCTCGGCGTCGTGGTCCACCGGTTCAGCGGCAGCACCCCGTCGTTGGCCAGCAGCACCACCGACTCCTCGGCCAGCCGGCGCGCCAGCGCCTGGTGCCGGGGCGAGTCGAGGTCGATGTCCGTCGGCGGCTCGTCCTCGAACGCGTCCTCGTCGAGCAGCCCCAGCTGCTCCTTCTGGCGCAGCGCCCGCAGCACCGCCCGTTCCACCCACGCCTCGTCGAGCTGCCCGGACCGCACGCGCTCCGCCAGCGGCGCCAGGTAGGCGTCGCCCGTCGGCAGCTCGATGTCGATGCCGGCCTGCAGCGCCAGAGCCGCGGCCTCGCCGCGGTCGGCCGCCACCTTGTGCATCACCTCGAGGAACGCCACCGCGAAGTAGTCGGCGACGACGACGCCGTCGAACCCCCACTCGTCGCGCAGCAGCGTGGTCAGCAGGTCGGCGTTAGCCGCCATCGGCACGCCGTCCACGTCGGTGTAGGAGTTCATCACCGACCGGACGCCGCCGTCGCGCACCGCCATCTCGAACGGCGGCAGGAACACGTCCGCCAGCTCGCGCGGCCCGGCGCTGACCGGCGCGTGGTTGCGGCCCGCCTTCGACGCGGAGTAGCCGACGAAGTGCTTGAGCGTCGCGTGCACGCCCGCGTCCTGCAGACCGCGCACGTACGACGTGCCGACGGTCCCCACCAGATACGGGTCCTCGCCGATGCACTCGTCGACCCGCCCCCAGCGCGGGTCGCGGATCACGTCGAGGACCGGTGCCAGCCCCTGGTGGATGCCCAGCTGGTGCATCGAGTCGCCGATCGCCCGGCCGGCCTCCTGCACCAGCTCGGGGTCGAACGACGCCCCCCACGCCAGCGGCGTCGGGTAGGTCGCCGCCTGCCAGGCCGCCAGGCCGGTGAGGCACTCCTCGTGCACCAGCGCCGGGATGCCTAGCCGGGTCTCCCGCTTGAGCCGGCGCTGCTCGGCCCACAGCCAGGCGGCCCGCTCGGCGGGGTCCACCGGCCGGGTGCCGTACACCCGGGTGTAGTGGCCCAGACCGTGCTCCGTGATCTCGCTCAGCCGGCCGGAGTCCTTCTGGCCCGAGGCCATCTCCGACTGCATCGGCGCCACGGTGCCGTTCTGGTCCAGCCAGTAGCCCACCAGCTGGGCCAGCTTCTCCTCGAGCGTCATGCGGGCGTGCAGGGCGCGGACGCGCTGCGAGACCTCCGGCACGGCGGGGACGTCCTCGGACACGGGCACAACTTCTCTCTGGTCAGCGGAGGTGAAGGCAGGGCGGCCGCGCCGCGCGGCTCGTGAGGCAGTGAGCCAGGGGCGCGGCCACCGGGAGGAGGAGGTGGGTCAGCCCTTGACGGCGCCGGTCAGGCCGCCGACGATGCGGCGCTCGAACAGCGAGAAGAAGATCAGGGCGGGGATCATCGAGAGGGACGTGAACGCCAGCACGCGGGCGGTGTCCACCGCGTACTGCGAGGCGAACGCCTGCACCCCGAGGGGCAGCGTGTACGACGTCTCGTTGTTCATCAGGAACAGCGGGAGCATGTAGCTGTTCCAGGACGCGATGAACGCGAGGATGCCGGTGGTCACCACACCCGGCACGGACAGCGGGACGACCATCCGGAAGAAGAACCCGAGCCGGCTGGCGCCGTCGATGGACGCCGCCTCCTCGATCTCCTTGGGGATGGCCCGCAGGAACGGCACCAGGATGATCACCGTGGTCGGCAGGGCGAAAGCGATCTGCGGCAGGATGATCCCGGCGAGCGTGTTCATCAGGCCGAGGCTCTTGATCATGATGTACAGCGGCGTGATCGCCACGGTCATCGGGAACATCAGGCCGGCGGCGAACAGGGAGTACATCGCGCCACGGCCCTTGAACTGGTACCGGGCGATCACGTAGCTCGCCATCACGCCGAGCACCACGACGCCGAGGGTGGTGAACACCGCGGTGATCACGGAGTTGCTGACCTGCCGCCAGAAGATGCTGCTGCGCAGCACCTCGAGGTAGTTGTTGACCTGCCAGTGCGTGGGGAACCCGGACGGGTCGGTGGTGATCTGCGCGTTCGTGCGGAAGCCGCCGATGATGATGTAGATGACCGGCCCGATGCAGATCGCCACGAAGACGAACGCGATGAAGTACGTCAGCGGGCTGCCCCAGCCGACGCTGTCGGCCTTCCGGGTCCGTGCGATCCGGCCCGGCGCCTGAAGGGTCGTCGTCGCCATCACTTCTTCCCTTCCGTGAGCGCGCCCTCGGTGTCACGTCGGAGCACGAAGCGCTGGTAGATCAGGGCGACGATCAGGGAGATCACGAACAGGACCACGGCGACCGCGTTGCCGAAGCCGTAGTTCCCGGCGTTGCGGCCGTTGGTCACCATGTAGGTCGCCATCGTCGAGGTGCCCGCCGTGGAGGACACGTACTGGCCCCAGATGATGTAGACGAGGTCGAACAGCTGCATCGAGCCGATGATCGACAGGAACGCCCAGATGCGGATGGTCGGGCCCAGCAGCGGCAACGTGATGCGCCGCTGCGTCTGCCAGTAGCTGGCGCCGTCGATCGAGGCGGCCTCGAACAGCTCCTCGGGGATCGACTGCAGGCCGGCGAGGAAGAGGATCACGGCGAAGCCGATGTACTTCCAGCTGATGACCAGCATCAGCGACCAGATCGCCAGCTTGGGGTTGGACAGCCAGTCGATCGGGTGGTGGATCAGGCCGATCTTCATCAGCACGTCGTTCACCGCGCCGACGGTCTGCAGCATCAGCGACCAGCCGGTGCCGACGATCACCTCGGAGATGACGTACGGCACGAAGATCAGCACGCGGATGATCGAGCGTCCGCGCATCTTCTGGTTGAGCAGCAGGGCCAGGGCCACCGCCGCCGGTCCCTGGATGATCAGGGACAGCACCACGATGAAGCCGTTGTGCATCAGGGCCTGGTGGAACGTCGGGTCCTGGAAGATCACGACGTAGTTGTGCAGGCCGACGAAGTTGGTGGGCCGGCCGAAGCCCTTCCACTTGTAGAAGCCGTAGTACGCCGCCATCAGCACCGGGAAGATGACGAAGGTCAGGAACACCAGGATGGCCGGGCCCGCGAGGATCGTGATCTCGAGCCGCTTGCGCCAGTCGGGCCCGGAGCCTCGCCGCGGCCGGCGGGCCGGGGACGGTGCCGTACGGGCACCGCCCCCGACCGCCGAGGGACCCTCGGGCGACGTCGTGAGTGTCGGCGAGTTCTCGCCCAGAGAGTCGCTCATGGTGCTGATCAGCCCTTGGCCGCCGCGTCGTTGGTGGCCTTGACGATGCCGGCCGCGTCACCCTTGCCGGCGAGCATGTTCACCACGCCGCTGTTCAGGGCGTTGCCGACGTTCTGGCCGAACAGCGTGTCCAGCCAGACGGAGACGTACGGCGCGTTGTTGTACGCCTTGAGGATGTCGAGCAGGGCGGGGTCGGTGACGGCGCTCTGCGCGTCCTTGCTGGCGGGCAGCGTCTGGAAGGCCTTGGAGTAGCCCTCCTGGTACTGCTTCTGCATCGCGAAGTTGAGGAACTTCGCGCACTCCTTCGGCGCCTTGGCCGAGCAGGAGTAGCCGTCGACGCCACCCATCATGGCCGCCGGGTCACCCTTGCCGCCGTCGACGGCCGGGAACGGGAACCAGCCGAGGTCC
Organism: Cellulomonas sp. NTE-D12; assembly: GCF_027923705.1. Classification (NCBI taxonomy): domain Bacteria; kingdom Bacillati; phylum Actinomycetota; class Actinomycetes; order Micrococcales; family Cellulomonadaceae; genus Cellulomonas; species Cellulomonas electrica. Next base: position 3,208,355 of record NZ_AP026442.1, on the reverse strand, counting down.
GGCAGCGCCTTGCCGTCCGGGGTCAGGGACGCGATCACGCCCGGGTCCCAGGCGCCCATGAGCTCCATGGCGGCCTTGTGGTTGGCGACCAGACCGGCCGACGAGCCGGCGCCCTGCTGGGCGGAGGTGGTGAGGAAGCCCTGGTTGAACGGGTTCGTCGCCGCGAACGTCTGCAGGTCCTGGCCCGCCTTGGTCCAGCACGGGTCGTTGAAGGAGCGGGACTTGGCGGCCGCGGCCATCGTGTCCTTGCTGCACTCGCGCAGCGCGAAGAAGTAGAACCAGTGCGCGGCGGGCCACGCGTCCTTGGCGCCGAGCGCGATGGGCTCGATGCCGGCCGCCTTGAGCTTGGTGACCGCGTCGTTCAGGTCCGCCATGGTCTTCGGCGTCGAGGTGATGCCGGCCTTGGTGAACAGGTCCTTGCTGTAGTAGATGCCGCCCGGCAGCACCGCGACGGGCATGCCGTACACCTTGCCGTCGACGGAGAACGCGCTGAAGGCGCCGTCGCCGACGGCCGACTTGGTGGCCGCGTCGATCGACTTGGTGAGGTCCTGCGCCTGGCCGGCCGCCACGACGTCGGCGAGCTTGCCGCCACCGCGGGCCATGAAGATGTCCGGCGCGTCGCCCGAGTTCAGGGCGGTCTGCAGCTTGCCGTCCATGTCCTCGTTCTGGATGGCCTGGATGTTGATGGTGACGTTCGGGTTGGCCGTCTCGAAGTCCTTGACGGTGCTCTCCCAGTACGCCTTGCCGTCACCCGTGGTCGAGTTGTGCCAGAAGGTCATGGTGACCTTCGCGCCGCTGCCACCGGCCGAGCTGGCCGTGGAGTCGGAGCCCGAGCCACCGCTGCTGCACGCGGTGAGCACGAGGGCGCCCGCCGCCAGGACGGCCGCAGCCGCCAGGGACTTCCTTGCCTTCATGAGATCTGTCCTCTTCGTTGAGCTGCACTCAAGTGGTCAGGTCCCCCCGGAGGGGTGAACCGGTGCGCTGCCGGTGCCGGAGCGTCAGTCCGGGCCGGCGGGTGGTGCGTGCGGTGCTAGGCGCCGCGACGTCGGTCGTCGTCGCTGCCCCGGGGGGCGAGGACCACCATCGTGGTGGCGACCGTCGTGCTGTCGGGTCTCTTCATCGAGTGGACTCCTCGTCGTCTTCGAGAGGGGGACGCAGGAGCGACTTTGACACCCGTCCGACAGGGCTGTCAAACGTTATCGATAACGTTTTAGTAGCGATACGCTGATCCGCATGGCAGACCGGGTGACCATCACCGACGTGGCACGGGCCGCCGGCGTGTCGGTCGCCACCGTCTCCAAGGTGCTCAACGACCGCTACGGCGTCGCGAGCTCGACGTCCGAGCGCGTGCGCGACGTGATCGCCCACCTGGGCTACGAGTCCAGCCTGGTGGCGCGCAGCCTGCGCTCCCACAAGACGCACGTGATCGGCATCCTGGTCGCCGAGTTCGAGCCCTTCAGCACCGAGATCCTCAAGGGTGCCGCCGAGGCGCTCGGGGACACCGGCTACGAGCTGCTCGCCTACACCGGAGGACGCCACAACGAGGGTGCCGGCTGGGAGCGCCGCTACCTGTCCCGGCTCTCCGGCACGCTGATCGACGGCGCTGTGCTGGTCACCCCGACGGTGGTCGACGTGCAGTCGACCGTGCCCGTGGTGGCCATCGACCCGCACGAGGGCCCGACGGGCCTGCCGACGGTCGACTCGGACAACCTCGCCGGCGCCGTGCGCGCCACCGAGCACCTGCTCGAGCTGGGACACCGCCGCATCGGCCTGGTGGCCGGCCGTCCGGACCTCGAGTCCTCCCGCCTCCGTGAGGAGGGCTACCGGCAGGCGCTCGCCGCCGCCGGCATCGCGGTGGACCCGGCGCTGGTCCGGGTCGGCGACTACCGCAAGCCGACGTCCCGGGGGCCGGCGACGGAGCTGCTGACGATGCCGGACCGGCCCACCGCCGTGTTCGCCGCGAACGACCTGTCCGCCATCAGCACCATCGAGGTGGCACGGGAGCTCGGGCTGCGGGTGCCGGAGGACCTGTCGGTGATCGGGTTCGACGACATCCCGGAGTCCCGCACCACGACGCCGCCGCTGAGCACGGTGCGACAGCCGATCCAGCAGATGGGCGCCACCGCGATCGAGCTGCTGATCGCCCTGCTCGACGGCACCCCGGTGGACTCCACGCACGTGCGGCTGCCCACCACGCTGGTGCGGCGCGCGTCCACGGCGCCGGTGCCGTCCCCCGTCGTCCCGGCCACGGTCCCCGCCACCGTCCCCGCGCCGTCCGCCGCCGAGGTGGCCGCCCTCGGCTGACCGGCCCGTCGGCACAGCCGGCACGGCCGCGCGCCCCTCCGGGTGCCGCCCGCCAGACCCTCGTCCCACCACGCGAAGGAGCGTCCGTGCACGACGTCGTCGTCCCCCGTCCCGCCGAGCTGGCGCACCGCACGGCCCGCACCGTCGTCACGGCCCTCGGCCCGGACGGTCGCCCGCTGGCGGACGCCGACGTGGTGGTCGCCCAGCAGCGGCACGCCTTCGGCTTCGGCAACATCGGGTTCGACCTGATCCCGCTGGCCAACGGCGAGGTCGAGGCCGGCGGCTCGGTGTTCGGGGGTGCCCGCGCCGACCTGCTGCCCGTGCTGGCCGAGCAGTGGCTGGCGCTGTTCAACACCGCGACGCTGCCCTTCTACTGGCGCGGTTTCGAGCCCGAGCGCGGCCGGCCGGACACGCAGCGGCTGCTGCGCACCGCCCGCTGGTTCGCCGACCGTGGCGTCGAGCTCAAGGGCCACCCGCTGGCCTGGCACACGCTGGCCCCGCAGTGGCTCGACGAGCTGTCGGTGGACCAGGTGACCGAGGCGGTACGGACCCGGATCACCCGCGAGGTGACCGACTTCGCCGGGCTGATCGACACGTGGGACGCCATCAACGAGGTGGTGATCATGCCGGTGTTCGACAAGGAGCCGAACGGGCTGACCCGCCTCGCGGCGCGGGACGGCCGCGTGGCCACCGCGCGGCTGGCGTTCGAGACGGCGCACGCCGCGAACCCGGCGGCGCGGCTGCTGCTCAACGACTTCGACATGTCGCCGCGGTACGAGGCCCTGATCGAGGACTGCCTGGCGGCCGGCATCCGCATCGACGCGCTGGGGCTGCAGAGCCACATGCACCAGGGCTACTGGGGCGAGCAGAGGACCGCCGACGTGCTGGGCCGCTTCGCTCGGTTCGGGCTGCCGCTGCACCTCACCGAGACCACGCTGCTGTCCGGCGACCTGATGCCGGCCGACATCGTCGACCTCAACGACTACCAGGTGCCGTCCTGGCCCTCGACCCCCGAGGGCGAGGCGCGGCAGGCCGACGAGGTGGTGCGCCACTACCGCACCCTGTTCGCCCATCCCGCGGTGCAGGTGGCCACGTACTGGGGGCTGTCCGACGACGGTTCGTGGCTCGGTGCCCCGGCGGGCCTGGTCCGCACCGACGGCACCCCCAAGCCGGCCTACGAAGCGCTGCTCGCCCTGGTGAAGGGCGAGTGGTGGCTGCCCGCCACGCCCGTCCGCACGGACGCCGACGGCCGGTTCGTGCTCGACGGGTACCTCGGCGACTACACGGTGACGGCGTGGGGCCGGCACGGTGCCCTGACGCTGTCCGCCGACCGGCCCGCCGAGTCCGTGGTGGTCGACGAGGCGGTCTGACGGGGCCGGCGCCGGCGGCCTGCCCCCACGTCGCACCTGTCCTTCGTCGCACCGGCCCGGCAGGGCCGTCCGGCCCCGCGACCTAGGATTGCGCGGTGACCGTCAGCCCCACCCCGTCGCAGCCCGCCGCGCCCGTCGAGCGCGCGCAGCCGGCCGCCCCCGCGTCCGACGACGTCCCCGAGCAGATCGCCATCCGGCGGGCGAAGCGCGAGCGGCTGCTGTCCGAGGGCGTCGCGCCGTACCCGGTCGGGGTGCCCCGCACGCAGACGATCGCGGCGGTGCGCGCGGCCCACCCGGACCTCGAGCCGGGCCAGGAGACGGACGACGAGGTGGGCGTCGCCGGCCGTGTCGTCTTCCTGCGCAACACCGGCAAGCTGTGCTTCGTCACGCTGCAGGACGGTGAGGGGACGCGGCTGCAGGCCATGCTCTCGGAGGCCAACGTCGGCGCCGAGCGGCTCGCGGCGTTCAAGGCCGACGTCGACCTGGGTGACCACCTCTTCGTGCACGGGCGCGTAGTGTCCAGCCGGCGCGGCGAGCTGTCCGTGATGGCCGACGAGTGGGCGATCGCCGCCAAGGCGATCCGGCCGCTGCCCAACCTCTACGAGGGTGCCGAGCTGTCCGACGAGGCGCGGGTGCGCCAGCGCTACGTCGACCTGATCGTGCGGCAGGGCGCCCGCGACATGGTCCGCACGCGGGCCGCCGTCGTGCGCTCGCTGCGCGAGAACCTGTGGCGGCGCAGCTTCCTCGAGGTCGAGACCCCGATGCTGCAGGCGCGGCCGGAGGGTGCGGCCGCGCGTCAGTTCGAGACGCACATGAATGCGTTCGACATCCCGCTGTTCCTGCGCATCGCACCGGAGCTGTTCCTCAAGCGTGCCGCCGTCGGTGGGGTGGAGCGCGTGTTCGAGATCAACCGGAACTTCCGCAACGAGGGTGTGGACGCCACGCACTCACCGGAGTTCGCGATGCTCGAGGCGTACGAGGCCTACGGCGATTACGACACCATGGCGGCCCTCACGCAGGATCTGGTGCAGACCGCCGCCCAGGAGGCGTTCGGCACCACCGTGATGACGTTGGCGGACGGCACGGAATACGACGTCGGCGGGCGGTGGACGCATCTGCCGATGTACGACTCGCTGTCCGAGGCGATCGGCGAGGAGATCACGCACGACACCTCCGACGACCATCTTCGCAAGCTGCTGGAGAAGGCCGAGGTGGAGCTGGACCCCGCGGTGCGCAACCACGGGAAGATGGTCGAGACGTTGTGGGAGCACCACGTCGGCCACCATCTGGTCGCGCCGACGTTCGTACGCGATTTCCCGGTGGAGACCTCTCCGTTGACCCGCGACCACAGGTCCAAGCCGGGCCTGGTGGAGAAGTGGGACCTGTACGTACGTGGCATGGAGCTGGCGACGGCGTACTCCGAGCTGGTCGACCCGGTGGTGCAGCGGGCCCGGTTCGAGGCGCAGGCCCTGCTGGCGGCGCGTGGGGACGACGAGGCGATGCGGATCGACGAGGACTTCCTCACCGCGATGGAGTTCGCGATGCCGCCGTCGGGGGGCATGGGCATGGGGATCGACCGCCTGCTGATCGCGCTCACCGGCCTCGGAATCCGCGACACCATCCTGTTTCCGTTGGTCAAGCCGCAGGGGTAGGTCCTATGTCCGGGTGGGGTGGCGTGCTCGCCGCGGTGCTGCCGTCGATCGGTGTCGGCCTGCTCTTCTGGTTCGGCCTGCGTGCCGTGATGAATGCAGACCGCAACGAACGCCGTGCGCAGGCGCAAATCGATGCGCAGCAGCGGCAGCAGTCCCGCGAAGAAAATGTGGACGGGCCTCCTACCGTTTGACGGACTTTTCACGGGGGTGTCATCCTTGGCGCGTCGGCGCACAATGCGCTGGCGAGACCCCCGGGAGCACGCAATGGCACAGAAGGTCCAGGTCCTCCTGGTCGACGACCTCGACGGCGGAACTGCTGACGAGACGGTCACGTTCGGTCTGGACGGCGTCTCGTACGAGATCGACCTCACGACGGAAAATGCCGCCAAGCTGCGCGACGCGCTCGCGCAGTGGACCGGTCACGCACGCAAGGTGAGCGGCCGCGGCGGCGCCGCGAAGACGTCGGCAGCGCCCCGCGGGCGCGCCTCGCGCGGCGACGCGCAGGCGATCCGCGACTGGGCGAAGGCGAACGGCCACCACGTCTCCGAGCGAGGCCGGATCTCGGCCGAGGTGCGCGCGGCGTACGAGGCCGCCCACTGACGGCTCGCACCCCCGAACGAGAAGGGGCCCGGTCACCGATGAGTGACCGGGCCCCTTCTCGTCGGCCGCTTCGTCGTGACCCCGGACCGGCTCGTGCCGCCGGCCGGGAACGGCCGAGCTCCGGCGACCCTCAGCGCACCCGCTCGAGGGTGAGCTCGCGTGCGGCGGCGTACCGCTCCCGCACGTGCGGCTGGGGATCGCCGGTGAACCGTTCCGGCTCGCCACCGAGCTGCCACGCCGGGGGAGTGGCCCCGCCGGACAGGACCCACGCGGCCTGGCGGGCCGCGCCGTCGGCGACGTACTCGCCGGCCGGCGGCACCAGCACGTCGAGCCCCAGGACACCGGGGGCGAGGCGGCGGACCGCCTCGGACCGGGCCCCGCCGCCCACCAGGAAGGCCCGCTGCACGGGCACCCCGACGGCACGCAGCGCGTCGATGCCGTCGGCGAGCGAGCACAGCAGCCCCTCGACGGCGGCCCGGGCGATGTGCTCCCGGGTCGAGCTGGTCAGCGTCATCCCGTGCAGCGACGCCGTGGCGGTGGGCCGGTCGGGGGTGCGCTCACCCTCGAAGTACGGCACCAGCACCAGCCCGTCGGCACCGGAGGGTGCCGACAGCGCCAGCCGGGACAGCTCGTCGTAGTCCACCCCGAGCAGCCGGCACGCCCAGTCGAGGATGCGCGAGGCGTTCAGCGTGCACGCCAGCGGCAGGTACCGGCCGGTGGCGTCGGCGAAGCCGGTCACCAGGCCGGACCCGTCGGCGGTCGGGGCGTCGGCGACCGCGGCCACCACGCCCGACGTGCCGATGGACACCGACACGTCGCCCGGGCCGAGCCCCAGGGCCAGCGCCGCAGCGGCGTTGTCCCCGGCACCCGGGCCGAGCGGCACCCCGGCGGCCGTGCGACCCGCCACGTCGTGCGGACCGAGCACCCGCGGGAGTGCAGGGGCGGAACCGAGCGCCCGTTCCAGCAGGTCGAGCCGGTACGCCTCGTCGAACGGCGACCAGTAGCCCGTGCCGGACACGTCCGACCGGTCGGTGGCCAGGCCCTCGAAGCCGAGCTCGCCGAACCCGCCGGCCAGCCGCCACGTCAGCCAGTCGTGCGGCAGCGCGACGGCCGCCACGCGGGCGGCGTTCGCCGGTTCGGCGTCCCGCAGCCAGCGCAGCTTGGTCACCGTCAGCGACGCGACCGGCACGGAGCCGATCGCCGACGCCCACGCCTGCGGCCCGCCGAGCTCGTCGATCAGCTCGCGCGCCGCCGGCGCCGACCGGGTGTCGTTCCACAGCAGCGCGTCCCGGACCACCTCGCCGGAGGCGTCCAGGGCGACCATGCCGTGCTGCTGCCCGCCGACGGCCAGCGCCTCGACGTCGTCGAGCCCGCCCGCCTGGTCGATCGCGACCTGGAGGGCCGCCCACCACGCCTGCGGGTCCACCTCGGTGCCGTCCGGGTGCGCCGCGCGACCGGAGCGCACGAGCGCTCCGGTCGCGGCGTCCCGCACGACGACCTTGCAGGACTGGGTCGACGAGTCGACCCCGGCGACCAGGCTCATCGCGCGCCGAGAGCGTGCTCGAGCGCGAGCTGGTTGAGCCGCACGAACCGGAAGCCGCGCGCCGCGACGGCGTCGACGTCCAGGTCCTCGAACGCGGACCGGTCGGCCAGCAGGTCGGCGATCGTCTCGCCCTCCGCCATGGTCGGCTGGGCCAGCTCGAACACGCCGGCCTCCTCGAGGGCGGCCTGCACCTCGGGGTCGGCACGGAACGCCTGTGCGCGCTCCTTGAGCAGCAGGTACGTCGCCATGTTGGCAGCGGCGGAGTCCCACACGCCCTGCATGTCCTCGGTGCGCGAGGGCTTGTAGTCGAAGTGGCGCGGGCCGGTGTAGGTCGGGCCGCCGGACGGGAAGCCGTTCTCCAGCAGGTCGACGGTGCCGAAGGCGGAGAACAGCTCGCCGTGGCCGAACACCAGGTCCTGGTCGAACTTGATCGACTTCTGGCCGTTCAGGTCGATGTGGAACAGCTTGCCGGCCCACAGCGCCTGCGCCAGGCCGGTGGTGTAGTTCAGGCCCGCCATCTGCTCGTGGCCGGTCTCCGGGTTCAGGCCGACGATGTCGCCGTTCTCCAGCTTGGCGATGAAGGCGAGGGCGTGGCCGACGGTCGGCAGCAGGATGTCGCCGCGGGGCTCGTTCGGCTTCGGCTCCAGCGCGATGCGGAGCTTGTAGCCCTTCTCCTTGATGTACGCGGCGACGGTGTCGATGCCCTCGGCGTAGCGCTCGTGGGCGGCGTACAGGTCCTTCGCGGAGTCGTACTCGGCGCCCTCGCGGCCGCCCCACATGACGAACGTGTCGGCGTCGAGCGAGGCCGCCAGGTCGACGTTGCGCAGGATCTTGCGCAGGCCGTAGCGGCGCACGCGGCGGTCGTTCGAGGTGAACGCGCCGTCCTTGAAGATCGGGTGGCTGAAGGTGTTGGTGGTCACCATCTCCACGGTGATGCCGGTCTCGGCCAGCGCACCGCGGAAGCGGTCCAGGATCTTCTCGCGGTCGGCGTCCGAGGAGCCGAAGGGCACCACGTCGTCGTCGTGGAAGGTCACGTGCGCGGCGCCGAGCTCGGCGAGCTTGTGCACCGACTCGACCGGGTCGAGCCACGGGCGGGTGGCGCTGCCGAACTGGTCCTGCGCGGCCCAGCCGACGGTCCACAGACCGAAGGAGAAGTGGTCGTCACGGGTGGGGGTACGCGTCATGGGGGAGTGCTCCTCGTCGAGTTGCCGGGCGTATTAGTTCCCGCCATGAATTTATCGAGGCCGGGCGGTAGGGTCAAGCCCGTGCCGGCAGCCGACCCGTGGGCCTCGCAGTCCCGCGGCGCCCGTTCGGGCGTCGCCCGTCAGGAGCACCTGCGCGAGCACAACCTGTCCGTGGCGCTCGCGCACGTGCTCGACGCGCGCGAGCCCCCGTCCCGCGCCGAGCTGGCCGCGGTGACCGGGCTGGCCCGTCCCAGCGTCACCTCGCTGGTGGAGCAGCTGATCCGCGGCGGCATGGTGCGCGAGCTGCTGCCGCGGCCGGCGCTGCGTGCCGGGCGCCCCGCCGTGCCGCTGGCGCCCGCGCGCGGCACGTTCGCCGGCATCGGCATGGAGGTGAACGTCGACTACCTCGGCCTGCGGGCGGTCGACCTGGCCGGCACCGTGCTCGCCGAGCGGGTCGAGGCGGGGGACCAGCGGACGCGGTCGCCGGAGCAGACGCTCGACCGGCTCGCCGAGCTGGTCACCGGTGTGCTCGGCCGGCTCGTCGGCCAGGGCGTGCGCGTGGTCGGCACCTCGCTCGCGCTGCCCGGCCTGGTGGACGCCGGCACCGGGCCGCTGCGCGTCGCACCGAACCTCGGCTGGCGCGACGTGGACGTGGTCGGCCGGCTGGTGCGGCACCCGGCCCTGGCAGGCCTGCCGCCGGAGCTGGCGAACGAGGCGAAGCTCGCCGCGCTGGCGGAGGCACGGGTGCGTCGCGGCACCCCGCAGCCGAGCTTCGTGTACGTGTCCGGCGAGGTCGGCATCGGTGGCGCCGTGGTGCTGGGCGGCGAGCTGTTCCGCGGCCAGCACGGCTGGAGCGGCGAGATCGGGCACGTCGTCGTCGACCCGTGCATGCCGGGCGGGCCTCGGCTGGGCACCCTCGAGGCGCGTGCCGGGCAGGAGGCGATGCTGCGGGTGGCCGGGCTCCCCGACGGTGCGCCGGTGCACCGGCTGGTCGCCGCGTGCGCTGCGGGCGACACCCGGGCCCTGGCGGCGGTCGCCGGTGCGGGGCGGGCCCTCGGTATCGCCCTGTCGGGCGTGGTCCACGTGGTGGACGTCGACCAGGTGGTGCTCGGCGGCACGTTCGGCCAGCTGTACGGCTACGTGCGCGACGAGGTGGCGCGAGCGCTCGACGAGCTGGTGATCACGGCGCCGTGGTCGCCGGTGACCGTGGGTGCCGCGCGGGCCGGGGAGTTCCCCGCGATGACCGGTGGGGCGCTGGCGGCGCTCCGTCGACTGGTGCAGCAGCCGTCGGCGTGGCTGGATCGGAGCACGACCACCACGACGGCGACCACCACGACGGTGGCGGCCGCGGCCACCGCGGCGGGAGGACCGGCATGACGATGCTCTGGGTCGGCACGTACCCCAGTGCGGGCTTCGGCATGCCGACCGGCCGCGGCGAGGGCGTGTGGCAGGTCGAGCTGGACGCGCTCGACGGGATGCTCGGCATCCCGCACCAGGTGGTGGTCACGCCGGCACCGTCGTTCGTCGCGACCCACCCCGACGGCCGCACGGTCTACGCCGTCGACGAGAGCTCGCCGGGCGCCGTCAGCTCCTTCGCCGTGCGGGACGGCGCGCTGGTGACCACCGCGACGGTGCCGTCGGGCGGTTCCGCCCCGTGCCACCTGCTGCTCGATGCCGAGGCCGCCCTGCTCTACGTCGCCAACTACGCCGACGGGGTGCTCGGCGCGCTGCGCCTCGCGGCCGACGGCACGCTCGCCGACGACGAGCCCGCGCAGCGGCTGCCCGGCGACGGCCACGGCCCGCGCGCCGACCGCCAGGAGGGGCCGCACGCCCACTACGTCGTCATGACCCCGTCCGGCGCCCACGTGCTGGTGATGGACCTGGGTGCCGACCAGGTGCGCCGCTACGCGCGGGACGTCGCCGGCCGGCGGCTGGTCCCGGCCGGGGTCGCCGCCACGCTCCCGCCCGGCACCGGTCCCCGGCACCTCGCCTTCAGCCCGGACGGCCGGTTCGCCTACGTCACCGGCGAGCTGGACGCGTCGGTGCACGTGCTCGCGTGGGACGGCGCCACCGACACCGGCACGTCCGTGCAGGTGCTGCCGGCCACCGCGGCCCCCGCCCGCCCGGGCGCGGAGGTGAAGCCGGCGCACGTGCTGATCGACGGCGACGAGGTGGTGGTCGGCGTGCGCGGCACGGAGGTGCTGTCCCGGTTCACGCGTCACTCCGACGGGCTGCTGACGCACCGCGCCGACGACGCGCTGCCGGGCCGCACCCCCCGGGACCACGAGGTGGTGGACGGCTGGACGATCGTCGCCGAGCAGGACTCCAGCGCGCTGACCGTGCTGGACGGCGACGGCGGCGTGGTGTGCACCCGGTCGTTGCCGGTGCCGGCGTGCGTGGTCCCCGTCGTCGCCCCGGTCGTCGAGCCTCCGGTCGACCCGGTCGGTGGCACCGCGGCCGGAACCGTGTGACGCGTCACGCCGACCCGCGCTCGTCCGCACCGAAGGTGAGAATGACCCGGTGACCCTCGAGCACGCACCGCGCGTCGCCATGCTCTCGGTGCACACGTCCCCGCTCGACCAGCCGGGCACCGGCGACGCCGGGGGGATGAACGTCTACGTGCTGGAGCTGTCCCGGGCGCTGGCGGCCCGGGGTGCCCGGGTGGAGATCTTCACGCGCGCCACATCGTCCGAGCTGCCGGAGACGGTGGTGCTCGGCGGCACCGACGAGCACGGCGCCCCGCTGTCCCGGGAGGACCGCCGCGCCGTGCTCCTGGCCGATGACGTGCCGGCAGGTGTCACCCCACCCGTGCTGGTGCACCACGTGCCGGCCGGCCCGTTCGAGCGGCTGGACAAGCGGGACCTGCCGGGGATGCTGTGCGGCATGACCGCCGGCGTGCTCCGGTCGGAGGCGGCCCGTCGTCCGGGCTGGTACCAGGTGGTGCACTCCCACTACTGGCTGTCCGGCCAGGTCGGTGCCGTGGCCGCGGCGCGCTGGGAGGTGCCGCTGGTGCACACCGCCCACACGCTGGCCCGCGTGAAGAACGCGGCGCTCGCGCCGGGGGACGACGCCGAGCCGGTCTCCCGGGTGGTCGGTGAGGAGCAGGTGGTCGAGGCGGCGGACGCCCTGGTGGCGAGCACGCCGGCGGAGGCGCGCCAGCTCGTCGAGCTCTACGGCGCCGACCCCGCGCGGGTGCACGTCGTCGAGCCGGGGGTGGACCTGGACCGGTTCCGGCCGGCCGATGCCGCGACCCGTGCGGCCGCCCGTGCGCGACTCGGCCTGCCCGCCGATCGCCGTGTGGTGCTGTTCGCCGGCCGCGTCCAGCCGCTCAAGGCCCCGGACGTGCTGGTGCGGGCGCTCGGTCTGCTGCGCGCCACCGGCCGCCCCGTGCCGCTGCTCGTGGTGCTGGGCGGGCCCAGCGGGCGGTCGACGGCGGTGCGCGAGCTGGTCGCGCTCGCGGCGTCGCTCGGCATCGGCGACGACCTGCTGGTGCACCCGCCGGCCGCGCGCGAGGACCTGGTCGGCTGGTACCACGCGGCCGACCTGGTGGCGATGCCGTCCCGCTCGGAGTCGTTCGGCCTGGTCGCCGCGGAGGCGCAGGCGTCCGGCGTCCCCGTGGTAGCCGCTGCCGTCGGCGGCCTGCGCAGCATCGTGGACGACGGCCGTTCGGGGCGACTGGTCCGCGGGCACGACCCGGCGGTCTGGGCCGACGTGCTGGCCCAGGCGCTGGACGACGACGACACCCTCGCCGCCTGGGGTGAGGCGGCCCGGCCCAGCGCCGAGCGGTTCGGCTGGGACGCCGCCGCCGACCAGGTGCTCAAGGTCTACGCGGTGGCGGCCGAAGCCCGCTGACCGCCCGCCCTCGGCAGGTGTCCGCGGGGGACCCCAGTCCTGCCGGGTGCCGCCCGCCTGCGGCAGGATGGACGCCATGACCTACACCCTCGTGCTGCTCCGCCACGGCGAGAGCGAATGGAACGCGAAGAACCTGTTCACCGGCTGGGTCGACGTCGCGCTGTCCGAGAAGGGCGTGCAGGAGGCCAAGCGCGGCGGGGAGCTGCTCAAGGCCGAGGGCGTGCTGCCGGACGTGGTGCACACCTCGCTGCTGCGCCGCGCGATCACCACCGCGAACTACGCCCTCGACGTGGCGGACCGCCTGTGGATCCCGGTCAAGCGCAGCTGGCGCCTGAACGAGCGCCACTACGGCGCCCTGCAGGGCAAGGACAAGAAGCAGATCCGCGACGAGTACGGCGAGGAGCAGTTCATGCTCTGGCGCCGCTCGTACGACGTGCCGCCGCCGGACATCGAGCTCGGCTCGGAGTTCTCGCAGGACGCGGACCCGCGCTACGCCGGTGAGCCGATCCCGCGCGCCGAGGCCCTGGCCAACGTGCTGACCCGGGCGCTGCCGTACTGGACCAGCGACATCGTCCCCGACCTGCAGGCCGGCAAGACGGTGCTGGTCGCGGCCCACGGCAACTCGATCCGCGCGCTGGTCAAGCACCTGGACGACGTCGACGCCGACACGATCGCCGGCATCAACATCCCCACGGGCATCCCGCTGGTGTACGAGCTGGACGAGGACACGCTGAAGCCGACCGTCCGCGGCGGCAAGTACCTCGACCCGGACGCCGCCGCCGAGGCGATCAAGGCCGTGGCGAACCAGGGTCGCTGACCTCGGTCTGCTGAACGAGAAGGGCGCCGCTCCCAGCAGGAGCGGCGCCCTTCGTCGTTCGGGTGCCGGTCGGGCGCGATGCCCGAGCGGTGGGTCAGTGCGCCCGCAGGCTGGTCGGCTCGCCCTTGGTCAGGTCGCCGGTCACCAGGTACACCACGCGCTGCGCGATGCTCACGCCGTGGTCGCCGAACCGCTCGTAGTACCGGCCCAGCAGCGTCACGTCGATCGTCTGCTGGGGGGTGGCGGACCACTCGCCGCCGAGCATCGCGGTGAACGTGTCGGCGTGCAGGGCGTCGAGCAGGTCGTCGTCGGACTCGATCGACTCGGCGACCGCCAGGTCGCGCGTCTCGAGCAGCGTCGTCATCCGGCGAGCCACCCGCACCGCCGCCTCGTGCATCTCGGCGAACGTGCCGGACAGCGACTGCGGCACCGCCTGCCGGGGGTACCGGCCGCGTGCCACCTGCGCGACGTGCCGCGCCAGGTCGCCCATCCGCTCCAGCGTCGCGCTCATGCGCAGCGCCGAGACGACGATCCGCAGGTCGGTCGCGACGGGCTGCTGCTGGGCGAGCAGGTGGATGCACCGCTCGTCGAGGTGCCGCTCGAGCTCGTCGATCGCGAGGTCGTCCACGATCACCTGCTCGGCCAGCCCCAGGTCGGCCGTCGCCAGGGCGATGCCCGCCGACGTGATGGCCTGCTCGACCTTGCGGCTCATGGCCTGCAGGTCCTCGCCGAGCGCCTTCAGCTCGGCGTCGAAGATCTCACGCATGAACGTCCTCTCCCGCTTGTGCGGGTGCCAGGGTGCCAGGTCCAGGTGAACGGAAGGGCCCCCCCAGGTGAACACTGGGCACTGTGCCACGGCACGGGCCCCTCCGGTGGGACCTGGCCGTGGCGTCGGCCCCTAGGGTGTGGCGCTGTGGACACCGAGCTCGCCTCCTTCGTCGGAGGCCTCGTCGGGCTGCTCGTGGGAGTCGGCGCGACGCTCGCCTTCCGACTGAGCGAGCGTGCCCAGCGGCACGTCCCCCCGCAACCGGAGCCCGAGCTGGACGAGGGCCTGGTGCGGGCGCTCGCCGTGCTCCGCTCGTCGGCGATCGTGCTGGACGACGCGGACCGGGTGGTGCGGGCGAGCCCGCCGGCCCATGCGCTGGGGCTGGTGCGGGACGGTCGCCTGGTGCACGCCGCGGTGCGCGACATGGTGGCGGAGGTGCGCCGCGACGGCGTGATCCGGGATGCGGAGCTGGACCTGCCGCGCGGTCCGGTCGGCTCCGGCACGCTGCTGCTCGAGGTGCGGGTGGCCCAGGTGATGCCGCACCTGCTGCTGGTGCTCGCGGAGGACCTGACCCAGGCCCGCCGGCTCGAGGCCATGCGGCGGGACTTCGTGGTGAACATCTCGCACGAGCTGAAGACGCCGGTCGGCGCCCTGTCGCTGCTCGCCGAGACGGTGCAGGACGCCGCCGACGACCCGGCGGCCGTCCGCCGGTTCGCCGCCCGGATGCAGTCCGAGGCGCAGCGGCTGGCCCTGCTGGTGCAGGAGATCATCGAGCTGTCCCGCCTGCAGGTGACGGACGCCCTGCAGGACATGGAGCTGGTCGACGTCGACAGCGTCCTGGCCGAGGCGGCGGACCGCGCCCGGACCACGGCCAGCGGCAAGCGGATCGTCATCGACGTCGGCGGGCAGACCGGCGCGCGGGTGTTCGGCGACCGGAACCTCCTGGTGACGGCCGTGCGCAACCTGCTGGACAACGCCGTGGCGTACTCGCCGGACGCCACCCGCGTCGGCGTCGGCGTGTCCACCACGGCCGACCTGGTGCAGATCGCCGTGGTCGACCAGGGCGTCGGCATCCCGCCCACCGAGCAGGACCGGATCTTCGAGCGGTTCTACCGGGTGGACCCCGCGCGGTCGCGGAACACCGGGGGGACCGGGCTCGGCCTGTCGATCGTCAAGCACGTGGCCGCCGACCACGGCGGTGACGTCACCGTGTGGTCCCAGCCGGGCCGTGGCTCCACGTTCACGCTGCGCCTGCCGCGCGCCGAGGAGCCGACCGGTACGTCCGCCGGCAGCGCCACCGCCGGCAGCGCCTCCACCAGCAGCGCCTCCACCGTCACCACCGCCGAGCCGGCGTCGTCGGCCGACCGTCCCACGTCCGCACCCGGGAGCGCCCAGTGACCCGCATCCTGCTCGTCGAGGACGAGGAGTCCTACCGCGAGCCCCTCGAGTACCTGCTGCGCCGCGAGGGGTACGACGTGGTCACGGCGGCCACCGGTCCCGACGCGCTCGACCGGTTCGCAGAGACCGGTGCGGACCTGGTGCTGCTCGACCTGATGCTGCCCGGCCTGCCCGGCACGGAGGTGTGCCGGCGGCTGCGTGCGGTCAGCGACGTCCCGGTGATCATGCTGACGGCCAAGGACGGTGAGATCGACAAGGTCGTCGGCCTCGAGCTCGGCGCCGACGACTACGTCACCAAGCCGTACTCGTCGCGCGAGCTGCTGGCGCGGGTGCGCGCGGTGCTGCGCCGTCGCGAGGCGGCCCCCGCCCCGGTGGCGGCCTCGCCGGACGACGACCTGCCCGACGAGGACCAGACGCGCTTGGTGCTGGGCCCGGTCGAGATGGACGTCGACCGGCACGTGGTGAGGGTGCACGACCAGCAGGTCGCCTTCCCGCTGAAGGAGTTCGAGCTGCTCGAGCTGCTGCTGCGCAACCCCGGGCGGGTGCTGACCCGCGGCCAGCTGATCGACCGGATCTGGGGTGCGGACTACGTCGGCGACACCAAGACCCTGGACGTGCACGTGAAGCGGGTGCGGGCGAAGATCGAGGACGACCCGTCCACCCCGCGCCTGCTGACGACCGTGCGCGGCCTGGGCTACAAGCTCTCCGCCGACGAGTAGCCCCGCTGCGGGGCTGCGCCGGAGAACTCGGACGCGCGACCAGATCGTCGTCCAGCGTTCACCCGGGGTTCACCTTCCGCCGGGAAACCGGTCACCTCGGGTCCCTAACGTCTGCCCTCGACAGCGCCACGCACGGCGCTACGACGAGACGATGGGGAACATAGTGAAGCGAACGCACGCAGTGGGCGCCGCCGTGCTGGCTGGGCTCACCGCCCTGGCGCTGGCCGCTTGTGGCTCGGACAACAACAACGCCACGGCCGGCAGCGGCTCGTCGGCGACGTCGGGCTCGGGCGCCACGAGCGCCGGACCGGCCATCTCGGGCACGTTCTCCGGCGCCGGCTCCTCCGCGCAGCAGCAGGCGATGCAGGCCTGGATCGCCGCCGAGCAGCAGAAGAACTCCGGCCTGACCATCAACTACGACCCGGCCGGGTCGGGTGCGGGCCGTCAGCAGTTCCTCGCCGGTGGCGTGGCCTGGGCCGGTTCGGACGCCGCGATGAGCACCGACGAGCTGACCCAGTCGCAGAAGGTCTGCGGCCCCGACGGCGCGTGGGACATCCCGGTGTACGTGTCGCCGATCGCGGTGGCGTACAACCTCAAGGGCGTCTCCTCGCTGAACCTCGCGCCGGCAACGATCGCCAAGATCTTCACCGGCGCGATCACGACCTGGAACGACCCGGCGATCGCCGCGGACAACCCGGGCGTGACCCTGCCGTCGACCAAGATCACGCCGGTGCACCGCTCCGACAAGTCGGGCACGACGAACAACTTCACCGACTACCTGAACAAGGCCGCCGGTGACGTGTGGACCAACGCCAAGGCCGACGCGTGGCCGCTGAACGGCGGCGACTCGGCGCAGGGCACCTCCGGTGTGGCCGGCGTGCTCTCCAGCACCGACGGTGCCGTCGCCTACATCGACGACTCCGGCGTGCCGCAGGGCATCAACGTGGCGGCGCTGAAGGTCGGCTCCGCCTGGAACAAGCCGTCCGCCGACGGCGCGTCCGCCGTGGTCAACGCCTCGCCGCTGGCCTCCGGCCGCCCGGCGAACGACATCGTGGTGAGCATCGACCGCAAGGCCTCGGCCTCCGGTGACTACCCGCTGCTGATGGTGTCCTACGCGATCGCGTGCTCCAGCTACAGCGACTCGGCCAAGGGGAACTTCGTCAAGTCCTTCCTCGGCTACGTCGTCTCCGACGCGGGCCAGAAGGCCGGCGCCCAGGCGGCCGGCTCCGCGCCGCTGACCGGCGCGCTCGCCCAGAAGGCGGCCGCCTCGGTCGCGGCCATCAAGGTCGGCTGACCGGCACTGCCGGCGTGACGCCCACCTGCCGGTGGCAGGGACGCCCCACCAGGGTGCCCTGCCACCGGCAGTAGCGTTCGGCGAAGTTCCCGTTGACCATCAAGCGATGAGAAGGTCCATGTGGTGAGCGCACCCACGCTCGATGCATCGAAGGCCCCCCAGGGCGGTGGCGGTGCCGGTCCGCGGACGTCCCGGGGACGGCGCGTCGCCGAGCGCGGCATGTCCCGGGTGTTCCGGTGGGCGGCCACGGCAGCCGGCGTGCTGCTGCTGGTCGTCCTGGCCGCCGTGGCGGTGTTCCTGCTGATCAGGGGCTGGGCGGCGATCACCGCGTCGGACGCGACGCTGCAGACCGAGGGCAACCTGCCCCCCGGCGCGCACAACCTGGCCGGGTACATCGGACCCCTGATCTTCGGCACGCTGATCGCCGCGGCGCTCGCGCTGGTGATGGCGACGCCGGTCGCCGTCGGCATCGCGCTGTTCGTGTCCCACTACGCGCCGCGCCGCATCGCCGGTGCCGTCGGCTTCGTGATCGACCTGCTCGCGGCGATCCCGTCGGTGGTCTTCGGTCTGTGGGGCGCCCAGATCCTCGCGCCGCGCATCGCCCCGCTGTGGCAGTGGGTGGCCGACGTGCTCAGCGTGATCCCGGGCGTGACGGTGCGGGCGACGGCGACCGGCCGCTCCATGGCCACCACCGCCCTGGTGCTGGCTATCATGATCCTGCCGATCATCACGGCGGTCTCCCGCGAGGTGTTCAAGCAGACCCCGCACCTGCACCAGGAGGCGGCGCTCGCCCTCGGCGCGACGCGCTGGGAGGTGATCCGCATGGCCGTGCTGCCGTTCGGGCGCTCCGGTGTGGTGTCCGCCGCGATGCTCGGCCTGGGCCGCGCGCTCGGCGAGACGATGGCGGTGCTCATGGTGCTGTCCACCTCGAGCGGCGCCGGCTACTCGTTCCAGATCTTCGACTCGGGCGTGCTCCAGACGATCGCGGCGAACATCGCCGCGAAGTTCCCCGACTCGAGCGGCCTCGCGGTCAACACCCTGATCGCGACCGGCCTGGCGCTGTTCGTCATCACCATGGCGGTCAACATGCTGGCGCGCTGGATCGTGTCGCGCCGCAACGAGTTCTCCGGAGCCAACTGATGAGCGCCACCAGCGCGTCGGCCACCGCCTCGACCGCCCCCGGACCGGACAACGCGCTCCGCGAGCTGCTCACGTCGGTCGACCGCGGCCGGCAGCGCAAGAACCGGATGATGACGGGGCTCGTCTGGGCCGCCTTCGTCCTGGCGATCACGCCGCTGTTCTCGCTGCTCTGGACCGTGCTCAGCCACGGTCTGGCGAAGTTCACGCCGTACTTCCTGCAGCACTCGATGCGCAACGTGTCCGGCGGCATGGACGCCGGCGGTGCCTACCACGCGATCGCCGGCACCCTGCTGATCACGCTGGGCACCACGGTGATCTCGGTGCCGATCGGCCTGCTCGCCGCGATCTACCTCGTCGAGTACGGCAAGGGACCGCTCGCGCGGGCCGTCACGTTCTTCGTCGACGTGATGACGGGCATCCCGTCGATCGTCGCCGGTCTGTTCGCCTTCGCGGTGTTCGCCATCTTCTTCGGCCCTGGTGTCCGCCTCGGCGTGATGGGGTCGGTGGCCCTGGCGCTGCTGATGATCCCCGTGGTGGTCCGCTCGTCGGAGGAGATGCTCCGGCTGGTGCCGAACGAGCTGCGCGAGGCGGCCTACGCGCTCGGCGTGCCGAAGTGGCTGACCATCGTCAAGGTGGTGCTGCGCACGTCTGTCGCCGGGCTGACCACCAGCGTGCTGCTCGCCGTCGCCCGCGTGATCGGCGAGACGGCCCCGCTGCTGATCGCGGTCGGCACCACCGCGTCGATCAACTTCAACCTGTTCGCCGGCCGCATGATGACGCTGCCGGTGTTCATCTACGACCAGTACCACCAGGGCCCGGCGCGCTGCGCCCGGAACGCCACCAACTGCCTCGTGTCGATCAACCTCGACCGGGCGTGGGCCGCGGCGTTGACCCTCCTTCTCATCGTCGTCATCCTCAACCTCGTGGGTCGCCTCGTGACCTGGCTGTTCGCGCCGAAGCTGCGCTGAGCACCACGAGACCCCGTCGCAGAGAGCAGAGAGCGAGACCCGCATGGCACAGCGCATCGACGTGAAGGACCTGAACATCTACTACGGGTCCTTCCTCGCCGTCTCGGACGTCAGCATGTCGATCGAGCCGCGCAGCGTCACCGCGCTGATCGGCCCGTCCGGCTGCGGCAAGTCGACGTTCCTGCGCTCGCTGAACCGCATGCACGAGGTGATCCCGGGCGCGCGCGTCGAGGGCACCGTCGCGATGGACGGCGTCGACCTGTACGGACCCGCGGTCGACCCGGTCGCCGTGCGCCGCCAGGTCGGCATGGTGTTCCAGCGCCCCAACCCGTTCCCGACGATGTCCATCGCGGAGAACGTGCTGGCGGGCGTACGGCTGAACAACAAGAAGATCTCCAAGTCCGACGCCGCCGACCTGGTGGAGCGCTCGCTGGTGGGCGCCAACCTGTGGAAGGAGGTCAAGGACCGCCTCGACCGCCCGGGATCGTCCCTGTCCGGCGGTCAGCAGCAGCGCCTGTGCATCGCGCGCGCCATCGCCGTCACCCCGCAGGTGCTGCTGATGGACGAGCCCGCCTCGGCGCTCGACCCGATCTCCACCCTCGCGATCGAGGACCTGATCTCGGAGCTCAAGGCGAGCTACACGATCGTGATCGTCACGCACAACATGCAGCAGGCCGCGCGCGTCTCCGACCGCACCGGCTTCTTCAACATCGAGGGCGCCGGCAAGCCGGGACGCCTGGTGGAGATCGACGACACCGCGACGATCTTCTCCACCCCGCGCCAGCAGCAGACCGAGGACTACATCTCCGGCCGCTTCGGCTGATCGGGCCGGGGCGCCGGCGCAGCCGTCAGGACGACGTGCTCGGCGTCGGCGACGGCAGCACCGACGTGTACTGCGGCAGCGCGGCGTCCACGACCGGCACCTGCACGGCGGCCGAACCGGCGGACGGCACCTTCAGCGTGACCGTGGTCAGCGCCCCGGGGTCGGCGTCGAGGGAGTGGATCGGCAGAGTCCGGCCGGTGCCGGACCCCGTGCCGATCAGCACCGACCCGTGCCCGGGCACCGTGAACGTCGACGTCTCGCCGGACACGGCCACGCTGACGGTCAGCGCGTCCGCACCGGTGTTCACCAGGCCGCCGGACAGCGCCGCGGCGTGGCCCTTCGCCGTGCCGGCGACCAGCAGGTTCGTCGTCTCGAGCGGGCCGAGCGTCGCACGCACACCGTCGGCCGGCGAGTACGGGCGCTGCGTCTGGATCGGGTTGGTCGCCGAGCAGCCGGCGAGCCCTCCGACGAGCGGCAGCGCCACCGCGAGCACCGCGACGGCGATCGTTCGGCGTGGGCGGCGGGTGCTGGTCACGGCTCCTCCTGTGCACGGCCCTGCGGCCGCTGCGCGTCCCGGTACCCCCGGTACGGCCCCGCCATGCGGGGAGGACCTTGGTCCTGGGCGTGCCCAGCCTAGCGGCCTGCACCCCCGGCGTGCCGTCCCGGGACCGGGCTCCGGACGTGCCTGCTGACCTGCGACGACGGCAGGATCCGGACCATTTGGCCGGAAATACGGCGTGATAGGATAGGTCACTGCGAAAGGGGACACCTGCAGATGACTTTCACTGTTGGGGAGACCGTTGTCTACCCGCACCACGGTGCAGCGTTGATCGAAGAGATCAAGACCCGGACCATCCGTGGAGAGGACAAGATCTACCTCAAGCTCAAGGTCGCGCAGGGTGATCTGACCATCGAGGTCCCGGCGGAGAACGTCGACCTGGTCGGCGTGCGCGACGTGGTGGGCCAGGAGGGTCTGGAGCGCGTGTTCGACGTGCTGCGCGCCCCCTACACGGAGGAGCCGACCAACTGGTCGCGCCGCTACAAGGCCAACCTCGAGAAGCTGGCATCGGGCGACGTCATCAAGGTCGCCGAGGTGGTCCGCGACCTGTCGCGCCGCGACGCCGACCGGGGCCTCTCGGCCGGCGAGAAGCGGATGCTGGCGAAGGCCCGTCAGATCCTCGTCTCGGAGCTCGCGCTGGCGGAGCACACCGAGGAGGAGAAGGCCGAGGCCATCCTCGACGAGGTGCTGGCCTCCTGAGCCGCCTCGCGCCACCCACCTGCTGACCAGCGCCCGAGGAGCACGGCCGTGACGGTCGCCGCCATCCTCACCGCCGCCGGGAGCGGATCCCGACTGGGCCACGTCCTGCCCAAGGCCTTCGTGCCGGTGCAGGGGGTGGCCCTCGTCGTGCATGCGGCGCGGTCGCTGCTCGCGGCACGGCCAGCCGACGGGCCCGGTGTCGAGCGGTTGGTGGTCACGGTGCCCGCGGGACAGGTGACCGCGGCACAGGCGCTGCTGCGGGCCGGGCTCGGTCCGCGGGCGTCGTTCGTGGTGGTGGCCGGCGGCGCGACGCGGCAGGCGTCGGTGGCGGCGGGGCTCGCGGCGATCCCGGACGACGCGACGGTGGTGCTGGTGCACGACGCGGCGCGGGCCTTCGCGCCCCCCGAGCTGGTCGCGCGGGTGGTCCAGGCCGTGCGGGCAGGGCATCCGGCGGTCGTGCCCGGGCTGGCCGTCACGGACACGATCAAGCGGGTCGGGGCCGGCGGCGCCGAGGGTGCGCCGGTGCTGGCGACCGTGCCGCGGGAGGAGCTGCGAGCCGTGCAGACACCGCAGGGGTTCGACCGCGACGTCCTGGTGCGGGCGCACCAGGCGGGGGCCGACCGGGCGGTGGGCGAGGCGACTGCCGCGTCCGACGATGCCGGGCTGGTCGAGGCCCTCGGGCTGCCGGTGTGGATGGTGGCCGGGGACGAGCGCGCCGTGAAGATCACCACCCCGCGCGACCTGCACCTGTCCGAGGTGCTGGCGGCGGTGGCGCCGTGACGACGGGCGAGCCACTGGCCGGTGGACTGCCCCGCACCGGTATCGGCGTGGACGTGCACGCCTACGACCCGGATCCCGCCGAGGGTGCCGTGCTGCACCTCGCCGGCCTCGAGTGGCCGGGGGAGCGACCGCTGGCGGGCCACTCGGACGCCGACGTCGCCGCGCACGCCGCCGCGGACGCCCTGCTGTCGGCCGCCGGGCTCGGTGACCTGGGCTCGCAGTTCGGTACGTCGGACCCCGCCTGGGCCGGTGCGGCCGGCACGGCCCTGCTGGCGGAGACGGCGCGGCGCGTGCGCGCCGCCGGGTTCGTCGTCGGGAACGTCGCCGTGCAGGTGATCGGCAACCGGCCGCGCCTGGGGTCGCGGCGGGACGAGGCCCAGGCCGCCCTGTCGGCGGCGGCGGGCGGCCCGGTCACGGTCTCCGCGACCACCACCGACGGCCTGGGGCTGACCGGCCGCGGCGAGGGCGTCGCGGCCGTCGCCACCGCCCTGGTGCTGCCCGTCGGCTCCTGAGAGCCGGTCACCGCAGGTCCGAGCGGGTGACCGGCTCCCGTCTGGGTGCGGAGTGCACGCCACTTATGACTATCGTCATCCTTGGTTATTTGCCTCGTCGCGGCGCTGCGGTGCCGCGAGCGGCGCCGGTACAAGGAGGGCCCCATGAACCGACTGCCCGTCGCCGAGCGGCGCGAGCAGCTGATCGACGCGGCCATCCGCGTCGCGAGCCGTGACGGCATCGACGCCGCCACCGTGCGCGCCATCGCCTCAGAGGCCGGCGTCTCGCTCGGGGTGGTGCACTACTGCTTCCGCGACAAGGACGAGATCCTGCGGTCGATGGCGCACTACATCACGCGCCAGAACCTGACCACGGGCCTGCAGCAGATGCCGCCCGAGGGCGAGGCGGCCGAGATCATCCTCGGTGCGACACACCTGCTCTGGTCGAACATCGCGGAGACGCGCGGCGCCCAGCTGCTCAGCTTCGAGCTCACCACCTACTCGATGCGGCACCCCGAGGTCCGGCAGGTGTCCGCCGAGCAGTACTCCGTCAGCCACGAGGCCGCGCGGACGTTCCTGGAGAGCGTCGCCCGGGCGGCGCACGTCGAGTGGACGCTGCCGCTCGCCCAGCTCGCGCGGCTGGTGGTGATGGCGACGGACGGCATCACGCTCGCGTGGCTGGCCGACCACGACGGCGACCAGGCGCTGGCCGCCCTCGAGGTGTTCGGCGCGTTCCTCGCCTCCCACATCCGCCCCGTGCAGGCGCGCACGGACGCCCTCGAGCAGCCGCTCGCCGACCAGCCCGTCTGATGGCGTCGCCGGCGGACGCGCTGTCGCGCAGCCTCGCCGTCCCGGTGGCGGCTCGTCGGGCGCGCATCGCGATCTCGGCGGCGTTCGCGGCCCAGGGGCTGTCCTACGCGCTGACGCTGAACAGCCTGCCGGTGCTGGAGCGCCGGCACGGCGTCGGCACCGGGCAGGTGACGCTGGTGATCCTCGGCGTGTGCGTGGTGGCGGCCGGCGGCACGGTGCTGGCCGACCGGCTGGCCGCCTCGGCGTCCGGCAGCCGAGGCGGGCTGGTCGCAGGGCTGAGCGTGCTCGCGGCCGCCCTGGTCGGTGTCGCGGCGGCCCCGTCGTTCGCGCTGCTGGTCGGGGCGTTCCTGCTGTACGGCCTCGGCCTCGGCCTGGTGGACGCGTCGGTGAACATGCAGGCGGTCGCCGTGCAGCACCGGTACGGGCGGTCGCTGCTGGCGGGGTTCCACGGGGCGTGGTCCTTCGGGGGGATCGCCGGTGCGCTGCTGGTGGCGGCGCTCGCGCCGCGCTGGCCGGCGGATCCCGTGGTGGCGGTGATCCTGCTCGGCACACCGGCTGCCGTCGCAGCGGCGGTGCTGGTGCGGCGGGCCGGGTGGTGGTCCGGTGGCGCGGCAGCGGTTGACGCGGGGACGGCGGCTGACGGGACCGAGGCGGCCCCGGTGGCAGCGGACGGCGCACAGCCGTCGGTCCCGACCACCGGGCCCACCTCGCGCGCGGTCGTGCCGTGGCGCCCGGTGGTGATGCTCGGGCTGGTGGTGGTGGCGTTCTACATCGTCGACTCGGCGGTGTCGGCCTGGAGCGCGCTGTTCCTGGCGCAGGACGTCGGCGCGCCGACGCACGTGCAGCCCCTCGGCTACGCGGCCTACCTGGGCACGACGCTGCTGTCCCGGGTGGTCGGCGACCTCGGGGTGCGCCGCGTCGGCCGGGCGGCGGTGGTGCGGGTCGGCGCGGTGCTGGGCACCGTCGGTCTGCTCGTGGTGATGCTGACGCACGACGCCTGGCTGGTCGTGGCCGGGTTCGGTCTGGTGGGCCTCGGCCTCGGCGTGGTGCCGCCCCTGTCGTTCTCGGCGGCCGGCGACGTGGCGCCCGGCCACGCCGATGCCGTCGTCGCGCGGCTGAACTACTTCAACTACGTCGGCGTGGTGCTCGGCGGCGTCGCGGTGGGAGCCGTCGGGTCCGTCCTCACGCTGCGGGCCGGTTTCGTGGTGCCTGCGGTGCTGGTGCTGGCGGTGGTGCTGGTCGCGGGGGTGCTGGGCACCCCTGGCGGGCGCGGGCCCACGCAGCCGCCCCGGTAGCCTTGGCCGGTGACCCTCCGGCTCTTCGACTCCGCGACCCGCGCGGTGCGTGACTTCGTCCCCCTCGTCGAAGGCCGGGTCGGCATCTACCTGTGCGGCGCCACCGTGCAGGCGCCGCCGCACGTGGGCCACGTGCGCTCGTCGATCGCCTTCGACGTGCTGGTGCGCTGGCTGCGGCGCAGCGGCTACCAGGTGACGATGATCCGCAACGTCACGGACATCGACGACAAGATCCTCGCCAAGGCGGCGGACGCCGGCGTGCCGTGGTGGGCGTGGGCGATGGCCAACGAGCGGGCGTTCACCGCCGCCTACGACGCGCTCGGCGTGCTGCCGCCGGACTACGAGCCCCGCGCCACGGGGCACGTGCCCGCGATGGTCGAGCTGATGACCCGCCTGGTCGACACCGGGCACGCGTACAGCGCCGGCCCCGGCGACGTGTACTTCGACGTGCGCTCGTACCCGGCCTACGGCGCGCTGACCAACCAGCGCCTGGACGACATCGTCGAGACCTCCGACGAGCCGGCCGACGGCGCCGACAAGCACGACCCGCACGACTTCGCGCTGTGGAAGTCGCCGAAGCCGGGTGAGCCGGACACCGCCGCCTGGGACACCCCGTTCGGCCGCGGCCGCCCCGGCTGGCACCTGGAGTGCTCCGCGATGGCCCGCCGGTACCTGGGCGACTCGTTCGACATCCACGGCGGCGGCCTGGACCTGCGGTTCCCGCACCACGAGAACGAGCTCGCGCAGTCGCGGGCCGCCGGGTACGGGTTCGCGCGGTACTGGCTGCACAACGGCTGGGTGACGCAGGGCGGCGCGAAGATGAGCAAGTCGCTCGGCAACGGGCTGCTGGTCTCGGCGGTGCTGGCTCAGACGCCCGCGGCGGTGGTGCGGTACGCGCTGACCGCCGTGCAGTACCGCTCGATGCTCGAGTGGACGGACGGCACCCTGGCGGAGGCCGCCGCGACGTGGGACCGCCTCTCCGGCTTCGTCGCGCGGGCTGCCGAGAAGGTGGGGGTGGCGGACGCCGCCGCCGTCGCCTCGGCCGAGCTCCCCGCGGACTTCGTCGCGGCGATGGACGACGACCTCAACGTGCCGGCCGCGCTCGCGGTGGTGCACGAGGTGCTGCGCGCCGGCAACTCGGCCCTCGCCCGCGGCGACGACGAGGCGGTGCAGGCCGCGATGGTCGGGCTGCGGGGGATGCTCGACGTCCTCGGGCTGGACCCGGCCGGCGAGCAGTGGGGCTCGGTCCGCTCGGACGACCGCGAGGCGCGGGCGCTGGACGCCCTGGTCGGCGCGGAGCTGGCGGCACGGGCCCAGGCGCGGGCCGCCAAGGACTTCGCGACGTCGGACGCCATCAGGGATCGCCTCGGTGCCGCCGGCATCGTGGTGGAGGACTCGAAGGACGGTGCGCGGTGGACGCTCGCCGCGCGGGACGAGGAGAGCTGATGGCCGGGAACTCGCAGCGACGCGGTGCGACGCGCAAGGCAGGGTCGAAGAAGGCCCCCGGCGTCGGCACGGGAGGGCACGGCCGCAAGGCGCTCGAGGGCAAGGGGCCGACGCCCAAGGCGGAGGACCGGCCGTACCACGCCGCCCACAAGCGGAAGGTGGCGCAGGAGCGGGGTGGCTCCGTCGCACGCCCGGCGGCCACCGGGCGGCCCGGCGCAGGACGACCCGGTACAGGGCGGCCCGGCGCGGCCGGTCGGGGCCGTCAGACCCCGGGCAAGGAGGTGGTCGGCGGCCGCAACTCGGTGCTCGAGGCGCTGCGCGCCGGGGTGCCCGCCTCGGCGGTCTACCTTGCCGCCAAGCTCGAGGCCGACGACCGCACCCGCGAGATCATCGCGATCGCGGCCGACGCCCGCATGCCGATCCTCGAGGTCAGCCGCCTCGAGCTGGACCGGATGACCGACGGCGGCGTGCACCAGGGCGTGGCGCTGCAGGTGCCGGCCTACGTGTACGGCGACCCGGACGACCTGCTGGACACCGCCGAGCGGTCCGGCAAGCCCGCGCTGATCGTGGCGCTCGACGGCGTCACCGACCCGCGCAACCTCGGCGCGGTGCTGCGCAGCGCCGGTGCGTTCGGCGCGCACGGCGTGCTGGTGCCGTCGCGTCGCTCCGCCGGTGTGACCGCGGCGGCCTGGAAGGTGTCCGCCGGTGCCGCCGCGCGGGTGCCGGTGGCGCGGGCGACCAACCTGGCGCGCACCCTGGCGGAGTACCGGCAGGCGGGCGTGTTCGTCGTCGGCCTGGACGGGCACGGCGACGTGTCGGTGGGTGACCTGCCGTTCTCCGGCGACCCGCTGGTGCTGGTGGTCGGCTCGGAGGGCAAGGGGCTGTCCCGGCTGGTGCGCGAGCAGTGCGA
Organism: Cellulomonas sp. NTE-D12; assembly: GCF_027923705.1. Taxonomy (NCBI): domain Bacteria; kingdom Bacillati; phylum Actinomycetota; class Actinomycetes; order Micrococcales; family Cellulomonadaceae; genus Cellulomonas; species Cellulomonas electrica. Next base: position 3,180,935 of record NZ_AP026442.1, on the reverse strand, counting down.
TGCGGTGGCGGCGATCCCGATCGCGTCGGCCGTCGAGTCGCTGAATGCCGGGGTGGCCGCCGGGATCGCGCTGTACGAGGTGGCGAAGGCCCGCTCGGTCGGCTGACGTCCTGCCGTCACCGGCTGGTGCCGTGACGACCCGAACGTCGGGCGTGCCGGCAGACGGGCGTCAGTCGTGGGCGACCGCGTCCTCCGCCGCTGCGCCCTCCACGCTGGGGATGGCGCCGGTCTCGTCGCGGATGTCACCCGGCAGCCCACCGAGGATCGCCTGCTCGTCGGGGCGCAGCGGCAGGATCGTCGACAGGTACGACGCGACCGTCTGGTCCATCGGCACGTCCCGGTGCTGCTGCTCGGACAGGAACCAGCGGTGGTCCAGCAGCTCGTGGAACACCTGCGCCGGCTCCAGCTTGCCGCGCAGCTCACGGGGTACCGCCCGGACGGCCGGCTCGAACACCTCGGTGAGCCAGTCATGGGCGACGAACGCCTCGTCCTCGCGCTGCCGGTCCGTTGCGGCCCGGTACTCGTCGAGGTCGTTCAGCAGCCGCCGGGCCTGGTTCTCCTGCACGTCGAGGCCGGTCAGGCGCATCAGACGGCGGGAGTGGTGACCGGCGTCGACCACCTTGGGCTGGATGCGGACCGTGGTGCCGTCCACGTCGGTGGTGATGTCGATCTCGTCGACGTCGAAGCCCAGGTCGTTGAGCCGGTCGATGCGGGCCTGCACCCGCCAGCGGTCGCCGAACCCGAACGACTCCACCTCGGTCAGCGCGCGCCACAGCTCCTCGTAGCGGACCGCCAGCGCGTCGCCGATCGCCACGGCGTCGGTGTCGTCCTCCAGGAACTCACCGGCCTGCAGGTCCATCAGCTCGCCGATGATGTTGACCCGCGCGATCTCCAGGTCGTACGACCGCTGCCCGTCGGTCAGCTTCTCGTGCAGGTCGCCCGTCTCCGCGTCCACCAGGTAGGCCGCGAACGTCTCCGCGTCGCGCCGGAACAGGGTGTTCGACAGCGAGACGTCGCCCCAGTAGAAGCCTGCCAGGTGCAGGCGCACCAGCAGCACCGCCAGCGCGTCGATCAGGCGGGTGGCCGTGTCCGGTCGCAGCGACTGGCTGAACAGGGCGCGGTAGGGCAGCGCGAACTGCAGGTGCTCGGTGATCAGGGCGGCCTCGAGCGGCTCCCCGTCCGGGGCGTGCCGACCGGTGATCACGCCCAGGGGGACCACGCTCGGCACGTCGAGCCGGCGCAGCTGGCGCAGCAGCTCGTACTCCCGGAAGGCGACGGACTCGCCGATCTCCTTGACCGCGATCACCCGTCCGGACAGGCGGGCGAACCGCACGATGTGCCGGGAGATGCCGCGTGGCAGGGCGGCGAGGGCCGACGTCGGCCAGTCCTCCAGGGCGATGTGCCACGGCAGGTCGAGCAGCGCCGGGTCTGCCGAGGCGGCGGTGATCTGCAGGCTCTGCGCCATCGTGGTCCTCTCGGCGGGCTGGGCGGGCGCGGCGGGCTGGGCGGGCCGGGCGCGCGTTGGTGCGGGTCGGCGGACGAGTGCCGGGAAGGCTCCGAGACGACGTGAGGGGCGGGACCGGGTGCCGGTCCCGCCCCTCACGGGCGTCACGTGGAGCGGATCAGAAGCGCTCGCCCGTACCGGCGTGGAACAGGTGCAGGTCGTTGGGACGCACCTTGACGGCGATCTTCTCACCCTTGGCCGGGACACCACGCGGGTCGATGCGCACGATCACCTGCGCGTCGCCGGCACCGGAGTGGATGGTCTCGGCGTTGCCGAAGTCGTCCGTCAGCGAGCCGTACACGAACGCGTCGGAGCCGAGCTCCTCGACGATGTTCACGGACACCGGGATGGAGTCCGGGGTACCGGCCGGCACCACGTCGAGGTCCTCCGGGCGGAAGCCGACCGTGATGTGGCCCTTGTCGTCGTCCGACAGCGCCGCGATCGCCTCGCGAGGCAGCGTCACGCGGGTGGAGCCGAGCGTTGCGGCGCCGTTGAGCACCGGGAACGTGCCGATGTTCATCGCCGGGGAGCCGATGAAGCCGGCGACGAAGACGTTGGCCGGGCGGTCGTACATCTCGCGCGGGGTGCCGACCTGCTGGAGCAGGCCGTCCTTGAGCACGGCGATCCGGTCGCCCATCGTCAGGGCCTCGGTCTGGTCGTGCGTGACGTACACCGTGGTGACGCCGAGGCGGCGCTGCAGGCCGGCGATCTGCGTACGCGTCTGCACGCGCAGCTTGGCGTCGAGGTTCGACAGCGGCTCGTCCATGAGGAACACCTGCGGCTGGCGGACGATGGCGCGGCCCATGGCGACGCGCTGACGCTGGCCACCGGACAGGGCCTTCGGCTTGCGGTCGAGGTACTGCGTCAGGTCGAGGATCTTGGCCGCCTCCTCCACCCGCGTACGGATCTCCGCCTTGGGGGTGCCGGCGATCTTCAGGGCGAAGCCCATGTTGTCCGCGACCGTCATGTGCGGGTACAGCGCGTAGTTCTGGAACACCATCGCGATGTCCCGGTCCTTGGGCTGCACGTCGGTGACGTTGCGGTCGCCGATGAAGATGTTGCCCGAGTTGACGTCCTCGAGGCCGGCGAGCATGCGCAGGGAGGTCGACTTGCCGCAGCCGGAGGGGCCGACGAGGACGAGGAACTCGCCGTCCTCGATGTGCAGGTCGAGCGAGTCCACCGCGGGACGCTCGGTGCCCGGGTAGATCCGGGTCGCGTGGTCGAAAGTGACCGTAGCCATGACTGTGCCAATCCCTTCACCGGCAGGTACGTGCCGGACGATCCGAGTGAAGAGCTGCCCCGGACCACAGCGGACCGGGGAGGTGTCGTCGTCGACACCGTCGACGACGACGGGTACGCGGACCGAGAGGTCCGCGCGCAGTCATCATGCCACAGGGGTCGACGGCGGGACTGGGCCCCTCGGTCCTCGGGTGGCCGGGGCAAGCCGGTCGGGCGTCTACCGGCCGCGGGTCGGCCGTGGTCAGCCGGCCGTGGTCAGCCGGCCTCGGTCAGCCGGCGGGGGTGGCCACCGGCGTCGGGGTGGACGTCTGGGGCGGGGTGGCGGTCGGCGTCGGCGTGGCCGTGGCGGCCGACGCCGAGGCGGCGAGCGAGCTGTACACGGAGGCGACGAAGGTGGAGAACGCCGTGGTGTCGTCGACCGAGCCGGTGTACGGCCGGCCCGCGACGTCGACCGTCACGCCCGCGACCCCCGAGCGGTCCGTGGCCTGCTGCGCCCAGCCGACGTAGCGGCGGCTGGTGATGCACGCGCTCACGGTGCCGGACGTGACGCCGGCGTTGTTGACGAGCGTGACGAGCTGGGCCTGGGTCAGACCGGCGGAGCCGAAGGTGTGCTGGGCGGTGAACAGGGCGTCGTTGACCGCCAGGGCCGAGCTCGGCTGGTAGCTGGCGACGCAGGCGAAGGCGTTCGCGGCGCGCAGCGCGTAGTCCTGGGCGGTCGTCTCGGTGTTGGTGGTGGCGGTCGGCGTGGGCGTGGCCGACGGGGTGGCGGAGGACGACGTCGTGGGGCTGGGCGTGGCGGACGGGGTGGGCGACGCCGTCGCCGCCGGGGTGCTGGGGGTGGGCGCCGGGGTGGGTGTGTACGCCGTCCGACCGGACGAGAGCGCCACGGGCTTGATCTCCAGGGTGGCGGCTCCGGACGTGACCCACTGCTCGATGGTGCTGCCGTTGGCGGCCCAGAACGCCGCCGACCGCGGGTCGCCGTAGTCGAGGCTGACCACCAGGTCGAGCGCGCCCGAGCCGGTGCTGACCGGGTGCGGGGTCGGGGTGCCGCCCGCGGGGATCGGCGCGCTCGTCGCCGGGGACAGGGTGCTGCCGTTGCCGGTGATCAGCAGGCCGTCGCTCATCATGTTGCGCGGACCGACCTGCAGGGCGCGGGCGTGCGCCTGCACCGCCACGGCGACGCCGGCCGCCACCACGACGACGGAGGTCACCGCGCCGACGCGCAGGCCGATGCGGCGTCGTCGGGCACGGGCGGCCCGGCGCTCCCGCTCCAGGCGAGCCAGCTCGCGGTCCTCCGCACGCCGCTGCTTGCGGCTGACCTTCTGCTTGGCGGACCGGTTGTAGCTCACGGCGCGGGCACCCCTTCGTTTGCGGCTGCTTCGTTGCGGCTGCCGGACCCGCACCCACGCGACCGGGACGTCGCGGCGGCCGTGGCCGGGCATGACGTTCGCAGCCTGGCACCGCGGGCTGGCCGTGCGCCTGAAGTCCGCTGAGAGGTTGCTGTGTCCGGTGCCGGGTGCTGCGCCGGGGCGTGGCCCGAGGTCAGGCCGAGACGGCCTCGACGCACAGGGCGGTCGCGGTGGACAGGGCCGCCGGCACCGCGTCGAGGTAGGCGTGCGCGACGGCGAACGGGTCGATGCCGGTGGCGATGACGGCCTGCGGGTCGTCGGCCTCGTACGCGACCACCGCCGCGAGCACGGCTCCGTACCGGCCGGCGCCGTTCAGCAGCGCGTCGGCGACCTGGGCCGAGACGCCGGTGCGCCGCACCATGGTCGCCAGGGACAGGTTCTGCTGGGCGCTGACCGCCGACAGCAGGCCGACGGTGTAGCCGGTCTCGTCGGTGAGGGTGCGGCAGGCCAGCGCACGGGTCAGCACGGCCCACAACGGCCCGACGGCCGTGGGGCGGGCGTCGATCAGCGAGGCCATCGCCAGGGCGGCCAGCCGGCGTGCACCCATCAGCACCACCGCGGTGCGGACGGAGTCGACGGTGCGGGCGAGGGCGAACGCCGAGGAGTTGACCATGTGCAGCACGCGCACGGACATCTCCGGGTCGCTGGCGACCATGTTCGCCACCGCGGTGAAGTTGATCTCGTCCTCGACGGACAGCAGCCGCACCAGCTCGAGGCACTGGAGCTCGCCGGCGGAGCCCTCGCGGGTCTGCGCCTCCTCGCGGCGCACCAGCATCGGGCCCTGCAGCAGGTCGGCGCCCGCCTCCTTGGCCGCCTGCAGGTCGCGTGCGGTGCCCACACGCTCGGCGATCACCTGGCCGCCGAGGGCGTGCGCCCGCTCGACCAGCGCACGCAGCCGCTCGGGCTCCGCGGTCGCGTCCACCTTCGCCCAGCCCGCGAGGGGCAGCAGCGCGTCCTGGCCCGGGGTGGCGGCGTAGTCGCCCAGCACCGTGCGGACGTCCCGGGTGCGCAGGGTGACGACGTGCGTGGCGGCATCCGGGTCGGCGGCCATCCGTGCCGTGAGCTCGAGCCAGGTGCCCTGGGCAGCCGTCGGCAGCGGGAGGGCGCCGGACAGGATGCGGGCGGTCGCCCGGAGGATCACCGGGGCGTCGCCGGCGAGCTCGGTCAGGTCCAGCTGGGCGTAGTGCGCCTCGACCAGGTCCTCGGCGACGGGGTCGGTCGCGACGGCCGACGTGGCGGCACGCAGCGCATACGCGCGCACGTTGCGGTCGAGGTCCACGACTGGCTGTCGGTAGACGGCGACCGGGGACGACGGCGACGAGTGGGGCATGCCCGGTCCATCGGCCGGAGCGGCCTCGTCGTGAGGGTTCGGCGTCAGCCCAGCGGGGCGCGCAGCGGCAGGTCCTCGTCGAGGACCGTCTGCACGGCACGCCCGTTGTGCGGGTTGACCACGAGCGGGGCGAGCAGGTTGGCCGTCGGGTGCTCACCGTCCGCCTCGCCCGGGTGCACCACGCTCAGCAGCACCGGGTCCGGTGCAGGACCGGCGGCCGGGCGCCCGCGCACGCCGTCCAGCGCGTCCGTGGGGATGGACGGCGCGTAGTCGGGGAAGAACAGGCCCGGGCTCACGACGAACAGCCGGACCCGCGGCGCCGCCGCGTCGGGCGCGCTGCGCAGCGCGAACAGCAGGCCCTCGTCGTCCAGCGCGTCCAGGGCGTACTCCGTGCGGCCCGGCAGGCCCGGGAGCGGGTCGGCGAACCGCAGCACGGCGGGCACCTGACGGGGACCGGTCGCGGTGGACACCGTCACCGTCTGGGCGGCGGGGGCGGGGGTCACTTGAGGAAGTCCATCAGCGTCGGCTGCAGCACGCGACCGGTGGCACCGAGAGCGCCCTGGTAGGCGACCTCCTGCGACTTCAGCTGCATGATCACCGCGGCCAGGTCGATGTCCTGCAGGCCGGAGGTCTGCGTCTTCACCGTCTGGCTCGCGCTGGTCAGGTCTGCCGTCGAGGCGTCGAGCACGCGCTGGCGGCTGCCGACCGAGGCGGCCTCGTTGGTGACGGCGTTCAGGTGCTTGTCCAGGTCGGCCAGCTGCGCCGTGGGGTCGCCGCCGGCGTTCAGGGTCGCGGCGATGCTGTCGAGCGTCGCGAACACCGAGCCGCTGCCGTTGCCGAACACGGCGGCACCGTCGGAGTCGACGCGGACCTGGGTGTCCGTGCCCACCTGCCGCTGCACGGACGATCCGGCGACGCCGTTGAACGTGTAGGTCGGGTTGCCGCTCGCGTCGGTGCCGACGGTGTACGCCGCCCCCGTGTTCGACGTGCCGGCGAACACCGTGCGGCCGAGGAAGGTCGTGTTGGCCTGCTTGAGCAGGTCGTCGCGGATGCCGGCGATCTCGGTGGCCAGTGCCTGCCGCGACGTCGCGCCGTAGGCGCCGTTGCCGCCCTGGACCGTCAGGTCGCGGGCACGCTGCAGCGCGGTGGTGGTGGACGAGAGGGCGGTGTCGATGGTGGTGAGCCACGACGTGCCGTCGGAGGCGTTGCGACCGAACTGGTCCAGCTGGCGCGAGGAGGCGTTCAGCCGCATCACGTCCGAGGTGGCCGACGGGTCGTCCGACGGCAGCGACAGCTTGGTGCCGCTGGACATCTGCGCCTGCAGAGCGGCCATCCGGCTGAGGTTGGACTGCAGGTTGCGCAGGCTCGGGGCCTGCACCGTCTGCTGCGTCACACGGCCGAGCATGCTCATCTCCCCACGGTTCCGGTGCGGTTGATCAGGGTGTCCAGCATCTCGTCCATCGCGGTGATCACGCGGGCGGCGCCCTGGTAGGCCCGCTGGAAGGCGAGCATCGAGACGGTCTCCTCGTCGGTGTCCACGCTGGCGCCGGACTGCTGCGCCGTCTCCGCCGAGGCGCGGGCCTGCTCGGCCACGCCGCTGCGGGACGAGGCCGACGCCGACATGCTGCCGACCTGCGCCACGGCGGCGGCCCACACGGCACCAGGGCCGGTGGAGCTGTCGGCGAGCGCGGCGATCTTCTGCCCGACGGAGCCGTCGAGCGGCCCGCTGCCGGGTGCCGCGACGGCGATCTGGTCGGGGGTGCTCAGTGCGACGGAGATGCCGGCGGCCGCCGATCCGCCGCTGATGGCGAAGAAGTCGGTGCCGCCGGGGGTGGCGGAGCCGGCCGTGGCCTGGGCGACCGTCTGACCCTGCTGGTGCAGGGCGTTGACGCCGTCGGCCAGCGCCTGCGCCACCGTGTCGAGGCTCGCGGCGGCCTCGGTCAGCATGCCGCCGGTGCCGGAGGCGTCCGGCGGGGCCAGCACGGTCAGCAGTCCGGCCACCCGGCCGCCGGACAGGGCCGCGTCCTGCGTCGGGGCGTCGGCCCACACGACCCGGACGGCGGCCGCGACCACCGGCGGGACGGCCGAGGGGTCACCCGTCGCACCGGAGAAGGCTGCCGGGCCGCTGACGGCGAGCTGCCGCACGTGGTCCCCGGACACCAGCATGTTGCCGCCGACCATCACGTCGAGCTGGCCGTCGGCCCGCTGCCGCGCCGTGGCGCCGACCAGGCCGGACAGCTGCGTGACCAGCTGGTCGCGCTGGTCGGCCAGCTCGTTGGCGCTGCCGCCGGAGTTGGTGATGTCGAGGATCCGCTTGTTCAGGTCCGCGACGTTCGACGCGAGCGTGTTGGTCTGGTCCACCAGGGTGCCCGTGGTGCTGCGTGCCTGCTGCCACTGCGTCTGCAGGTCCCCGTACCGGGCGTGCAGCGTCTCGGTCACCTGCCGGGCGTCGTCCAGCAGCACGGTGCGGGCGGCGGCGTCGTCGGGGGAGTTCGCGACGTCGTGCCAGCCGGCCCAGAACGTCGAGAGCTGGGAGGACAGGCCCGTCTTCGAGGGTTCGCCGAGGCTCGTCTCGAGCGTGGTGTACGCGTCGGCGCGGGCCGCCAGGAAGGAGGCGGTGCCGGTGTGCGAGCGCAGCTGGGTGTCGAGGAACTGGTCGGACAGCCGGGAGATCCCGGTGACCTGCGTGCCCATGCCGACGCCGTCGGAGGTGGCGAACATCGACGGCACCTGGGCACCCGGCACCGAGGCGAGGTCGACGCGCTGGCGGGTGTAGCCGGGGGTGTTGGCGTTGGCGATGTTCTGGCCCGCCACGGTGAGCGCCTGCCGCTGGGCGATCAGGGAGCTCAGGGCGGTGCCGAGGCCCGAGAAGGTGCTGGCCATCCCCGCCTCAGATCGACCGGTCGAGGACGCGGGAGCCGTGCTCGGCGAGCACGGCCGCCTGGCCGGACCCGTCGTACGTCTGCACCGAGTCCTGCAGGGACATCAGGGTCTCCTGCGTGGCGCGGTGCGACATGGCCAGCAGCTCGCGGTTGTCGTCCGCCAGCCGGCTGATCTCGCCGGTGAGGGACAGGAACGCCTCGTGGTGGGCGCGCAGCAGCTCGTCCCAGGGCTCCGGGGCGGCGTCGGCGAGGGCGCGCAGACCGGCGTCCGGGCTCAGCCCGAGCTCGCGGGCGGCGGAGTCGGCGGCCACCGCGCGCGCGATCTCGGCGGAGCGGATCTCGTCCAGCACCGCCTCCACCTCGCGGGTGGCGTTGGCGAGCCAGCGGGTGCGGCCGCTGCTCAGCACCAGCTGCTCCTCCTCGAGCTTGAACAGGAGCAGGTCCAGCAGGTGACGTTCCTGCCAGAGGACGTCGGACAGCTGGGTCAACGACATCTCCTCTGCCCTCCTCTCGTGCACGGTCCGGTGGTCGGCGGGTGAAGCCGCGGTGAACTCTGCCGTACGTATCGGCCGGTACCGCCGGGATCTGACCCGAACGGCCCAATCCGACCCTGACCTGCATACCGAGCGGTAGCCCCAGACCGATGGTGACCAGCATGTGAGACAGGTGTGCAACGTCGTAGGAATCGGCGGTGTGACGTCGGTCACACGCACCCGGGGAAGCGGAGCGATCTGACGGAGAACGTCCGAATTTCCGCCGGACCATACGTCCGGATTTGTTGCACGCCCGACGCAATGACCCCTTCGGGCGTTCCTCGCCGCTGCAGCGAAACCGTTCAAGTCCCCCCGTGGGAACGACGACCTTTCTCCCATGAACGCGCACGACGAGCTGGTGGTGAACAACCTCGCGTTGGTCGGCTACCACGTCACCGAGCTGCTGCACCGTGTCCCGCCGTCGGTGACGCGCGACGAGCTGGCCTCCGCAGGTTCGCTCGCCCTGGTCCTCGCCGCGCGCAGCTTCGACCCCGAAGCCGGTGTGCCGTTCGCTCGTTACGCCTCGCTGCGCATCAAGGGCGCCCTGCTCGACGAGCTGCGCTCGATGGACTGGGCCAGCCGCTCCGCCCGCCGCCGGGTGCGTGAGCTGTCCGACGTGACCGAGCGCCTGCGCGCCACGCTGGGCCGCGAGCCCAGCCGGGACGAGCTCGCCTCCGCCCTCGGCACCGACGCCGCCGGCGTGGACGTCGCCCGGCACGACGCCGAGCGGCGCGTGCTGTCCATCGACGCGTCGGAGACACCGATCGCCGACTCGATCGCCGACGACGACGCGACGCCCGAGGAGCAGGTGCTGGCCGCCGAGCAGCGGCACTGGCTGCGCGCCGCCGTCGAGGTGCTGCCGGAGCGGCTGCGCGCCGTGGTCAGCGGCCTGTACCTGGAGGACCGGTCGATCGCCGAGCTCGCCGACGAGCTCGGCGTGACCCAGTCCCGGATCAGCCAGCTGCGCACCGAGGCGCTGGGGCTGCTGCGCGACGGCATGAACGCGTCGATGAACCCGGGGCTGGTGCGCGGTGGCGAGCGTCCGGGCGGCGTCGCCGAGCGGCGCCGGCAGGCGTACTTCGCCGCCGTCGCGGCGCGTGCGTCGATGCCGGCCAGCGTGTACGGCGCCAGCGTTCCCTCGCCGCGGACCGGCAGCGTGATGCCGACGGCCTTCGCCAGCCGGGCGCTCGGCGCCTGACGCCTGCGCGGAGGCGATCTGCGCACCGCGACGAAAAGTCCGCGCAGAACTTCTCAGACCAGCGCCCCCGGTGGCGATGAACGGGGTGTGCCCACGGATGGGCCGCTCGACCCGAACTCAGGAGGAAGAGAACGATGGGTCTCTCGATCAACCAGAACATCGCGGCAGTCAACGCGTACCACAACCTCTCCAACACCCAGAACGACCTCTCCAAGTCGCTGGAGAAGCTGTCGTCGGGCTTCCGCATCAACCGTGCGGCCGACGACGCGGCCGGCCTGGCCATCTCCGAGGGCCTGCGCTCGCAGATCGGTGGCCTGAAGGTCGCCGTCCGCAACGCCCAGGACGGCACCTCGGTCGTCCAGACCGCTGAAGGTGCGCTGAACGAGTCCACCTCGATCCTGCAGCGCATGCGCGACCTGTCCGTGCAGGCCTCCAACACCGGTGGTCTGTCGGCCGACGCCAAGGGCAACATCCAGTCCGAGATGAGCCAGCTCAAGTCCGAGCTGACCCGCATCTCCGACACCACGCAGTTCAACGGCACCAAGCTGCTGGACGGCTCGTACAACGGCAAGTTCCAGGTGGGTGCGAACGTCGGCGAGACGATCTCGGTCGCCGTCAGCACCTCCATGGGTGCCGCGGGCCTGGGCGTGGACGGCGTCGACGTCACCACCACCAACGTCGGCAACACGGTGGCGCAGACCACGGCCTCGGCCGCGGGCACCGCCGGTGTCGTCACGGTCGCCGGTGCGAAGGACTTCACGCTCTCCGAGAGCTTCGACGGTCTCAACGGCACCATCTCGGTGGGGGGCAAGTCCCTCGACCTCTCGACGGTGCAGTTCGCCTCGGGTTCCACCGCGACGGCCCGCAACGCCGCCGTGCAGAAGGCGGCCGACGCCACCTTCGGCACCGGCTACCTCACGGTGGCCAACACCGCGACTGGCCTGACCTTCACCCAGGCGGCGGCTCCGACGGCGGCGAACCTGGCCACCAACACCCTGACGGGCAGCCAGGCGTCGGGTGCGGACCTCGCGATCACCGCGATCGACACCGCCATCCGCACGGTCTCCACGGTCCGCGCCAACCTCGGTGCCGTGCAGAACCGCTTCGACCACACGGTGAAGAACCTCAACGTGGCGGTCGAGAACCTGTCCGCGTCGGAGTCCCGCATCCGTGACACCGACATGGCGTCGGAGATGGTCTCGTTCACCCGGGCCCAGATCCTGTCCCAGGCCGGCACCTCGATGCTCGCCCAGGCGAACCAGCTGCCGCAGAGCGTGCTCAAGCTCCTCGGCTGAGCTACCCCGGTGACCGGCTGACGGTCACCAGACGCGAGCGCCCCTGCGGCGCCCGCACCCGGCACCGGCGGCGACGGGCTCCTTCCCGCGCCGCCGGTGCCGTCTGAACCACTCTCGACGGCAGCAAGGGCGGATCTCGTGGCGACCAGCAGCATGGGCATCGACGGCCTGGTCAGCGGTCTGAACACGACCGACCTGATCAACCAGCTGATGTCCGTCGAGTCGGGTCCGCAGACCCTGCTCAAGACGAAGCAGTCCGACACCCAGACGCTCATCGCCGCGCTGCAGTCGTTGAACACGAAGGTGGCCTCGCTCGGCACCGCCGCGACGGCCGCCTCGACCGCCACGTCCTGGGCCGCGCTGACCGCGACCTCGTCGGCCACCTCCGTCACGGCGACGGCCTCGACCAGTGCCTCGCCGACCCAGGTGAGCTTCACCGTCGACAAGCTGGCGCAGCGGCAGGTGTCGCTGACCGACGTCTTCACCGATGTCCCGTCCTTCACCGGCAGCGGCAACTCCCTGACCCTGACCTCCGCCGCCGGGTCCACGCAGATCGACACCACCGGCATCACCAGCGTCACCGGCCTGGCGAGCGCGATCACCAACTCGAACGCCGGCGTCTCCCCTGTCGCCGTGCAGGTGACCGGCGGCTACCGCCTGCAGCTCTCGGCCAAGCAGACCGGCGCCGCCAACGCCTTCCAGCTGTACCAGGGCAGCCCCGCCGACGTGACCGCCGGGACGGCGACGTCGAAGTCGCTCACCTCGCTGACCACCGCGCAGGACGCCCAGCTGACCCTGTGGCCGGGGACGTCGGCCGCGCAGACGTTCACCTCGACCACCAACACGTTCAGCAACGTGCTGACCGGGGTGTCGATCACCACCAGCGCCGTCGAGACCAACCCGGTGACGCTGACCCTCGGCCGGGACACCGCCGCGCTGAGCACGCTCGGCTCCAACCTGGTCAGCCAGCTGAACCTGGTGCTGGGGGAGATCTCCAGCCGGACCAGCTCGACGACCACCACCGACCCGACCACGGGTGGCACCGTGGTGACGCCCGGGGTCCTCGGCATGGACTCGTCCGTCAGCACGCTGCAGCAGCAGCTGACCGCGGCCGCGTCGTACCCGGTCAACGGCGTCTCCCCGTCGACCGTCGGCATCTCGATCCAGCGCGACGGCACCTTCGCGTTCGACCAGGCGGCCTACAGCGCGGCGCTCGCCGCCGACCCGCAGAAGGTGCAGGACGTCGTCTCCGGTCTGGCCGCCCGCGTCGCCGCGGTCACCACGTCGACCTCGGACCCGACCAGCGGCAGCCTGACCGCCGAGATCACCGCCCAGCAGGGCGTGGTCAAGGACCTCGGCGACCAGATCAGCCAGTGGGACGTCACCCTGCAGCTGCGCCGGGAGAGCCTGCAGACGACGTACTCGAACCTCGAGGTGACGCTCTCCAACCTCAAGTCGCAGTCGAGCTGGCTGGCCAGCCAGCTCGGGTCGCTCAGCGGCTCGTCCAGCTCGTCGTCGAACTGACCCCACCGGAGGACTTCTGATGTCCGACCTGCGCGCCCGCTACCTGGCGGACTCCGTCGCCACGGCCTCGCCGGCCCGGCTGCTGACACTGCTGTACGACCGGCTGCTGCTGGACCTGCACCGCGCCACGTCCGCGCTGGAGACCGGTGACCGCGGCGGTGCCGGCACCCACCTGGCGCACGCTCAGGACATCGTGTGCGAGCTGATCGCCACGCTGGACGTCTCGGCGTGGGAGGGCGGCAACCGCCTGATGTCGCTGTACGGCTGGGTGCTCAACGAGCTGCTGACCGCCGGCACCACCGGCGACGCCGCCCGCGTCGAGGCCTGCCGCGGCGTGGTCGCCCCGCTGGCCGAGGCCTGGCACGAGGCGGCCGACGCGCTCGCCGGGGCCGACCGCCCCACGGCCGAGCCCGTCGCGGCCACCGGGCTGCTCGGCGTCGCATGACCACCGGGTGGTCGGACGCCTGGGAGCAGGCGCTCGACGCACTGGAGCTGGACGTCGCCGCCGCGGAGCTGCTGCTCGCCGCGGCGCACGGCACCGGGGGAGGCATGGCGCCGGCGGTGCGCACGTGGCGGCCGCCGGTGGACCTGGGCCCGCTGCCGGCCAGCCTGGAGGAGCGGGCGCGCACGCTGCGCGACCGTCAGCTCGAGGTGGCGAAGGCCGTCTCGGAGGCGGTCGTGCGGTCGCGGCGGCAGCTGGCCGCCACCCGCGCCGTGCTCGGCACCGTCGCCGAGCGGCGGCCGGTGTACGTCGACATCGACGGCTGACGGCGCGCCCTAGGGCCCGAACCGCCGAACCGGACGTATCGCACCTGATCAGACGGCTTCTGCAGAACTCCTCAGCACCTCATCAGCCCTGCCGATCGACAGGGCTGAGCACGGATCGCTCGACCCTCTGGCCACGGATCGGCCTCTCGTACTCGTCGATGAGGTGTGCACGGCCATGGGTCTGTTCGACTCGGTGAGCTATGTCGCGCTGCACAGTGCGTTGGACGGGCTCGCGCTGCGTCAGCGTGCGATCGCGGACAACGTCGCCAACATCAACACCCCGGGGTACACGGCCCGACGGGTGTCGTTCGAGCAGGCGCTCAGCGCCGCCGTCTCCCAGGGCTCCGGTGCGGTCACCGCCACCGAGTCGCGGTCGCTCGAGCCGACCCGCACCGACGGCAACAACGTCAACCTCGACACCGAGACCGTGCTGAACATCGACACCAACCTGCGCTTCCAGCTCGCGTCGCAGGCCGTGTCCAGCCAGCTGTCCGACGTGCGCGCCGCGATGCGGACCGCCTGATGACCATCTTCGGCGCCCTCGGCATCGCCGGCTCCGGCCTGACGGTGCACCGCAAGTGGCTCGACGCGGTCAGCGACAACCTGGCCAACGTCAACGACGCGACCAGCACCTCCCAGTCGGCGTTCCAGGCCCGGTACGTGGTGGCCCAGGAGATGGGTGGCGAGGGTGGCGTCGCCGTCGCCGGGGCCGTGCTCTCCGGCGACACCACCGGCCGGGTGGTCTACGAGCCCGGCAACCCGCTGGCCGACGCCCAGGGCAACGTGCGGTACCCGGAGATCGACACCGCCAGCCAGATGACCCAGCTGATCATCGCCCAGCGCGGCTACCAGGCGAACGCCGCCGTGATCGAACGCGCGACCGAGGCCTACCAGGCCGCTCTCCAGATCGGGAAGTGACCATGAGCGTCTCCGCGATCGGCGCAGTCGGCGCCGCGAGCCCTGCCCTGACCGCCCTCGCGTCGGTCGCCCCGACCACCGCCACGACGGCCGCCGGTTCGACCGCGGGAACCGCCGCCACGTCCGGAGCGGGCTTCGCGAACGTGCTGTCCGGCGTCGACCGGCTGCAGCAGCTGCAGTCCACCGCGCAGGACCTCTCGGTCAAGGCCGTCACCGGTGACCTCACCGACGTGCACGACTACACGATCGCCGCCTCCGAGGCGAACCTGGCGATGGAGCTGACCGCGGCGGTCCGCAACAAGGCGGTCGACGCGTTCAACGAGATCATGCGGATGCAGGCCTGATGCCCGCGCCGCTGCAGTCCGTCATCGCCCGCCTCCAGGCGGCGGTGCGGCAGTTCTCCCTCGCCCAGCGCACCTTCGCGGTGCTGGCCGTGGCCGCCCTGGTGCTCGGTGGCGTGGCGCTGTCCAGCTACCTGACCAAGCCGACCATGGGCCCGCTGTTCAGCGGCCTGTCCGGGGCGGACGCCAGCGCGATCGTCGACCAGCTCGGCTCCAAGGGCGTCAAGTACCAGCTGGCCGACGGCG
The DNA here is from genome assembly GCF_027923705.1 of Cellulomonas sp. NTE-D12. NCBI lineage: Bacteria > Bacillati > Actinomycetota > Actinomycetes > Micrococcales > Cellulomonadaceae > Cellulomonas > Cellulomonas electrica. The sequence goes on along the minus strand of NZ_AP026442.1, from coordinate 3,165,748 downwards.
GCTCCACGATCCTGGTGCCGCAGGACAAGCTGTACGCCGAGCGCATCGCGATGGCGGCGGCCGGCCTGCCGGCCAACAAGAGCGGTGCCGGGTACTCCCTGCTCGACTCGATGCCGGTCACCGCGTCGGAGTTCCAGCAGAAGACCACCTACCAGCGCGCGCTCGAGGGCGAGCTCGCCAAGACGGTCGGCGCGATCGACGGCGTCGACCAGGCCACCGTGCAGCTGGCGATCCCGGACGACTCCGTCTTCGTCGAGAAGAAGAAGGACCCGACCGCCTCGGTGTTCGTCCGCACCCGCACGGGCGCGACGCTGAGCAACGACCAGGTGCAGGCGATCGTCCATCTGGTGTCCGCCGGCATCCAGGGCATGACGCCCACCGACGTCGCGGTGATCGACGCGTCCGGCAAGGTGCTGTCCGCCGTCGGCACCGGGACCACCAGCGGCCCGATGTCGTCCGGCGCCACCACCGACTACGAGGCCCGCGTGCAGCAGGCCGTGCAGCGCATCCTCGACCCGCTGGTCGGCGCCGGGAACTCCGCCGTGACGGTCACCGCGCAGCTGGGCACGTCGTCCAGCCAGACCACCACCGAGACCTTCTCCGCCACGCCGACCACACCACCGCTGGCCTCGTCCACCAAGACGGAGCAGTACAGCGGCGCCGGCGGTGCCGGTGCGGCCGGTGTGCTCGGTCCCGACAACATCGCCGTGCCGTCCGGGTCCAGCACCGCGGGCACCGGCACCGGCAGCTACACCTCCACCAGCACGGACGTGACCAACTCGGTGAACAAGAGCACCCAGGTGGTCACCACCCCGCCGGGCGGCGTGCAGCGGCAGTCGGTGTCCGTCGCCGTCGACGCCAAGGCGGGCGGCGGGCTGGACATGACCGCTCTGACCCAGGCGATCTCGGCCGCCGCCGGCATCGACCCCACCCGCGGCGACACCATCTCGGTGCAGCGGATGGCCTTCGACACCACGTCGGCGCAGAACGCCGCGACGGCCCTGGCCAAGGCGGACGCGGCGACGGCGGCCGAGAAGAAGCAGTCGATGATCAAGCAGGCCGCGATCGCCGGGGCCGTGCTGCTGCTGGTGATCTTCCTGGTGGTGCTGGGCATGCGCCGGTCCCGCCGGGCCCGTCGCGAGGCGCTCGACCTCGGGTCGCTCACCGCGGTGGACGAGGGCTTCGACCTGCCGGACGGCATCGACGGCGCCGGCCTGCACCCGGTGCTGCCCCCGGGGCCGTCGCCGCTGCTGCCGGACCCGCGCGCCGTGCGCCGTGAAGAGGTCGAGGCGATGGCGGACGCGCAGCCCGCCGAGGTCGCCGAGCTGCTGCGCGGCTGGCTGGCCGCACCGTCCTCCGGGCGGCGGCGATGAGCCTCGGGCTGACCGGGCCGCAGAAGGCCGCGACGCTGCTGCTCCAGCTGGGCAAGGACCGTGCCGCCCGGGTGCTGTCCCAGCTCAGCGAGCAGGAGATCGAGGAGCTGACCGCCGAGATCCTGCACCTGGAGCGGATCGACCCCGAGGTCGCCGGCGAGGTGCTCGACGAGTTCTGGGAGGCGACCAACACCGGACCGTCGTTCGGCGGCGGCATGGGGCTGGCGCAGCGGCTGCTCGAGGCGTCGCTCGGCACCGAGCGGGCCGCCGGGATGATGGAGCGGCTGCAGACGACGCTGGCGGGTCAGCCGTTCGAGTTCCTGCAGCAGGCCGACGCCCGGCAGGTGGTGTCGCTGCTGTCCGGTGAGCACCCGCAGACCGTCGCCCTGGTGCTGGCGCACCTGCGTCCCGAGCACGCGTCGGCGATCCTGGCCGGCCTGCCCGGCGCCGAGCAGGCGGACGTCGCGCACCGGATCGCGCTGATGGAGCGGGCCTCTCCTGACGTGGTGGCCGTGGTGGCCGAGAGCCTGCAGCGCAAGGCGTCCGCCGTGCTGGCGCCGCGGGAGCTCGCGGCCGTCGGCGGCGTGCAGCCGCTGGTCGAGATCATCAACCGGGCCGACCCCGGCACCGAGAAGGCGATCCTCGAGGGGCTCGCGGCGCGCGACGAGGCGCTGGCGGAGGAGGTCCGCAGCCGGATGTTCGTGTTCACGGACATCGTGCTGCTCGAGGACCGCGCGATGCAGCTGGTGCTGCGCGGCGTCGAGGTCCCCGCGCTGGCGCTGGCGCTGAAGGGCTCCGGCCCGGAGGTGCGCGACACCGTGCTGCGCAACCTGTCCGAGCGGGCGCGCGAGAACCTGCTCGAGGAGATCGAGCTGCTCGGTCCGGTCCGCATGTCGCAGGTGGAGGACGCCCGCGCGGGCATCGTGCAGGTGATCCGCCGACTCGAGGAGAGCGGGCAGATCACCATCCGCCGCGACGCCGAGGACGAGTACGTTGCCTGACCGCGACGTGGTCACCGTCGCCTTCCCCGCGCTGGACGCGCCGGGGACCACCGGGGTGCCCACGCAGCGGTCCGGCGACGGTGCGCACGCGGCCGGCTTCGCGGCGGGGTTCGCCGCGGCGGCACGGGCTGCCGCCCGGGCCGCCGCGCGGACCCAGGCGGTGGCCGACCAGCGCCGGCTCGCCGACGAGCACCGGCGCACCGCCGAGCACGCGGCGGCGCTCGCGGCGCTGGCTGCGGCGACCCGGGGAGCGCAGTCCCGGACTGCTCCCGTGCTGGCCGAGGCCGAGGCGACCCTGCTGCGCTGCGCGCTGGAGCTGGCCGAGGCGGTGCTGGGCGTCGAGCTGTCCGACGGGGCCACCGGCGCCGTGGCGGCGCTGGCCCGGGTCGCGGCCGCCGACGTCGAGCCCGTGGTGGTGCGGCTGAACCCGGACGACGTGCGCGCCCTCGGCTCCGACCCCGAGCTGCCGGACGGTGCCCGGCTGGTGGCCGACCCCTCGCTGGCGCGCGGCGACGCTGTGGCCGACCTGCCGGACGGCTGGCTGGACGCGCGGATCGGCACGGCGCTGGACCGGGCGCGGGCGGCGCTGGCGTCCGGGGGTGCGGCATGAGCCTGCTGGAGACCGTGCGGCCGGACGCCGCCGTCGTGCCCACCTGGGGGCGCGTGCTGACCGCCGCCCGGCCCGAGCGGGTGGGCACCGTGCGGTCCGTCGTCGGCCTGTCCGTCGAGGTGTCCGGGCTGGATGCGCCGGTGGGCGGGCTGCTGCGCATCGGCGACGGTGCCGACGCGATCCCCGCGGAGGTGGTCGCCACGGCCGCCGGCGCCGTGCGGTGCCTGCCGCTGGGCCCCGCCGACGGGCTGCGTGCCGGGCTGCCGGCGCGGTCGACGGGCGGCACGCTGTGCGCGCCGGTCGGGCGCGGGCTGCTGGGTCGCGTGCTCGACGGGCTCGGCCGGCCGATCGACGGACGCGGACCGCTGCAGGCCGACGGCTGGCTGCCGGTGGAGCACGCCGCGCCCCACCCGCTGGAGCGGGCCCGCGTGGACACCCCGCTCGACCTGGGCGTCCGGGTGCTCGACACGCTGGTGAGCGTCGGCCGCGGGCAGCGGCTGGGGCTGTTCGCCGGGTCCGGCGTCGGCAAGTCGAGCCTGCTGTCCATGATCGCCCGGGGCACCGAGGCGGAGGTCTCGGTGATCGCCCTGGTGGGGGAGCGCGGCCGTGAGGTGCGCGAGTTCCTCGAGGACGACCTGGGCCCCGAGGGGCTGGCGCGGTCCGTGGTGGTGGTGGCGACGTCCGACGAGCCGCCGCTGGTGCGGCTGCGGTCGGCGTTCCTGGCGACCCGCATCGCCGAGCAGCTGCGCGACGAGGGCCGGCACGTGGTGCTGATGATGGACTCCCTCACCCGCGTCGCGATGGCTCAGCGCGAGGTGGGGCTGTCCGTCGGCGAGCCCCCGGCGACCCGCGGCTACCCGCCCAGCACCTTTGCCATGCTCGCCCGGCTGCTGGAGCGCGCCGGCACCGGCCCCCGGGGCTCGGTCACCGGCCTGTACACGGTGCTGGTGGACGGCGACGACCACAACGAGCCGGTGGCGGACGCCGCCCGGTCGATCCTCGACGGGCACGTGGTGCTGGAGCGCCGCCTGGCGGTGGCCGGTCACTTCCCGTCGGTCGATGCGCTCGCATCGATCAGCCGGTTGGCCAACCGCGTGACGTCCCGTGAGCAGCGGGCCGCGGCTCAGCGGCTGCGCAGCGTGCTGGCGGCTCGGTCCCAGGCGCAGGACCTGATCGACGTGGGTGCCTACGTGCCGGGCTCCAACCGGCAGGTGGACACCGCGCTGGCCCACGCCGACGCGATCGAGGCGTTCCTGTGCCAGGACATGGCGGAGCGTGCACCGGCGGAGCAGTCGTGGCAGCGGCTGTCCGCCCTGGTCGGCGCGATGGACGGGGGCGCGGCGTGAGCGTGTTCGGGCTGGGCGGGCTGCTGCGCGTGCGCACGTTCCGCGAGGAGACGGCCGCCGCAGAGCTGGGTCAGGCCGAGCGGCGCCGGCGCGAGCGGCGGGCCGCGGCCGACGACACCCTGCAGCGGCTGGCCGCGACCGGCGAGCCCGTGGACCAGGTCCTGTTCCACGCCACCATCGCGTCCCGGCTGGCGCTGTCCAGCCTGCTCGCCGAGCGCTCGGCCGAGGCGGCCGAGGCGGACCGCGCCGCGGACGAGCGCCGCGAGGCCTGGTCGGCCGCGCGGCGGGACCTGCGGGCCGTCGAGAGGCTGGCGGAGCACCACGAGGAGCGCGAGCGCCTGGCCGAGGGCCGGGCCGAGCAGCACGTGCTGGACGAGGCGGCGGCCCGCCGTCGCACGGACGGCGGCGTCCCCGGACGCGACGACGAGGGGACCGAGGCATGAGCACGACGACGGTCACGCCGACCGCCCCGGCGGTGCGGCCGGCCCGGTACGCGGCTGCGCAGACCAGCGGCAGCGGGTTTGACGACCTGCTGGCCGCGCACCTGGCGAGCACGGCACGCAGCGTGCCGTCGCTCGGGGCCGACCGTGCGGACCGTGCCGACCGCAGCAGCGACGCCCGGCCCGACCACAGCCCCGAGCGGGTGGCGGACCCAGGTGCCGACCGGGCGGTGGACCGCCGGGACCGGCCGGCCGGCAGGGGCACGCGTGCGGCGTCGGGGAGCGACGCGACGACGACGGGTGGACCGGGGGATGCCGCGGCAGCGGGCTCGTCGGCCGCGACCTCGTCGTCGGCCGGGTCCGCCAGCACGGCGACCTCGACCACCGCGCAGGGTGCGGCGACTCAGGGCACCGCCGTGCAGGGCACCGCCCTCCAGGGCGGCACCCCGCAGACGGCCGCCCAGCTCGCCGCGGCCGGTGCAGCGGTGACCACGACCACGGCCGCGGCCACGACGGCAGTCGCGGCGGCGGGGCAGCCGACGACGGCGGCGTCCGCCGCTGCCCCAGTACCGCCCGGATCCGCTGTCGCCGGTGCGACCGCCGTCGGGGCCGGTGCAGCGGTGACTGCGGGCGCACCGGCGGCCGGCACGCCCACCACCACCACCCTCGCGACGGGAGCCGAGGCCGCCTCCGGTCAGCCCGGCCGCGCCGGCGCGGAACCGCGGACCCTCGCCACCGGGACCACCGCCGCTGCGGTCACCGCGACGCCGAGTCCGGCGGCAGCCGGCACGAGCGGCACCCGGACCGCCGCCGACCACCGTGCACCGGACGCCCCCGCTGCGACCGCCACCGCGCCCGTCGGCGCCGCGACCCAGCCGGCGGCTGCCGTCCCCGACGCCCCCGTGCGGGTGGACGCCACCGGCGCCGCCGCCGCGCAGGCCGCCGTGCCGCTCACCGCCCCCTCCGCCCCGACCACCTCCGCGCCGACCACCTCCGCACCCGCGGCGGCCGCCACGGCCGCCGCGCAGGCGACGCCCACGACGCCGCTGCCCGTCGCGGACCAGCTCGGCGCCCGGCTGCGCTCGCTGACCGGCCTGGCCGCCGGTCACCACGTGCTGTCGGTCCCGCTGGACCCCGAGAACCTCGGCGCCGTCCGGGTGGTCGCCCACATCACCGCCCAGTCCGTCCGGGTGGAGCTCGCGGGGGCGACCGACGCGGCGAAGGACGCGCTCCGCGGTGCGCTGGCCGACCTGCGCAAGGACCTCTCCGCCGCCGGCATCACGGTCGACGCCGGGAGCTCCGGCCCCGGCCAGGGGAGCGGCCGCCAGGGGACGGGCGGCCCCGCGGCCGGCCAGTCCGGCAGCCCGTCCGGCGGCCAGCCCGACAGCCGCTCGGGCGACCAGGGCGCACCGGCCCGGCCGGCGGACGACCGCACCGGACCGTGGACCGGCACCCCGGCCACCCAGCGCGGACCGGCGCCCGGCGCCGCCGGGGTCCGACCCGGAGGCCTCGACCTCCTCGTCTGACCCCACCACCCACCGGCCCGGCCGACCCTCAGCCCACCACGGAGACCCGCATGAGCATCGACGTCTCGTACCTCACGTCCGACCGGACGGCCGCCACGGCGGGCGCCTCGGCACCGAAGGACAAGACCCAGCTGGACAGCAAGGCATTCATGCAGCTGCTGATCGCCCAGCTGAAGAACCAGGACCCCAGCTCGCCGATGGACACCTCGGCGATGATGACGCAGACCACCCAGATGTCGACGATGCAGAGCCTCACCGAGCTCACCACCACGTCGCAGAACGAGTTCGCGCTGCAGATGCGCGTCGCCGCGGCCACGCTCGTCGGCCGCCAGGTGACCTGGAACGACGCCAACGGGACCGAGCAGCACGGCCAGGTCTCCGCCGTCTCCTACACCTCCACCGTGCCCACCCTGCGGGTCGGCACCACCGACGTCGGCCTCGACGAGGTCCGCACCGTCACCCCGTCCAGCACGGCCGGCACCACAGCCGGCACCTCCGCCAGCGCCTGACCCGCTCCACCCGAAGGGACACCACCATGCTTCGCTCGCTCTTCTCCGGCATCAGCGGTCTGCGCAGCCACCAGACGATGCTCGACGTCACCGGCAACAACATCGCCAACGTCAACACCACGGGCTTCAAGAGCTCGCAGATCCAGTTCCAGGACACGCTCAGCCAGCTGGTGTCCAACGCGGGCGGCGCCCAGCCCGGCGCGGGCGTCGGCGGCACCAACCCCGCCCAGGTGGGCCTGGGCGTGCGGGTGGCCGGCATCACGACGAGCTTCTCGCAGGGGGCCTCGCAGCTGACCGGCCGCAGCACCGACATGATGATCCAGGGCGACGGGTTCTTCGCCGTCCGCAAGGGCGCCGACACGTACTACACGCGCGCCGGGTCGTTCGACTTCGACTCCACCGGTCAGATGGTGCTGCCGGGCGAGGGTGCCCTGGTGCAGGGCTGGGCCGCCACCAACGGCGTGATCGACACCAACGGGCCGCTGACGGACCTGCGGGTGCCCGCCGGCACGCTGATGGCGGCGATCGCCACCAAGAGCGCGACGTACGAGGGCAACCTGGAGCAGTCCGCGCCGGACGGCACCACGATCACCCGTGCGATCGGCGTCTACGACTCGACCGGCAACGAGACCCAGCTCAACCTGACGTTCCAGGCCAGCACCACGGCTGCGGGCGTCACCACGTGGAACCTGACCGGCAACGACGGCGCGGCCAGCACCGCCTACGGCCCGCTGACGTTCGACGGCACGGGCAAGCTGACGTCGGCCGGCACGCTGACGGTGGGCGGCATCACCGTCGACATCTCCAAGATCACCGGCTTCGCCGGCCTGGACACCGTCGCGGCCACCAAGCAGGACGGCCAGGCGGCCGGCACGCTGCAGTCGTTCTCGCTCGGCAGCGACGGCACCATCACCGGCGCCTTCAGCAACGGCCTCAAGCAGGTGATCGGCCGCATCGCGCTCGCGTCGTTCACCAACCCGGCGGGCCTGGAGAAGTCCGGCGGATCGCTGTTCCAGACGACGGTGAACTCGGGCAACCCGCAGCTCGGCGCCCCCGGCACCGGCGGTCGCGGCACGCTCGCCGGCGGCGCGCTGGAGATGTCCAACGTCGACCTGTCCAGCGAGTTCACCAACCTGATCGTCGCCCAGCGCGGCTTCCAGGCGAACTCGCGCGTCATCACCACGTCCGACGAGGTCCTGCAGGAGCTCGTCAACCTCAAGCGCTGAGCCGGCTGATGGACGGTCTCTCGCAGATCTCCCAGATCTCCGCCCGGGTGCTGCAGCTGCAGTCCCTGGTGTCCGGCCCGGTCGCCGGTGTCGCCCTGGCCTCGCGCCCGGCGGCCACGGCGGCCGGGGCGGCCAGGGGCGCGGCGTTCGACGACGTGCTGGCGCAGGAGCTGGCGAGGAGCTCGTCGTCGTCGGCCACGTCGTCGCTCTCGTCGGCCACCGCCACGACGGCGGCCGGGACGCTCGGCGCCAACCGCGTCCCGACCGATCTCGCGGCCTACGGCAACGGCCGCATCCCCGACTCGGCCCTCGCGCCGGTCGGCGACACCGGCAAGAAGATGTGGGCGCCGGCCGCCGCCGCGATGACCAAGCTGATCGCGGCCGCCAAGGCCGACGGCGTGACCGTCGGCATCACCGAGACGTACCGGCCGTACGACGAGCAGGTGCAGCTGGCCGCCAGCAAGGGCCTGTACTCGCAGGGCGGTCTCGCGGCCAAGCCCGGCACCAGCGAGCACGGCTGGGGCATCGCCGCCGACCTGCAGCTGAACGGCGCCGCCCAGGCGTGGATGCAGCGCAACGCGCCGTCGTGCGGCTTCCAGGCCGACGTGCCCGGCGAGAGCTGGCACTGGGCCTACCACCCGGCGGGCTGAAGTCCTCAGCAGGCAGCGCGCACGGCCGATCGGGAAGGCAACGAGCCCACGGACGGGCTCAACGGCATCCAGCCGCATGCAGGGACCAGGGACGGGACCACCGTGATCATCGTGACGCGCCTCAACGGCGGACTCTTCGGGGTGAACCCCGATCTGGTCCAGCGCGTCGAGAGCGCGCCGGACACGATCCTGACGCTCATCGACGGCAGCAAGTACATCGTCGAGGAGTCGATGGCCGAGGTGATCTCCCGCATCACCGAGCACCGGGCGCTGGTGCTGGCCCGGGCCCGGCAGATCGAGACCGAGCGGCAGTCGGTGCACCTCGCGCCGGTGCCGTCGGACGACGAGCCGGAGGGCGGTCCGGACGACGAGCCCGACCCCCGGGGTCCCCACGACGAGGGCCGTGCCCACCTGCGGACGGTGCGCTGATGGATCCCGCAGGTCTGATCGGTCTGGGCGTCGCCCTCGGCACCGTCTTCGTGGTGATGCTCATCGAGGGCACGCCGCCGATGGCCATCGTGCTGCCCGGGCCGCTGCTGCTGGTGTGGGTCACCACGCTGGCGGTCGGCCTGATGGGCCACACGCTGAAGGACGCGATGGGCTCCTTCGCCGCGGTCCCCACCGCGCTGCGCAGCAAGGCGCCGGACCCGTCGGGCACCATCGAGACGCTGGTCAGCCTGGCGGACAAGGCGCGCCGGGAGGGCCTGCTCGCGCTGGAGGACGCGGCGCGCACCATCACCGACCCGTTCCTGCGCTCGGGCCTGCAGTCGGCGATCGACGGCACGGACCCCGAGGACCTGCGGATGATGCTCGAGGACCGGATCGCGTCCAAGCGCCGGCTCGACCGCATGCACGCCAAGTACTTCCACGACATGGCCGGCTACGCGCCGACCATCGGCATCATCGGCACCGTCATCTCCCTGGTGCACGTGCTGCAGAACCTGTCCGACCCGAGCAAGCTCGGCGAGTCGATCGCCTCGGCGTTCGTCGCCACCCTGTGGGGCCTGCTGTCCGCCAACGTCGTGTGGATGCCGCTGGGCAGCCGTATCCGCCGGATGTCCGACCTCGAGTGCGCCCAGATGGAGCTCGCGCTCGAGGGGCTGCTGGCCGTGCAGGCCGGTGCCAACCCCCGGCTGGTCGGCGAGCGGCTGCGCAGCCTGCTGCCCGACGACGCACGTGGCGCCGCCGGCGAGAAGAAGGCGGCATGAGCACCCCGCCGCGGCGTCGGCGCAAGAAGGTCGACGACGACGACCACACCAACGCCGAGCGCTGGGCGGTCAGCTACTCGGACATGATGACCGTGCTGATGGGCCTGTTCATCGTGCTGTTCGCGATCAGCCAGGTGGACCAGCAGAAGTTCACGGCACTGCGCGACTCGCTGGCGACCGGCTTCGGGCAGGGCACGGTGCACAGCTCGGTGCTCGAGTCGAACCCGGGCGTGCTGGACGGCGTCAGCGCCGCGACCAACGCCAACGAGGTGGGCACGGCCGGCCTGGTCACCGCCGACAAGGGTCTGGGCCAGCAGGCGAGCGCCCCGCAAGCGGCGGGGGCCAAGCCGGCCGCCAATTCGCCGACGACGGACCCCAAGCTGCTGCTCGCGGCGCGGGCCGAGGCGGCGCACCTGGAGCAGATCCGCGACGCGATCAAGTCGGAGCTCGGGGCTGTCGGCCTCAGCGACGCGGTGGACTACAAGATCACCGAGCGCGGTCTGATCATCGGCCTGGTCGCCCAGGACGTGTTCTTCGGTCCCGAGTCGGCCCAGCTGACGCCCACCTCCCAGCGGGTGATCGACACCCTCTCGCCCACGCTGCGCGGCATCACCGAGCAGGTGTCCATCGAGGGGCACGCCAACACGCTGCCGGTGTCCGGCTCGGGCAAGTACGCCACCAACTGGGAGCTGTCCTCCGACCGGGCCACGCAGGTGCTGCGCCGGCTGGTCGAGTCCGACGGCATGCCGGCGGACCGGATCATGGCGGTCGGCTTCGGCGACGCCCGCCCGGAGGTGCCGGGTGCCGACGACCAGGCGCTCGCGGCCAACCGGCGGGTGGACCTGGTGGTGCTGTCGAGCGCACCAGACGCGGTCCGCAAGCTGCTGCCGATAGTCGCGGCCGGCGGCTGACCTCGCCGCGCCCCGCCCCACCGAGCCACCCGAACCAGCCACCCCAGCCAGACACCCGAAGGAGGAGCCAGTGCCCACCGAGCAGCGGATCATCTCGCAGAAGATCGGCGCCCCCCGGCCGTCGTCGCCGTCCTCGACCATCGGCTCCCGCACGCCGGCCGAGCCGCCGGCGGAGAAGAAGCCGAAGAAGTCCAAGAAGCTCCTGGTCGTCGTGCTGGTCGTCGTGCTGCTGCTCGGGGCCGGCGCCGGCTACTGGTTCTTCCTGCGGCCCACCGGCGGCACCCCGAAGGCCCACGCGACCCCCACGCCGGTCGCCGGTGAGGTGCTCACGGTCGATGCGATCAGCATCAACCTGGCCGACGGGCACTACCTGCGCCTGGGCATGGGCCTGCAGCTGACCAAGGAGACCAAGACGGCTCCCAACCCGTCCCGCGCTCTCGACCTGGCGATCGCGGAGTTCTCCGGCCACACGGTGGCCGAGGTCTCCGACGCCGCCACGCGAGACAAGATGAAGGCGGAGCTGCTGACCTCCCTGGAGAAGGCCTACAAGGGGGAGGTGATGGACCTCTACCTGACGAACTTCGTCACCCAGTGACGGTCGGCGGCGGCACGGACCGCCGCACCGTCCCGCCGGGCTCCAGCCCGGCGCACCCGGGGCGCCATGGAGGGCGCCGCACCGCCCCGTAGACCTCGTTCGGGCACAGCACCACGAGGCGCCGGCCACGACGGCCGGTGGCGGGGAAGCACCACCAGACGCACGTGAGCGGCTCTCGCACACGTTTCGCTCAGGAAGCCGTGCTGCCCGCCGATGGGCTGCTCGTGACAGCCCCCCAGGCGCCGGAGGCGACCCTCGGCGTGCCCGCGCCCCGGTCCGCACCGGGGCCCACCTCCCGGACGGCGACCGGCCGCGCGCGCAACGCCGAGCCCGAGCTGTACGACTTCCGCCGCCCGATGACCCTCGCCCGCGACCACGGCCGCCGGCTGGAGATGGCGTTCGAGCGGTTCGCCCGCATGTGGGGCACCCAGCTGACCTCCCGCCTGCGCGCCCTGTGCTCCGCCACCTGCGACCGCGTCGAGCTGATGCCGTACGACGAGTACGTCGGCACGCTGCCCGCCCGCACGGCGCTGATGCTGTGCACCGTCGAGCAGACCCGCCAGACGGCGCTGCTGCAGACGCCGGTGGAGACCGTGATGGTCTGGGTGGACTACCTGTTCGGCGGCACCGGGCTCGGTGACGACCGCGAGGGCCGCGAGCTGACCGACATCGAGCTGACCGTGGTCCGCGAGCTGCTCCAGCCCGCGCTGGACGACCTGCGGTACGCCTTCACGACGGTCGCGCCGCTGAGCCTGTCGATGCGAGCGGTCCAGTACAGCCCCCAGTTCGTGCAGGCGGTGCCGGCGAGCGACGCCGTGCTGGTCGCCCGGTTCACGCTGCACACCGGCGAGCGTGCGGACACCGCGACGCTGATGGTCCCGGCGGAGAACCTGCTGGCCGCGATGCGGCTGGCCGAGACGGACGAGACCCGGTCGGAGGACGACCGGCGCGAGGCGGCCCACGCGCGCGCGCAGCTCGAGGTGGCCGTCACGGCGGTCCCGGTGGACCTGGTGGTGCGGTTCGCGCCCGTCACGGTCCGCCCCCCGGAGGTGGTGGGGCTCGCCGTCGGCGACGTCCTGCCGTTGCAGCATCCCGCCACCCGTCCGCTCGACGTGGTCGTCGACGGTGTGGTGCTCGCCCGCGCTGCCGTGGGCAGCCAGGGCTCCCGGCTCGCCTGCCGGGTGGTCGACGTCGAGGAGGAGAACGCATGAACGCCACCACTGTGAGCGACCTGGAGGTGCAGGCGGTCGCGGGTGCGGCGGCGGCGATGGTCCCCTCCACCGTGCCGCTGGTCGCGGTGCCGGCCGCCCCCGGTGACCGGCCGGACCCGGACGCCGTCGCGGTGGTCGCCTCGTTCGTCGGCTCGCCCAGTGCCGAGCTGGTGGTGGTCGCGGAGGCGGTGGTCGCCGAGCTGACCGCGGCCGGTGTCAGCGAGGGCACCCCGGTGGCGCTGACCGATGCGCTGCGCCCCGCGCTCGAGGCCGCGGCCGCCCGGCTCGGCACCGGCGTGCTGGAGTCCGCCCGTACCGACTCCGCGGGCAGCGTGCTGTCCGACGACTCCCAGCTGTTCGCCCTGCAGGCCGCGGGCACCACGCTCGGCTGGTTCGCCGTGCGCGTGCGCGGCGGGCGCGTGCCGGTGGCCGGCGGCGCCTCGGCCGTGCCGACCCCGCGGGCCAGCATGCGCGTGCTCTACGACGTCGACATGACCCTGACGGCGGAGCTGGGCCGGGCTCGCCTGCCGCTGCGCCAGGTGCTGGAGCTGGCCCCCGGCACGGTGCTCGAGCTGGACCGCGCGGCCGGTGCGCCGGCGGACGTGATGATCAACGGCCGCCTGATCGCCCGCGGCGAGGTGGTGGTGGTGGACGAGGAGTACGGCGTCCGGATCACCGAGATCGTGTCCGGCGTGGAGGCCGACCGCTGATGGGCGAGACCCTCCTGGTGCTGCTGCGGGTCGCCGTCTCCCTCGGCGTCGTGATCGCGCTCATCGTGTACGTCGGCCGGCGGATGTCCGCCGGCCGCGCCGCGGAGCGCACGCGCGAGGCGGACGTGCACGTGGTGGGCCGGCAGGGTCTGGGCCGGCACTCCGGCGTCGCGGTGATCGCCGCCGGCGACCGGCGGCTGCTGGTCGGCTTCAGCGACACGTCCGTGCAGCTGCTGACGGAGCTCGGCCCCGTGGCCAGTGCGCCGGTCGGGCTCCCCGGCGAGCGCACGGGCGCCAAGGCGACCAAGCAGGCGGCGGTCCCGACGAGCACGCCTACCGGCGCCGGCGTCCCGGGGGCCCTCGTCGGCGGCGCCGCCGGCCTGCCGGGTGCCGGACCGGCTCTCGGTGCCGTGCCGCACCCGCGTCCCGCGCTCGACGACGCGTCCCACCAGTCCGCGCTGGCCGGGGCGCTGGCCGGTTCCGTGCTGTCCCCGCAGACGTGGCGTGCAGCGGTCCGTGCGCTGCAGGACCGGACGGTCCGCCGGTGATGTTCGCCCCGCGCCGCGGCGCCGGCGCGCGCACCGTGGTCGAGCCGGAGCTGGCGCAGGTCGCCGCCCCGGCGCGCGTGGTGCGTGCGCTGCGGCTGCTGGCGGCGCTGTGCCTGGCCGGCGGCCTGGTGCTGCTGGCCTCGTCGGGCGCGGTCGCAAGTACCCCGGCGCGCATCACGACGGCCGCCGTCGTCGTCCCCGCCGTCGTCGTGCCAGCCGCTGTCGTCCCCGCCGCCGGCCCCACCACGCCGGCCAGCCCGAGCGCGCCGACACCCGCCGCAACCCCGGCCGCCCCCGGCTCGGTGCACGTCAGCGTGAACGGCGTCGACGGCACCCCGAGCAGCTCGATCACGGTGCTGCTCGGCATCACGGTCCTGTCGGTCGCACCGTCGCTGCTGATCATGACCACCAGCTTCACCAAGATCTTCGTCGTCCTGGCGATGACCCGGAACGCGCTCGGCCTGCAGGGTGTGCCGCCCAACCAGGCGATCGCCGGCCTCGCGCTCTTCCTGTCCCTGTTCGTGATGGCGCCGACCATCGGGGACATCAACACCCAGGCGGTGCAGCCCTACCTGCACGGTCAGACGAGCTTCTCCGAGGCGATCGGCGCGGGGGAGAAGCCCCTGGCGACGTTCATGGTGGCGCACACCCGCGAGCAGGACCTGGCGCTGGTGACGCGCGCCGCGCAGCGCCCCAACCCGCAGTCGGCGGCCGACGTGCCGTTCACCACCCTGGCGCCGGCCTTCATGCTCTCCGAGCTGCGGGCCGCGTTCATCATGGGCTTCGTCATCTTCGTGCCGTTCCTGGTGATCGACCTGGTCGTCTCCAGCTCGTTGATGGCGATGGGCATGATGATGCTGCCGCCCGTCATGGTGTCCCTGCCGTTCAAGCTGCTGCTGTTCGTGCTGGTGGACGGTTGGGGCCTGGTGATCAAGGCCCTGCTCGGCTCGTACACGGGGGCCGGCGGATGACCACCGAGGCGGTCCTCGACATCGCGGTGCAGGCCCTGATGGTCGCCGCCAAGCTCTGCGCGCCCGTGCTGGTGACCGCCCTGGTGATCGGGCTGGTCGTGTCCCTGGTGCAGTCGATGACCCAGGTGCAGGAGGTCACGCTCAGCTTCGTGCCCAAGGCGCTGGGCGCCGCGATCGCCCTGGTGGTCACCGGCCACTGGATGATCTCGACGGTCGTCACGTTCACCACCGACCTGTACACGCGGATGCCCGCGCTCGTCGGGCACTGAGCCGGGCACGCAGATGGCCTTCTCCCCGGACCTGGCGGTGGACGTCCCGCTCGACGTCATCGAGACCACGGCGCTCGCGGCCGTGCGGATCACCGCGTTCCTCGTCGTCGCGCCCCCGTTCGCCAACAAGGGCGTGCCCGGTCCGGTGAAGGTGGCGCTGGGCCTGGGCCTGGCGCTGGTGGTGCAGGCCCGGCTGCCGCGGGTGGCGACGACGTCGGTCGCCCCGCTGGTCGGCGACGTGGCGCTGCAGGCGCTGGTGGGGCTGGCCCTCGGGTTTCTGGTCTGGCTCGTGTTCGCCGCCGTGCAGTCCGCCGGGGGGCTGATCGACCTGTTCGGCGGCTTCCAGCTGGCCACCGCCTTCGACCCGATGAACATGGTCAGCGGCGCGACGTTCGCGCGGCTCTACCAGATGCTGG
Source organism: Cellulomonas sp. NTE-D12 (assembly GCF_027923705.1). Taxonomy (NCBI): domain Bacteria; kingdom Bacillati; phylum Actinomycetota; class Actinomycetes; order Micrococcales; family Cellulomonadaceae; genus Cellulomonas; species Cellulomonas electrica. The sequence goes on along the minus strand of NZ_AP026442.1, from coordinate 3,150,228 downwards.
TCGTGGCGCTGCTCGTCGCCTCGGACGCGCACCACGTGATGCTGCTCGGCCTGGTGCGCAGCTTCGACTCCCTGCCGATCGGCATGGGGCTGGCGCCGGCGGCGCTGGCCAAGGCGGCGATCAGCGGGCTGACCGGCATGACGGTGTCGGCGCTGCAGATCGCCGGGCCGCTGGTCGTCGTGCTGTTCCTCGCCGACGTCGGCCTGGGGCTGCTCACCCGCGTGGCACCGGCGCTGAACGCGTTCGCGATGGGCTTCCCGCTGAAGATCCTGCTGACCGTCAGCCTGGGCGGGTACGTGGTGCTGACGCTGCCGGGCGTGCTGGCCGGCCTGTCCGGGACGGCCACCCACCTGATGCAGGGGGTGCAGCCGTGAGCGACGGTCAGGAGCGCAACCAGAAGGCCACCGACCGGCACCTGAAGGACGTGCGCCGCAAGGGTCGCCTCTCCCGGTCGCAGGACCTGTCGGCCTGGGTGGGGGTCGGCGCCGCCGTGGTGATGCTTCCGGGCGTGCTGTCCCGCGGCCGGCAGGCCGGTATGGAGCAGCTCGGCTCGCTGCAGCGGCTCGCCGCGCACCCGGAGCCCGCGCTGGCGGTGACGGCGCTCGAGACGGGGCTGCGGTCGGCCGTGTCGACGCTCGCGCCGCTGCTCGTCGTGGTGGTCGCCGTCACGCTCGTCGTCGCCGCGGCGCAGGGCGGCATCCACGTCCGTTCCCCGAAGCCGCAGGTGGAGCAGTTCAACCCGGTCAACGGCGTGAAGCGGATGGTCGGCCCGCACGCCTGGGGTCAGCTGGCGATGACGCTCGGCAAGTCGGTGGCCGTCGGGCTGGCGCTCTGGATGGCGATCCAGGGGCTGCTGCCGGTGCTGATCGCCTCCGGCCGGCTGCCGCTGTCCCAGCTGCTGCACGAGGCCGGTTCCGGCGTCTCCTCGCTGCTGCGCGCCGGCATCGCCGCCGGCCTGCTGCTCGGCCTGGTGGACGTGGTCACGGTCATCCGCCGCAACCGCAAGCAGACGCGGATGACGATGCGCGAGCTCAAGGAGGAGAACAAGCGCAACGAGGGCGACCCGCAGGTCAAGGCCGCCATCCGCGCCCGTCAGCACCAGATGAGCCGCCAGCGCATGATGCAGGCCGTCCGCGAGGCCGACGTGGTGCTGGTCAACCCGACGCACGTCGCCGTCGCGCTGCGCTACGAGCCCGGCAAGGGCGCGCCGCGCGTGGTGGCCAAGGGCGCGGGGGCGGTCGCCGCGAAGATCCGCGAGAAGGCGACCGAGGAGCACGTGCCGCTGGTCGAGGACATCCCCCTGGCCCGCGCGCTGCACGCCGCGTGCGAGATCGGGGCGGAGATCCCGGAGCACCTGTTCACCGCCGTCGCCCGGGTGCTCGCCTTCGTGATGGCCCTGCGCCGGCGCGGGGCGTCCGCCGGCAAGCACCACGTGCCCGGCGGCTCGACGCTGGCGCCCGACGACCACACCGACCACCGCGCGGTCGCCCGTGCCGCCGCGCGTGCTGCGAGCCGGTCCCGCGCGGGCCGCCCCGCCCCCGCTGCGGATGCCCCCGCGGCACCGGCACCCACGAGCGACGGCCCGGCCGTCGCCACCTCGACCACCCGCTCGACCACCGCAGACTCACCCGCTCGACCGGAGGACGGCCGATGAGAAACAAGGACCTGTCCGCGATGGCCGTGCCGATCGGCGTGGTCGGCATCGTGCTGCTGCTGGTGGTGCCGCTGCCGGCGGCGCTGCTGGACGTGCTGATCGCGGCCAACATCACCGCGGCGCTGGTGATCCTGCTGACCAGCATGTACGTGCGCCGGCCGCTGGACTTCTCGGTGTTCCCGTCGCTGATCCTGGTGTTCACGCTGTTCCGGCTGGGCCTCAACGTGGCGTCGACCCGGCTGGTGCTGCGGGACGGGTACGCCGGTCACGTGATCGACGCGTTCGGCCACTTCGTGGTGGGCGGGTCGCTGGTGATCGGCCTGGTGATCTTCCTGATCCTCGTGGTGATCCAGTTCGTGGTGATCACCAACGGCGCCGGCCGCGTGGCCGAGGTGGGCGCCCGGTTCACGCTCGACGCGATGCCCGGCAAGCAGATGGCGATCGACGCCGACCTCAACTCGGGCCTGATCGACGAGGACACCGCGCGCCGCCGCCGTGCCGACGTCGCCGCCGAGGCCGACTTCTACGGCGCGATGGACGGTGGCTCGAAGTTCGTCAAGGGTGATGCAGTCGCAGGAATCATCATCACGGTGATCAATCTGGTCGGCGGGTTCGTCATCGGCATGGTCCAGATGAAGATGACCATGGGCGACGCCCTGAACCGCTACAGCCTGCTGACCATCGGCGACGGCCTGGTCACCCAGATCCCCGCGCTGCTGCTGTCGGTGTCCACCGGCATCGTCGTCACGCGCGCCAGCGCCGACGCGGACCTGGGCTCCTCCGCCGCCAAGCAGCTGACCCAGTCCAAGACCGCCCTGATGATCGCCGGTGGCGGCGCGGTGGCCCTGGCGCTGCTGCCCGGCATGCCGAAGGTGCCGTTCCTGCTGGTCGGCGGGGTCCTGCTGCTCGTCTCGCAGCGCGCCCGCAGCACCGAGCGGCGCGAGGCAGCGGCGCAGGCGACAGCCAAGCCGGCGGGCCCTGCACCGGAGACGGCGGACACCCCGGAGCAGCTGATCGAGCAGATGCGGGTGCCGACGCTCGAGATCCTCCTGGCGCCGGACCTGGTCGACCTGGTCGGCAGCGGGCCCGAGCGGGACCTGCTGGGCCGGGTGCGGTCGCTGCGCCGCAAGACGGCGATGGACCTCGGCGTCGTCGTCCCGCCGGTGCGCACCCGCGACAGCGTCGACCTGCCGCAGGCCACCTACGTCGTGCGCATCGCCGGTGTCGAGGTGGGCCGCGGGCAGGCGCCGGGCGGACGCGTGCTGGCGCTCGGCGACGACCTCGCCGGCCTGCCGGGATCCGCCGTGGCCGAGCCAGTGTTCGGGCTGCCGGGCAAGTGGGTGCCGGCCGAGCTCCGGCACGCCGCCGAGATGACCGGTGCCACCGTCGTCGACCGCGTGTCCGTCCTCGTCACGCACCTGGGCGAGCTGGTCACCCAGCACGCCGACCGGCTGCTGTCCCGCGAGGACGTGCGCGTGCTCACCGAGGGCGTCAAGCAGGTGAACCCCTCGGTGGTCGAGGAGCTCGTTCCGTCCCTCCTCTCGCTGGGCGAGGTGCAGCGGGTGCTGCAGGGCCTGCTCGCGGAGGGCGTCTCCATCCGCGACCTGTCGCGCATCTACGAGGCGCTCACGCTGCGTGCCCGCGTGTCCACCGACCCGGAGGGTCTGGTCGAGGCCGCCCGTGCGGCGCTCGGTCCCGCGCTGGTCGCGCCGCACTCGCGCGACGGCGTGCTGCGGGTGATCACCCTCGAGCCGGTGCTGGAGCACCAGCTGGTGGAGTCGATCCGTCCGGGCGACCACGGCAGCCAGCTGGTGGTCGATCCCGAGATCCTCGACACGATGCTCGGCCGGCTGCGCGGCGCACTGGCGGAGGCCGAGGCGGAGGGCACCACCGCGGTGCTGGTGTGCGCACCGACCATCCGCCCGGCGCTGCGCCGCCTGGTGTCGCTCGGCCTGCCTCGCCTCGCGGTGCTCAGCTACTCCGAGGTGACCGGCGCCGGCGTCAACGTCGAGACCGTGGGGATGGTGAGCCGTGGGCGAGCGCTTGCTGCTTGAGGGCGCCGACCTGGCCGGCCTGATCGTCCGGGTCCGCGAGGAGCTCGGTCCCGGTGCCCGCATCGTGCGCGCCGAGAAGGTGCGCAGCGGCGGGTTCGGCGGGTTCTTCGCGCGCGAGCGGTACGAGTTGACGATCGACGTGCCGGAGCCCGCGCGGACGCCCCGGCGCCGGTTCACGCGTCCGACGGCGGCCTCGCTCGACGACCTGCTCGAGGCGGCCGACCAGGCGGAACGCACCGGCGCGCCGTTCAGCGCAGCGCCCGTGGGCGCAGCTGGGCCGGGGCAGACCGGTGGCGCGGTGGCGACTCGTCCGGCAGCCGAGGCCGCGGCGCCCGTGGAGCCAGCACCCGTGTCCACAGCCAGTGCCCGCTTCGCGGCCGTGCTCGACCAGGTGCGTGCGCTCGCCGAGGTACCGCCTCCCGCCGAGGTGGAGGTGCCCGCCCCGACCGCGACGGGCGCCCTCGCTGCGCCCGACTCGGCGCCGGCTGCGGGCTTCGCACCACCGTCCGACGACGCCCTGCGCGCAGCGCTGACCGCCGCCGGCGTCCCTGCCGCCCTGCTGACCGCCACGCCGCTGACCCTCGGCGGGGTGCTGGCCCAGCTCCCGCCGTCGCCCGTCCCGCCGCGCCAGTCGGGTCAGGTCCTCGTCCTCGTCGGCCCACCGCTGGACGTCGAGGAGACCGCCGACCTGATCGCGCACCGCTGGGCGCTGCCCCCGCAGGCCGTCGTGAAGTGCGGTCCCGGGGCCATGTCGAGCGCCACGGCCACCTCCCGCTGGCGGGCCACCGCGCCGCGGGAGGACCACCCGTGGATCGTCACCGTGCCGGTGCGCGACGAGCGCCTCGACCGTGAGCAGGCCGCCGCACTGGTCGCCGCCGCCCGGCCGGACCAGGTGTGGGCGGTCGTGGACGGCCGCACCAAGCCGGAGGACACCGGCCACTGGCTGGCGCAGGTCGGCCGCCAACGGCCCGTCGACGCCTTGGCGGTTCGGGGGCTGTTCGACACGCGCGCACCGGGGACGGTGCTGGGTCTGGGCCTGCCGATCGCCCTGGCGGACGGGGTGCCGTCGTCCCCGGTGGTCTGGGCGGCGCTGCTGGGCCAGGACGTGGACGCCGCCCGCGCCTGAGCGCCCGTCGCGGGCCCCGCGGCCCGCGCCGCTAGAACGCCAGCAGCGCCAGGGCGAGCGTCAGAGAGGCCGAGCTGACGGCCAGTGCGGCCAGTGAGTCGGCGCCACGTCGGGAGCGGGATGCCGCGACGGCGGCGATGCCCCACAGACCGAACGCCATGCCGACGTACGTGCCCCAGAAGGGTGCGAGGTGAACGCCTCCGGTGCCCTTCCTCCACGCCTCGGCCACCACGACCTGGAACGCCACGACGGCGAGGCCCACGATCCAGGTCGCACGGAAGGCGCCTCGTCGCTCAGCACCTGTCTCCGTCAGCAGCGTTGGCGATGTCGGCCGTTCTCGGTCCGCTGGCGATCGCCGGTTGCGCACCCACGCCCCAGCCACCGTCGGAGGGTGCCCCGGCCACCTACCGGTACACGTGCTGCCAGAAGACGGACGTCGACCAGGTGCTGCGCCCCGGCGACGTGCTGGTGGTGCACTGGATCGTCGAGACCCTTCCGCCCACGCAGGCGTACCCGCAGGCGCCGGTCACGTTGTCGGCGTCGTTGACCGGCTCGTACCCGGACGTCACGACGCTGAAGAGCTCCGTCGGCGTGGGTGTTCCGTCTCCGCGGCTGACCGCGGCGCCCGTGCAGACGACGAACCGGGCGGGCGGAGCACCGGTCAGCACCATCGCCATCCCGACTGATGCCGCCCCCGGTCTGTACGACCTGAGCACGTCCGTCGAGTCGGGCGGTGGCAGGGCGTCCGGTGAGTCCGTCGTGCGGGTCGAGGCCCGCACTGCGTCCTAGCGGTCTGCGCCGGTTTTGTACATGTCCCGATCGTCCGCGACGCCTGGAGCGCGGTCGCGCGGCAGCCGGGGCCTCACCGCGCCGCAAGATAAGGTCACCGCATGCTGGTGCTGAGCCGTCGGGTGGGCGAGCGCCTCGTCATCGGGGGCGACATCGTCGTCACCGTGATCGAGGTGCGGTCCGACGGTGTGCGGCTCGGGATCGACGCCCCGCGGTCCGTGCGGGTGCACCGCGCGGAGGTGCTCGAGGCGATCCAGTCGGAGAACGAGCAGGCGGTCGCCGCGGACGACGGCACAGAGGCGGCACTGCGCCGCATCATCGCCGCGCCGCCGTCGGCCGCGACGCCCGCCGACCCGGCCGTCCCCGCTGCGCCGGCGGCCCCGGCACCGGCCGTGGACTCCTCAGGAGACGCCCCGCTCGACCGATGAGCCTCCTGTACGGCCGGCGATGGACGCCGGCCCTCCATGAGGAGGCAGGAGCGTGGAGGACGCCGACGACATCGTCCGCGAGTTCCTCGTGGAGAGCTACGAGAACCTGGATCAGCTCGACCAGGACCTGGTGGCCCTCGAGAAGGAGCCCGGTGCGCGGCCGCTGCTGAGCAGCGTGTTCCGCACCATCCACACGATCAAGGGCACCAGCGGCTTCCTGGCGTTCGGCAACCTCGAGCACGTCACGCACGCCGGCGAGAACCTGCTGGTGGAGCTCCGTGACGGCAAGCGGTCGATGGACCAGCCGACCACCGACGTGCTTCTGGCCGTGGTGGACCGCGTCCGCGAGATCCTGCGCACCATCGAGACCGGTGGCGACGAGGGCTCCGTGGCGATCGACGACGTCGTGGCCCGCGTCGAGGCGGTGCTGGCCACCGACCCGGCAGCGGCTGCTGCGACCCTCGACCCCGAGCCGGTGGCGGTCACGACGACGGGCGCCGAGCCGGTCGCCGCGGCGGAGCCCGTCGGCGAGCCCGCGCCGGTCACCACCGCCGTGATCGTCGAGCGCATCGCCGAGACGGTGCCCGCGCCGGCGCCTGCTGCCGTCGTGACCCCTGCCCCCGCCCCCGCGCCAGCCGCGCCCGCGCCGGCGACCCCCGCCGCCGCGGCCGCCGCTCCGGCTCCCGCCGTCCCGACCCCCCGCATCCCGCCGTCGGCCGCGACCGCGGAGACGCCGGACGAGGGCGTCCGCACCATCTCCGACTCCTCGATCCGCGTCGACGTCGAGCTGCTCGACGGCCTGATGCGCGAGGTCGGCGAGCTGGTGCTGGCCCGCAACCAGATCACCCGCCTGGCCTCGGTCGGCGCCGACCTCGACCTGTCCCGCGCCGCCCAGCGCCTCGACGTGATCGCCGGTGAGCTGCAGGAGGGCGTCATGAAGACGCGCATGCAGCCCATCGAGCACATCTGGTCCAAGATGCCGCGCGTCGTGCGCGACCTGGCCGCGTCGTGCGGCCGGGAGGTCGGCCTGGAGATGTCCGGCGGCGACACGGAGCTGGACCGCGGTCTGCTCGAGGCGGTCAAGGACCCGCTGACGCACCTGGTCCGCAACGCGATCGACCACGGGATCGAGCCGGTCGCCGACCGGGTCGCGGCCGGCAAGCCGGCCCAGGGCCTGCTGACGCTGCGCGCCTACCACGCCGGTGGCCTGGTGGTCGTCGAGGTGTCCGACGACGGCCGCGGCATCGACGCGCAGAAGGTGGCCGCCAGCGCCCTCCGCAAGGGTCTGCGCACCGCCGAGCAGCTCGCCGCGGCGACGCCGGCGGACCTGATGCAGCTGCTGTTCCTGCCGGGCTTCTCCACGGCGGAGCAGGTCACCAACGTGTCCGGCCGCGGTGTCGGCATGGACGTGGTCCGCACCAAGATCGAGTCGGTGGGCGGGTCGGTGGACGTCGAGTCCAAGCCCGGCATCGGCACGACGTGGCGGCTGCGCATCCCGCTGACCCTGGCGATCATGCCGGCGCTGACGGTCGAGTGCGGCGAGGAGCGGTTCGCCGTCCCGCAGGTGAACCTGCTGGAGCTGGTCGCGGTGGACGACCGCAACGCCACCTCGATCGAGTACGTGCACTCGGCCCCGGTGTACCGGCTGCGCGGCGACCTGCTGCCGCTGGTGTCGCTGGCGCACGTCCTGGACGGCACGACGCAGGCCGACGGGTCCGCGCCGGTGCTCAGCGTGGCGCCGGGCAGCTCCGCGGTGATCGCGGTGGTCGCGTCCGACGACGTGCGGTTCGGCCTGGTGGTCGACCGCGTGCTGGACACCGAGGAGATCGTGGTCAAGGCCCTGTCGCCGCGGCTGAAGTCGATCGGCACGTACTCCGGCGCCACGGTGCTGGGTGACGGCCGGGTCGCGCTGATCCTCGACGTGCAGGGGCTGGCGCGGCGGGCGCTGGTCGGGGAGCCGGAGAGCGGCCTCGGCCGTACCCGGTCCACCGCCGCCGCGGCCGGCGCCTCCACCGCCCGCCAGGTGCTGGTCGCCGGCATCGGCGGCGGACGACGCGTCGCGATGCCGCTGGCCTCGGTCACCCGCCTGGAGCAGATCCCGGCCTCGCTGGTCGAGCTGGTGGGCGGCCGCGAGGTGGTGCAGTACCGCGGCGCGATCCTGCCGCTGGTCCGCCTCGACCGGCTGCTCGGCGCGATGGGCGGATTCGACGAGGAGACGCTGCAGGTCGTGGTGCACAGCCAGGACGGCCGCGGGGTCGGCCTGGTGGTCGAGTCGATCGTCGACATCCTGGCCGACGACGACTCGCTGCACAGCGACCTGGACGACATGGGGCTGGTCGGCTCGGCGGTGCTCGGCGGCAAGGTGACCGAGCTGCTCGACGTCCGCTCGGCGATCCTCGCCGCCGACCCGGCCTTCTTCGACGCGACGACGTTCGACGACGCGCCGCACGACCGCGACCTGGTGGGGGTGGCCCGATGACCCAGCTGGTGACGTTCCGTCTGGGCGGTGCGCTGTACGGGGTGGACGTGACGCAGGTGCAGGAGGTGCTGCACCAGCAGCAGCGCACCCGCGTGCCGCTCGCCCCCCGCACCGTGGCCGGCCTGGTGAACCTGCGTGGTCAGGTGGTGCTCGCGGTCGACCTGCGGGCCCGGCTCGCGCTGCCCGACCGCGCCGAGGGCGACGACCCGATGATGGTCGTGGTCCGGGTGGGCGGCGAGACGGTGTCGCTGCTCGTGGACCACGTCGGCGAGGTGGTCACCGTCGGGTCGGAGACGTTCGAGGAGCCGCCGGACACGCTGCCCCGCGTCATGCGGTCGGTGGTGCTCGGCGCGCACAAGCTGGACCACGACCTGCTGCTGGTGCTCGACGTCGACGAGGCGGTCGCCGCCTGACGACGCGGGGACGGCGTCCTGGACGGCCGTCCGATCCACCCCGCCCGGCGGCTCACGAGCGTCCCGGTCCGGCCGATGGGTGGGACGAGTGACACGGATGTCCACGTCTCCATGAAGGAGCACCTCACATGAGCACCACCGCACGGGCGGCCCGCCGGTCCCTGACCAAGCGGCTGTTCTCCGACTCCTCGATCGCCGTGAAGATCGGGCTGTGCCTCGCGCTGCTGGTGCTCGTCGCGGCGGGGCTGACCGGCCTGTCGGTGCAGCGGATGGACTCCCTGAACGCCGGCTCGGAGCAGCTCTACGACCAGACGAGCCTGCCGATGCAGCAGATCATCATGATCGAGCGGGAGTTCGGCGGTGACCGCGGACGCGTGGGCCTGGTGCCGGCGCTCGGCAGCGTGGACCTGACCAACCAGGTGACCGAGCTCGGGGGCCGGTTCCGGGACATGCAGTCGTACCTCGACAAGTACGCGCCGATGGCGTCGAGCCAGGAGAGCATCCAGTCGATCCGTACCGAGATGACGACGTACGAGAACGACGCCCAGAAGATGTTCGACATGGTCGGCGCCGGTGACATCGCCGGTGCCGCCGTCTACACCCAGAACACCCTGACCAAGCAGGCGTCGACCACCAACGACGCGATCGCGGCCGAGGCGGACGCCCTCGCGAAGAAGGCCAAGGCGCTGCACGAGACGGGCGTGGCCCAGTCGTCGTCCTCCATCCGGTTCATGTGGATCCTGCTGGTCGTGGCGTCGGTCGCCTCGATCGCGCTCGGCTTCTCCGTGCTGCGCGGCGTGCTGAAGAAGGTGAACGCGGTGAAGGCCGGTCTCGAGGCGATGGCGGCCGGTGACCTGACCAAGGAGCTCCGTCTCGACTCGCGTGACGAGGTGGGCCGGATGGCGGCGGCCCTGACGTCGGCGCAGGGGTCGTTGCGGGGGACGTTGAGCGTGGTGGCCGAGACGGCGGCTGCGGTGGCGGCGGCGGCGGAGGAGCTGTCGGCGGCGTCGGGTCAGGTGGCGTCGGGGTCGGAGGAGACGTCGGTGCAGGCGGGGGTGGTGGCGGCGGCGGCGGAGCAGGTGAGCCGCAACGTGCAGGCGGTCGCGGCCGGTGCCGAGCAGATGGGGGCCTCGATCCGGGAGATCGCGCAGAGCGCGACGGAGGCGGCGAAGGTCGCTTCGCAGGCGACGGGGGTGGCGGCGGCGGCGAACGAGTCGGTGGGTCGCCTGGGGGAGTCCAGTGCGGAGATCGGCAACGTGGTCAAGCTGATCACGAGCATCGCGGAGCAGACGAACCTGTTGGCGTTGAACGCGACGATCGAGGCGGCCCGGGCTGGTGAGGCGGGCAAGGGGTTCGCGGTGGTGGCCGGGGAGGTCAAGGACCTGGCCCGGGAGACGGCCAAGGCGACGGAGGACATCGCTCGTCGGGTGGAGACGATCCAGGCGGACACGGCGGGGGCGGTGACCTCGATCGGGCAGATCGGGTCGATCGTGGCGGCGATCAACGATCACCAGATGACGATCGCGTCGGCGGTGGAGGAGCAGACCGCCACGACCAACGAGATGTCCCGGGGGGTGACCGAGGCTGCGACGGGGTCGGGGGAGATCGCGCAGAACATCACCGCGGTCGCCTCCGCGGCGTCCACGTCCTCCCAGGTGCTGGGGCAGATGGGCGACTCCGTCGCCGAGCTGGCCCGCCTCTCCGCCGACCTGCGCACCCGAGTCGCCGCGTTCACCGTCTGACCCCGATCCGTCCGCACCGGCCTGCCGCCCCCACACCGGGCCGGTGCGGACCCGGCATCCCATGTCCACCCGTCCCGATCCCCACGCACCCGGAGGCCTCGATGACCGCGATCCGCGTCCTCGTCGTCGACGACTCCGTCGTCGTGCGACGGCTCGTCACCGACGCCCTCGCCGCCGACCCCCGGGTCGAGGTGGTCGGCACGGCGTCGGACGGCCGTCGAGCCCTGGCCCGCGTCGAGCAGCTGAAGCCCGACGTGGTGACCATGGACGTCGAGATGCCGGACATGAACGGCATCGAGGCGGTCCGCGCGCTGCGCACGTCCGGCTCGCGCGTGCCGATCATCATGTTCTCCACGCTGACCGAGCGCGGGGCGGCGGCCACGCTGGACGCCCTGGTCGCGGGCGCCAGCGACTACGTGACCAAGCCGTCGAACATGGGCTCGGTCCAGGAGTCCATCGCCCGGGTCGCCGAGGAGCTGATCCCCAAGATCCTGGTGCTGGCCGGCGGTCCCGGAGCAGCCGGCCGCGGTCACCTCGGTGCCCGCCCCGCTGCCGGCGGGCCCGGTGGGCCCGGCCTGCGGACGCCCGGCGGGTACGCCCCGACCGCGGCGCCCGGCGGCCAGGCCCTCGGTGGGTTCGCTACCCGTGCCGCCGGTTTCGGGCCCGCGCGGACGGCGCCCGGGACGGTGCCGGCCCGCGCCGCGAGCCCGGCGCCACCTGCCCCGCACCCGGTGCGGATGGTGGTGGTCGGCTCGTCGACGGGCGGTCCGCAGGCGCTGTCCACCCTGGTCACGGCGCTGACCGCGCCGCCGCGGGTGCCGGTGGTGGTGGTCCAGCACATGCCGCCGGTGTTCACCCACCAGCTCGCGGCGCGGCTCGACCGGCTCGGTCCCGCCCGCGTCAGCGAGGCGGTGGACGGCGAGGAGCTGCGGCCCGGCCACGTCTACATCGCTCCCGGCGGCGAGCACCTGCTGGTGCGCAACGTCCGCGGCACGCTGCGTGCGGTGCTCGACCAGGGCCCACCGGTGAACTTCTGCAAGCCGTCGGTCGACGTGATGTTCGACTCCGCCGTGGAGGCCGTCGGCGGTGACCTGGTGTGCGCGGTGCTCACCGGCATGGGCTCCGACGGCCGCAACGGCGCCGGCAAGATCGTCGCCGCCGGCGGCACCGTGCTCGCCCAGGACGAGGCGACCAGCGTCGTCTGGGGCATGCCCGGCGCCGTCACCACGTCCGGCTTCGCGCACCGCGTCCTGCCGCTCGACGACGTCCCCGGCGCCATCGAGGCCGCCGTCGCCGCCGCCGTCGGCGCCCCCCAGCCCGCCGCACACCTCACGGGAGGGGTCCGATGACGCTCGCCGCCGACACGTTCGCCTACGTCGCCGACCTGGTGCGGCAGCGCAGCGCCATCAGCCTCGAGCCGGGCAAGGAGTACCTGGTCGAGAGCCGCCTCGCGCCCCTCGCGCGCGAGCGCGGGATGGACGTCGACGCCTACGTCCGTGCGCTGCGCGCCCAACCCCGCGAGACCGAGCTGATGGGCGTGGTCGAGGCGCTGACCACCAACGAGACGTCGTGGTTCCGCGACCAGACGCCGTTCACGGCGCTGTCCCAGCACGTCGTCCCCGCCCTGCGCGCGCACCTGGGCCGGCTGGACAGCCTGCGGGTGTGGTCCGCCGCGTGCTCCACCGGGCAGGAGCCGTACTCCATCGCCATGGTGCTGGACGGCATCCTGGACGTCGGCACCGCCCTGTCGATCACCGCCACCGACCTGTCGGAGCAGGTGCTCGCACGCGCCCGCGCCGGCACGTACACGCAGCTGGAGATCAACCGCGGACTGCCGGCACCGATGCTGGTGCGCCACTTCCAGCGAGCCGGTGCGCACTGGCAGGTGTCCGACCCGCTGCGCAAGGTGATCACCTTCCGCCGGCACAACCTGCTGGACCCGGCACCGGCCGGCGGTCCGTTCGACGTCGTCTTCCTCCGCAACGTCCTCATCTACTTCGACCTGGCCGTCAAGCGCGCCGTGCTCGACCGGGTGCTGCGCGCCATGCGACCCGGCGGGTACCTGGTGCTCGGCGCCGCGGAGACGACCCTCGGCGTGCACGACGGGTTCGAGCGGGTCGAGGCCGGTCGTGCCTGCCTGCACCGCGCCATCGGCCGTCCGCTCACCGCCACCCTCCCCACCGAGACCGCCCGGCGGCTCGCCGGCACCATCCCGCACCCGCTCAGCGTGGCGGACCGCACTCGCGCCGCCATCCCGACGTTCAGAGGAGTCGCACCGTGAGAGCCCTGGTCATCGACGACTCGCGCACCATGCGGCGCATCGTCCGAGCCACGCTGGCGGCGTTCGGGTACGAGGTGCACGAGGCCGAGCACGGCCAGGCCGCGCTCGACCTCCTCGAGGGTGGCCTCGAGGTGGACCTCGCCTGCGTCGACTGGAACATGCCCGTGCTGGACGGCCTGCAGTTCGTCACCCGCGTGCGAGCCAACCCGCTGTGGCGGGCCGTCACGCTGGTGATGGTCACCACCGAGTCGGAGCACTCGCAGATCGTCCGGGCGCTGGCCGCCGGCGCGCACGAGTACGTCATCAAGCCCTTCACCGCGGACGCGCTGCGGGAGAAGCTCGAGCTGCTCGGCCTGGTGCCGGAGCCCGTCGCCGCCGGAGGCATGGCATGAGCGCGATCGCGCACGACGAGGTCCAGGCGATCGCCCAGGAGGTGTTCGCCGCGATGATCGACGGCGAGCCGGAGTCCCTGGTGCCGTGGCCGGACGCCGGCACCGGCTCGGACGCGGTGGTCGCCTGGGTGGACGTGCACGGGCCCTGGCTCGGCCGCGCGTCGCTCGAGACGAGCACGCCCGCGGCCCACGAGCTGGCCCGCGCGCTGCTGTCGATGGAGGCGGACGAGACAGTGCCCCGCGAGGACGTGGTGGACGCGCTCGGCGAGCTCGCCAACGTCGTCGGCGGCAACGTCAAGGCCCTGCTGCCGGAGCACGGCACGTTGGGGCTGCCCAAGGTGGCGGACCGGTTGCCTGACGGGCAGCTGGCCGCCGCGGTCCAGCGGGTGCCGCTCGCGTGGCGGGGTCACCCGTTCGTCGTCACTGTGTGGGAGGTGGCCGAGCCGACGGGCTCGGTGCGAGAGGGGGAGCGATGATCAGGGTGCTGGTGGCCGACGACAGCCGCGTGATGCGACAGATCGTCATCCGCACGCTGCGCCAGGCCGGTTACGACTGGGAGGTCCGCGAGGCGGCGGACGGTGCGCAGGCGCTGGAGGAGATCCGTGCGGACGAGCCCGACGTGGTGCTGTCCGACTGGAACATGCCCGAGATGACGGGGATCGAGCTGCTCCGGCGGCTGCGGCAGGAGGGGTTCGGCACGCCGTTCGGGTTCGTCACGTCGGAGGGCTCGCCGGACATGCGCGAGAAGGCCGAGGCGGCCGGCGCGCTGTTCCTCATCGCCAAGCCGTTCACCCCGGAGTCGTTCCGCGAGGTCATCGACCCGGTGCTGGCATGAGCGACACAACGCTGCCGTCTGCGCAGGAGTTCCGCGAGCTGGTCGAGGGCCTGCTGGGCCGCGACGTCCAGGTGCTGACCGGCGGCCGGATCATCGACCCGGCCGAGCCCGGCGGCGCCATGGTCGGCGCGTACGTCGACCGGCTGCTGCACCTGCGGGCCCTCGTGGTGCTCGACCTGGCGTTCGCCGCCCGCTGCGGTGCCGCGATCGGCCTGGTGCCCAACCGCATCTCGGAGGGTGACGTCGCCGCCCTCGAGCTGTCGGACACCCTGGCCGAGAACGCCGCCGAGGTGCTCAACGTGACCGCGTCGCTGTTCAACACGGGGGACGGACCGCACCTGCGCCTGGACGGCGTGGCCGAGCCGGGTCAGCCCCTGCCGCACGACCTCGCGCGGTGGGTCAAGGCCTACGTGCCCCGCCTCGACCTGACGGTGGACATCGCCGGCTACGGCGAGGGTGCGGTCTCCATCCTGCTGATCCCCTGACGGGTCCCCGGCGCGGGCGCCGGCCCGGGCCGGGGACCTGCGGGTCAGACGGAGTGCAGCGCGTCCCGCAGCCGGACGCGGGCGCCCATCCGGACCACCGCGTTGGAGTAGATGCGCCCGGCACCCCACACCAGCACGGGGATCAGGGCCGTCGAGATCGCCAGCGACACCAGCACCTCCCAGGTCGGTGCGGTGCCCATGGCGACCCGGATCGGCATGACGATCGGCGAGGCGAACGGGATGAAGCTCAGCCAGACGATGACCGGGCTCGTCGGGTCCTGCACGCCGAGCGTGATGCCCAGCATGTAGGGCACCACCATCAGCATCACCACGGGCGCCGTCACCGAGCCGACGTCCTCCTGCCGGGACACCAGCGCGGCCAGCGCGGCGAGCACCACCGCGTACCCGGCGAACCCGACGACGAACCACACCAGCGCCCACGCCGCGGTGGCGCCGAGGCCGATCTTGCTGGGGTCGACCAGCCCGGTCGCGGTCGCCGTGCCGGCCGCACCGGCGACCAGGACGACCACCTGGATCAGCCCGATCACGCCGATGCCGACCACCTTGCCGGCCATCAGCTGCCACGGCCGGATCGTGGCGAGCAGCAGCTCGACGACGCGGCTCGACTTCTCCTCCACCACGCCCTGCGCCACCAGCTGGGCGCCCGTCTGCAGCGCGATGAACAGCAGGATCCCGGCGAGGGACCCGGCGATGATCTGCGCGGCGTCCCGTTCCGGTGTCGGCTGCAGGGCCTGCACGTCGAGCGTGGCTCCCGCCACCTGCTTCGCCACCGCGGCCGGGTCGCCGCCGAGCTGCGTGATCGCCGCGCTCAGCGCGGCCTGCCGGCGCACCTCCGTCAGCAGCGCCGTCAGCGACGGGTCCAGGCGCGTCTTGACCACCACGGTGAACTGCGCGGGCGTCCCGGTCAGCGCGAGCGCCGCGGAGCCGTCCTGCACCTTCCCCCGTGCGGCCGCGTCGTCCGCCACGGGCACCGCGCTCAGGTGCTGCCCGCTGGCGGTGCCCGCCGCCTCGAGCACCGGGCCGAGGGCCGCGGTGCCCGGCACCAGGGCCACCTGCTTGGTGGACGGGGACGCGGTCGCCAGGTGCAGGGCCACGCCGCCGCCGACGACGAGCAGCAGCAGCAGCCCGGTGATCAGGCGGAACGACTTGGACCGCAGCCGGGTGGTGATCTCCCGCCCGGCCACCAGGCGGATGGTGGCTCCGGCGCCCAGTCGGTCCGGGGTCGTCAGCGTGCCGCTCATGCCGCCACCTCCGTCGGGACGCTCACCACGTCGCGGTACAGCTCCACCAGCGAGGGCCGCACGGGCCCGAACTCCCGCACGGCACCGGCCGCCAGCGCCGCCTGCAGCAGCGGCTGCTCCGCACCGGCCGCGGTCGAGTCCAGCTCGACGACCGTCCAGGTGCCGTCCGCCTGCACCACGTGCACGCCAGGCACGCCGTCCACCCACGCGCCGCCACCGGGCGGCCCGTCCACCAGCCACCGCGGGCGTTCGTACGCGCGCAGCTGCTCGATGCTGCCGACGGCCACCATCGCCCCGTCCTTGACGATCCCGACGCTGTCGCACAGCCGCTCCACCAGGTCCAGCTGGTGCGAGGAGAACAGCACCGGCACCCCGGCCCGGGAGCGCTCCCGCAGCACGCCGCTCATCACGTCGACCGCCACCGGGTCCAGGCCGGAGAACGGCTCGTCGAGCACCAGCACGTCCGGCGTGTGCAGCAGCGCCGCGGCCAGCTGCACGCGCTGCTGGTTGCCGAGCGACAGCTTCTGCACCTCGTCGTCCCGCCGTGCGCTGACGCCGAGGATCTCCATCCACTCGCCGGCCGCCGCCCGCGCCGCGGGCTGGTCCAGCCCGTGCAGGCGCGCCAGGTACTCCAGCTGCTCGCCGACGCGCATCCGCGGGTACAGGCCGCGCTCCTCCGGCATGTACCCGATCCGCCGGCGCGCAGCCAGGTCGAGCGGCCGCCCGTCCCAGCGCACCTGCCCGGCGTCCGCGGCGAGCACCCCCATGACGATGCGCATCGCGGTGGTCTTGCCGGCGCCGTTCGAGCCGACGAAGCCGAGGATCTCCCCGGCATGTGCCGTCAGGCTCAGCTCACGCAGGGCACGTAGCTCCCCGTAGGACTTGTCGAGACGGTCGAGCTCGAGATCGGGCATGCGCGTGCTCCCCTGACGGACGGCGGTACGCCCATCCGATCATGCTGAAGGCCCTGTGACCAGGCCCTTCAGCCCGTCACGCGCATGTCGTCGACGTCAGCCGGCGAGCTCGTCCGCGAAGCCGCCCAGCACGTCGACCAGCGCCTCGGTGCCGGGCACCCGGTACGCCGCCGAGGTGTCGCCGTCACCGACCTTCACCGTCACGTCGTCTGGCCGCAGGGCGGCGAACGCCCGCTCGTCCGTCACGTCGTCACCGGCGTAGAGCACCAGCTCGGCGCCCAGCTCGTCGCGGAGCGCGGTCAGCGCGGCGCCCTTGTCGGCGTGCAGCACCGACAGCTCCACCACGTCCTTGCCCTTCATCACGTCCACACCGGTGTCGGCGCCGAGGGCCAGCGCCTCGTCGCACGCCACCGCCGCGACGTCCCGCGGAGCCAGCCGGGAGTGCACCACCACCGCGGTCGGCTTGCTCTCCACCCACACGCCGTCCCGACCGCGGGCCACCGCGGCGGCCCGGGCGCCGAGCGCCGCCAGCAGGTCGGCCTGCTCGTCGGTGAGGCGCACCACGTCCCGGTCCAGCCCGAACCGGGTGCGCCGCGCCCGCTCGGCGCCGTGGCTGCCGATCAGCACCGTGCCCGCAGGGACAGTGGCGAGCTTGTGCAGGTCGGCCATCGAACGGCCGGACACCAGCGCGAGCGTCACCTGCGGCAGCGCCGCGAGACGCTCCAGCACTGTGACACCGTCGGCGGTGATCGCCGACCTCGACGGGTCGTCCTGGAGGGGGGCCAGGGTGCCGTCGAAGTCCAGCGCGACCAGCAGCGGCCGCCGCGACGGGTCGTCCGCGACCGCCGTCAGGCGGTCCGTCAGCCCTGCCGTCCCGTCAGTCATCGGACCGCCCCCGCCGGTCGGCCGCCGCGGTATCACCGTCGAGCGGCGGCGCGGGCTGGCCCGCCTCGACCGCCGCCATGTCGTCCGACTCCACGCCCGCCGCCGCGTCCGACCGGGCGCCGACACCGCCCTCGGACCGCGGCGACGGCAGCTGCTCGCCACCCGTCCGGGGGTACTGCGCCGACTGGAGGCTGCCGCCGCCGAGCACCGTCGCGGCATCCGCCCGCAGCGCCGCGAGGAACTCCGCCGACCACGCCGACACGTCGTGCCCCAGCACCCGCCTCCGCAGCCGCCGCATCCGCTTGCGCGCCTCACGCCCGTCGATCCGCGCGCCGTACGTGATGGCGTCCTTGAGCCCGTCGATGTCGTGCGGGTTCACCAGCAGGGCGCCGCGCAGCTCGTCCGCCGCGCCGGTGAACTCGGACAGCACCAGCGCGCCACGGTCGTCCGACCGCGCTGCCACGTACTCCTTGGCCACGAGGTTCATGCCGTCCCGCAGGGCCGTCACCAGCATCACGTCGGCGGCCAGGTACAGCGCCGCCATCTCCTCCATGCCGTACGACTGGTGCAGGTACTGCACCGGCGTGTGACCCACCTGGCCGAAGTCGCCGTTGATGCGGCCCACCAGCAGCTCCACCTCGTCGCGCAGCTGCATGTAGGCGCCGACGTTCTCCCGGCTGGGGCTGGCGACCTGCACCAGGGTCGTCTCCGCGGGGGACAGCCGACCGTCGGCCAGCAGCTCGCCGTACGCCTTGAGCCGGTGCCGGATGCCCTTGGTGTAGTCGAGCCGGTCGACGCCCAGCAGCACCACCTCGGGGTCGCCCAGCTCGCTGCGGATCTCCCGCGCGCGCGCCGCGACGGCGGGCGTGCGGGCCAGCTCGTCGAAGGCGTGCGAGTCGATGGAGATGGGGAACGAGCCGGCCCGCACCTCGCGGTCGCCAGCGGTGATCAGCAGACCGTGCGTCGTCAGGTCGGTCAGCCGTCGGACCGCGCGGACGAAGTTGCCCGCGTCGCCCGGCCGCTGGAAGCCCAGCAGGTCCGCGCCGAGCAGGCCGTCCACCACCTGCCGGCGCCAGGGCAGCTGCGCGAACAGCTCCAGGGGCGGGAAGGGGATGTGGCAGAAGAACCCGATGCGCACGTCCGGCCGCAGCTCCCGCAGCCGGGCGGGCACCAGCTGCAGCTGGTAGTCGTGCACCCAGACGGTGCCGCCGTGCGCCACCTGCTCGGCGGCTGCGCGCGCGTACCGGTCGTTCACCCGCCGGTAGGCGTCCCACCACTGCCGGTGGTAGGTCGGCGGGGTGATCACGTCGTGGTACAGCGGCCACAGCGTGTCGTTGGCGAACCCCTCGTAGAACCCCTCGACGTCACAGGCCGTCAGCGGCACCGGCACCAGGTGCAGGCCGTCCGCGTCGAACGGGTCCACCTCGAGGTCCGGCGACCCGCCCCAGCCCACCCAGGCGCCCCGCGACCTCCGCATCACCGGAGACAGAGCCGTGACCAGGCCTCCCGGTGCTCGGGTCCAGCTCATCCTCCCCTCGTCGTCGAGGGAGATGTCGACGGGCAGGCGGTTCGCGACGACCACCAGCTCGTGGGCGCCGGCAGGCACGTGGGACAGCGCGATCAGCTCCTTCGGGCGGTGCCGTCCAAACTAGCGGCGTTCGGGTGTGGTCGCCCGGTGAAGATGCTGGTGAACCTGCTGGTGGCGCCGCGGTCACGACGCCGGTGGGGCGGCCGACGGCACCGGTTCGCGGGCCGCCTCGGGACCTCGCGGCGCCGCGCGCTGGCGCCCGGACGGTGCGCGGATACCGTTCCGTCATGGAGCGGATCGGTCTGGCGCCGGGGTCGGAGATCGGTGGCTACACCGTCGTCTCCCCGCTCGGTGCGGGGGGCATGGGGACCGTCTACCGGGCGGTGGACGGCGGTGGCTCTCCGGTGGCGCTCAAGCTGCTGCACCCGCACGTCGGCGCCGACGCGGCCGCCCGCGCGCGGCTGATGCGCGAGGTCGCGGCGCTGCAACGGCTGCGGCACCCGGCCGTCGCCGCGGTGCTCGACGCGGAGGTCGACTCCACCGAGGCGTTCCTGGTCACCGAGCTGGTGGACGGGCAGGACCTGGCCGCCCGCGTGCACGCCCGCGGACCCCTCGGACCCGACGAGCTCGCGGACCTCGCCGCCGGCCTGTGCGACGCGCTCGCGGCCGTGCACGCCGCCGGCGTGGTGCACCGCGACCTGAAGCCGTCCAACGTGCTGCTCACCGACCACGGCCCCGTGCTGATCGACTTCGGCATCGCGCAGGACGCGGGGGACGAGCACTTGACCTCCACCGGCCTGGTGATGGGTACGCCGGGCTACCTCGCACCCGAGCTGCTGTCGGGGGCCGAGCCGAGCCCGGGCAGCGACCTGTGGGGCTGGGCTGCGGTGCTGGCGTTCGCCGCCACGGGCCGGCCGCCGTTCGGCAGCGGGGCGGTGGACGTGGTCCTCGCGCGGGCGCGCACCGGCTCGGCGGACCTGGCGGACCTCGGACCGGTGACGGCCGGGGCGCTGCGCAGGGCGCTGGACCCCGACCCGCAGAGGCGCCTCGCGGCGGACGACGTGGTCTCGGCGCTGCGGACGGCCGCGGCCGACGGCGACCCGGTGGACGGCACGGCGACCCGCGTGCTGAGCGGGGCGGACGCGGCCGGCACGGTCGCCGTGCCGGCGCGGGTGGGCGCCGCGGGCGCGGCGGCCGGTACCACCGTGGCGCTCGCGGGTCGGAGTGCCGCGAACGACGGTCGCACGCGCGCCTTCGCGCCCGGTGGCCCGGACGACGGCGACGACATCCGGTTGGACGACGGCGCCGAGCCTGACGACGACGAGCCCGACGACGAGCTCGACGAGCCGTACGACGACGGCACGGACCCCCGGCACCCGTGGCGGGTGCGCCCGGTGGACGTCGACGAGGCGGTCGAGTGGATCGAGGAGGACCTCGACGAGTCGGCCGGTCCTGACCAGGAGGGGTCCGGCTACGTCCGGCCGCACGCGCGGCGCCGATGGGGCTCGGTGGCGGCCCTCGGGCTGCTGGTCGCGGCTGCGGGTGCCTCGTGGCCGGGGCGCACGCTGATCGTCGTCGGTGCGCTGGTGCTGCTGGTCCGGGCGTTCGGCTCCACGGTCGAGGCGATGCACGGGCGGCGCGAGAAGCACGGCGTCCGGGCGTCCGACCGTCTGGTCGCGGCGGTCTCCAGCCCGTGGCACTTGCTGCGCGCGGTGCTCGGCCTGGTGCCGAGCGTGCTGGTGGCCGCGAGCGTGATGGTGATCGGCCTGGGGATCGGCTGGTGGCTGGTCGGCACCGGGCGCTGGACCGTCGGCACCAGCCAGCAGGGCGGCCCGCTGCAGGGACCGACCGCCTCGGTGCTGGTGGGCCTCGTCGTGCTCGCGGGCGTGGTGCTGCTGTGGTTCGGGCCGCTCTCGGCGATGACGCGGCTCGGTGCGCGGCGGGTGCTGTGGGTGATCACCCCCAACTGGCTCGGTGCGCTGGTGCTGGTGCTGCTGGCCCTCGGCGTGACGGCGATGCTGCTGGTGCGGGTGCTGGACGGCGGTGCCATCGTCTGGTCGCCGCTGCCGACCCCCACGCTGCCGAGCGCCTGAGCCGGACGGGGCCACGGGGCGGCCGCACGGCGACGCAGGCCGCGGACCCGTCCGGCGGATGCCGTCCCGACAGGTCGCTGCCCTACCCTGGCGCCATGCGCGCGAGCGGACGGCACGGTGCGGCGCTGGCCGCCGCCCTGCTGACCGCCGGTGCGGGCGTCGTGCTGACCCAGGGCCGCGTGCTGCTGCACGAGTGCGTGACCACCGGCTCCTGGGGACGGCTCGGCATCGACCTGCTGGTGCTGCGGGACCGGGCGGACTGCCCGGCCGGCACCCTGGGCCTCGGTCAGGCGCCCAGCGGCGTCGTCGTCCTGCTGTCCGTCGCGCTGCCGGTGCTGGCCCTGCACCTGGCACTCGTCGCCGGCGGTCTGGGCCTCGGCACGATGCTGCTGCGGGCCGCTCGTGCCGCGGCGGCCCTGGTCCGCGCCGCGCTCGTCCGTCCGGCGCCAGCCGACCGGCCGCTGCCGGTCGCGCGTCGCCCGCGACCGCCGCTGCCCGCACCGCGGGTGCGCCTGGACCGGTGGCTGGTGCACGTCCGGCCGCACCGGGGACCGCCGCTGCCCGCCTGAGCAGCGCCCGTCCCCAGCAACCCCACCGGATCTCAGGAGCACCCCGATGCCCAGCAACGAACCCCGCGTCACCAAGGCCCAGCGCCGTGACGACGCCCGCGCCAAGGCGCTGCAGATGCGCCAGGAGCAGCAGCGCAAGGAGCGCCGCAACCGCATGCTCGCCATCGGCGGGCTGGTCCTCGCCGTCGTCGTGCTGATCGGCGTCGTCGCCACCGTGCTGATCAACAACAAGGCCGCCAAGGACGCCTACGGCAAGGTCGCCTACGGCGGCACGGACACCAAGGTGACGGCGCCGACCCTCGACTCCGTCACCAAGCCGAAGGCGGCCGACGCCAACGGCGGCATCCCGGTGAGCAAGGCCGGCGTCGGCAAGGCCGGCGCGAACGACACCACGCTGACCATCTACTTCGACCTGCAGTGCCCCGCCTGCCAGCAGTTCGACTCGGTGAACTCCGCCGACCTCGACACGCTGGCCAAGGAGGACGGCGTCACGGTGGTGTTCCAGCCGCTGAACTTCCTCGACCGCAGCTCGCTCGGCACCTACTACTCGACCCGCGCCGCGAACGCGCTGATGATCGTCGCGGACCAGGACCCGACCCACTTCATGCCGCTGATCACCGCGTTCTACAAGGGCCAGCCGGCGGAGAACACCCCCGGCCTGACGGACGCGAAGATCGCGGACATCGCCAAGAGCGTCGGGGTGCCGGACAGCGTGACCGCACACTTCACGGACACCGTCTCGGGTACCTACAAGTCGGGTGACACGACCAAGAACGGCACCTGGCGCACCTACGCCCCGTTCCTCGCGGCGGCCACCCAGCACGCCGACGACGCCCTGGGCGGCATCTCCACCCCGGCGGTCTTCATCGACGGCAAGCAGGTGGGCAAGCAGGGTGACCAGGACGCCGGCTTCTACTTCACCCCCGGCCAGCTGCTGGGCAGGGTGAACGCCGCCAAGGCCGCCAAGGGCTGATCCAGCCCGGCCCACGCGTGGGTCCGGCGTGGCGGCCGCCGTCGTGGCGGTCGTTACGCTGGACCCCCTCGCCTCCTTAGCTCAGCTGGCCAGAGCAGCCGCCTTGTAAGCGGCAGGTCGTCGGTTCGAATCCGACAGGGGGCTCTCTTTCTTGAGTGGTCGGTGAAAGCCGGCGCCTTGGGTTGGCAGAAGTCCGTCCATTCCTGATACGGGCATGACTTGGGCCTTCGGGACGCAGAGCAAGAGACCGTCCGAATCCTTGAACGGTCCGGGCCTTGAGTTGGTGGGGACCAGTCCTCAGCGCCCCAGCGTTCGCGAGGGATGACGGCCGTCTGCGGCGAAGGGAGCTTGGCACGACTCTCGCCACCACGATCGAGGTTGGGGGAGATCTGGCCGGCCTTCTGGCAGTTGGCACAGACGCCGTCCCATGCGCGCGGAGCTTCGGGTCGAAAGACGGCATCGACGTCGGTGCGTGCGTGGGTGCAGTGGCCGGCGCGGCCTCCCTCGGGCTCGGCGGGGCTGTTCGATTCGCAGGTGCCTCCGCTAAGGCCGGTCTGCTGGGAGGTGCTCTTGGTATGGGTTCGTTCGGCTACGGTGCCGGCTGGGCCGCGTACCTTACGGGGGACGATGGCGAGCCGCGATGCCCGGGTGGAGGTGCGTGGTGACTTCAGCCATCCGGATGGCCTCTGGAGACAGCACTGTCGCGCGATACGTGGCGGGAGCACAACGACGTCACGATGACCTGGTGCGCGGTGCCGTTACCAGCAAGCCGCGACCCGATGGTGTCGCTACAGCTTCACTCGACTGCTGTGCCGCCTGCACCGGATGCCTGACCACTGAAGAGAGGTCCTGCGGTTCATGACAACGGGACACGACCAGCCTCGGATCCTCGCGGACTGGACGCCGCGAATCGGCCCGGAAGCGGCTGTCGCCTTGCAAAGAGCGATGCGCTATCAACACTGGGGTCTCGCATCTGGGGGCGCCTTTGTGCTTGGGGAAGTTTGGTCGCAGATCGTCCGCTCCTCCTTAGGAGTCGCCGCATCGGCCGTCTTCTTCCTGGTGGCGGTTGTCCTTTTTGTTATTCGAGTTCGACTGACGACCGTCGCAACGCGAAGCGCGGGAGTCTACCTCGGGCTAACGCCCTACCAGGCAAAATACGTGCCCCTGCGCTTCCCGTCCACATTCGATATGTGGATCTCAAAACGGAACCACCCGGACTTTCCCCGTGTCACACGCTTCAGCTAGACAAAGTGCACCGGGGTCTTGCGAAGACGGCTCGGCACGGCATCTCTGCTGGTCCTGGTCGTGCCGGCGCTGCTCGGCGCCTACGCGGGCGTCGGATGCCGCCACCTGACCCACGGCAGCGCACGCTGACGGTGCGCCGCTGGTCCGCGGGCGATGCCCGCGGTCGTGATCGGTGCCGCGGGCACGGTGCTCACGGACGCCCGCGCCGTGCACGTCGGCGCAGGGGCCCGGTCAGAGTCCGGTCGGCGTGGCTGGTCCGCTGGGCGCCGGAGCTCGTCGCCATGCGCGCGCAGCGGGTGTGACCAGCAGAGCCAGCGTGAGGCCCGCCGCCGCGACGATCCCCGCGCCGATGGCGAGGCTGCTGCCGCTCGCCGTGCCGATCGCGTCCGCGATCTCCCCGGGGATCCCGACGAGGACGACGGCGCCGAGCGGGATGGCCACCGCCTTCACGTCCTGCCCACGGAGCAGGCGGGCCGTCCCGACGACGGACCAGCCCGCCGCCACCAGGAACAGCACGAGGACGGTCGCCGCACCGCGGTCGGCGACGGCGGTGCCGTGAGCCAACCCCGCCTTGTGCCCGAACAGGATGTCCGCCGTGATGCCTGCTTCGACCAGGAAACCGATGGTGAACAGGCCGGTGAGCACGGCTGCTGCCAGCACGGCTGCGGGAGCGCGGCGCTCCGCCGCTGTGGCGCCGTTGCCGTCGCCGTCCGTCGTGGTCGTCATCCGTCACCCCCGCTCTGGGATCGGTCGCCGACGTCCCGGCCTTGAGGCGTGCCCAGTCGGCCAGAGCGTGCCGTGGGGTGGCCGGGTCGAGGTGACCCGGCCACCCCACGCACCTCAGACGCGACCCGCGGCGAACAGCTGCGCGACCTCGTCGGACGACAACGCCCGGTCGTAGGCCCGCACGTCGTCGACGGTGCCGGTCAGGTAGTCGACGGGGTTGCCGCCGTACCGCCCGCGACCGACGGTGAAGTCGCCCGTCCCGGCGTCGACCGAGCCGAGCACGTGCGCCACGCCGGCCTGCTGACCGTCGACGTACAGCGTCAGGGTCGACGCCGCGACGTCCCGGACGCCGACCAGGTGGTACCAGCGCCCGACGACGGGGGTGCCCACCGCGGTCGCCAGCGCGCGGGTCCCGGCGAACGAGAACGCCCACAGGTGGTCCGCGCCGGAGTACTGCAGGAAGAAGGCGCTGTTGGTGACGCCGTCCTCGCTGACCACCGTCTGGAACCCGCCGCCAGAGGCCGCGAGCTTGACCCAGGCGGACACCGCGTAGTCGGTGCCCTGGGTCGCGATCACCGGGCCGCTGCTGTGCGCGTACCCGTTGCCGGTGAACGTCAGGCCGTCGGCGCTCCAGGCGCCGTTGACCACCGTGAGCGGGTGGCTGCCGGAGACGTCGGTGGCGGTGGTGCCGCTGCCGTCGTCGAGCGGCCAGTGGCCGATGCCGTTGAGCCCCGGGGTCCCGGCCGGCGGCTGGGGTGCCGACGACGACGAGCCCGCGGCGATGGTCGCCAGGTTGCTCGCGCGCACCGGGGCGGGGTCGACCTTCAGCACCTGGCGGTCGTAGGTCCAGAACCCGTTCTGCTCGCCCTCGACGTCGGTGATCTGCGTGTACACGCTGCCCGACAGGCCCCACGGCGCGTAGTCCTTGAGCACCGTGGTGTTGTCGACGTAGCCCTGGGTGAGGGCGGCCGAGTCCTTGACGGCCCCGTACGGGTTGACGTCGGCACCGGGCCAGGAGTGACCCGGGACAGGCAGCGTGAGCCCGCCGTGCTCACCGTCGATCGCCGCACGGTTGGCGTCGGGCGACGGCAGGGCCGGGCCCTGGTACTGGTGCCAGTCGATGATGTTGCCGCTGCCGGGGTCACCGGCCATGTCGCAGCAGTTGGAGCCGCTGCGGGAGTCGACCAGACGGGTCGCGTCGAGGGACGTGATCTGCGTGGTCAGGTCGGCAGCCGCCTGGATGCTCCACTGCCCCCAGCCCTCGTTGAACGGGATCCACCCGATCACCGAGGTCTCGCCGCGCAGCTGCGTGACGATGTCGGACACCTGCGAGCGGAACGTCGCCTTGTCGGCGGTGCTCAGCCGCGGCGTGCTGCCGGCCGGCATCGACGGCGCGTCCTGCCACACCATCATCCCGAGGCGGTCGGCCCAGTAGTACCAGCGGGCCGGCTCCACCTTGATGTGCTTGCGGATGGTGTTGAAGCCCAGGTCCTTGGTGCGCTGGATGTCGGACTTCAGCGCCGCGTCCGTCGGTGCGGTGTAGATGCCGTCCGGCCAGAAGCCCTGGTCGAGGGTGGCCAGCAGGTACTGCTGCTTGCCGTTGAGGGTGATGCGCTGCTTGCCGTTGACGTTCGCGACGGCGATGGTCCGCAGGCCGGCGTAGCTCTCCACCTGGTCCGCACGTCCGGCGCCGGTCAGGGTGGCGGTGAACGTGTAGAGGAACGGGTCGTCGGGCGTCCACAGGTGCGGGTGGTCCACCGTCACGTGGAGCGGCTGACCGACCGCGCCCTCGGCGCTGCCGACCTGCTGGCCGTCGGCGAAGGCCGCGACCCTCAGCCGGGCGTCGGCCGCGTCGCCGAGGGTCGTGGCGCTGACGTCGAAGCCCGTCAGGTCCGAGGTCGGCGTGGCGGTCAGGGCGGAGATGCTCGTCGTCGAGACGGGCTCCATCCACACCGTCTGCCAGATGCCCGACGACGCGGTGTAGAAGATGCCGCCCGGCGTCAGGCTCTGCTTGCCCACCGGGATGTTCTCGCTGTTCGCCGGCGCGTGCACCGCCACCAGGATCTCCTGCGGCCCCTTGGCGACCAGCGCGTCGGTGATGTCCGCGGTGAAGGCGGTGTACCCGCCGGTGTGGTGGGCCACCTCGCGCCCGTTCACGTACACCGTCGCCTCGTAGTCGACGGCACCGAAGTTCAGGTGGATGCGCCGGTCACCGTGCTTCCACGGGTCGGGGACGGTGACGGTCCGGCGGTACACCATGTAGTCCGAGTGCGACTGGATGCCGGACAGGGCGGACTCGATCGGGTACGGCACCAGGATCTGCTTGGCCAGGTCGGTGCCGAAGGGCAGCGGGCTGAACCCGTCCCACGGCTGGTACTGCCACAGGCCGTTGAGGTTGGCCCACTCGGGAGCTGCGGCGCTCGGCCGGGCGAGCTGCGGACGCGGGTAGTCGGGCAGCGCGTTGGTCGGCGAGACGTCGGCCGTCCACGGCGTGCTCAGCGGTGGCGTCCCCTTGGTCCACGCCGCGGTCGAGGCGACGGTCGTGGAGGCGGATGCGGTGGTGGTGCCGGTCGCGGCGTCTGCGGTCGCGGCCGGGAGCGTGAGGGTCAAGACTGCGGCCAACGCCAGGAGCGCACCGGGTGCGCGCCGTGGTCTGGGTACGTGCATGTGGCCCAACCTCCTCGTTGGAACCGAGGGCGCTGCCCCCGGGCGGCCCTCCCCGGACCGCCATCGGACAGTGTTCCGAAAACCTGTCCATAAGTCGAGGGTTCGCCCCTCCCCGCACCGTCGCCGGTAGTACGCTCGCCGCGTCCGCCAGGCGGTCCACCGCCGCGCGCCGTCCGAAGTGCCGTCCGAAGGGCCCCGGGTCATGACCACCGTCGGCTACGTCTGGGTGGGCCCGCTGGAGCACAACGCCGACTACCAGCGGGCGCTGCTGCGCGAGCGCGGGGCGGAGCGGCTGTTCGAGGACGTCAGCGCCCACACGTCCACCCAGATGCGCGAGCACCTGACCGATGCGCTCGACGAGCTGCACGCCGGGGACACCCTGCTGGTCTGGCGTCTCGACCGGCTCGGCGCGACCACCTCCGCCGTCGTCTCCCTGCTCGACCTGCTCGGCCGACGACAGGTCGGCGTGGTCAGCGTCGCCGACAAGCTCGACACCACGGGTCCCGACGGCGCCGCGCTGCTGCGGTTCGTCGCGGCGTTCACGGACCTCGACCGCCGGCTGCACCGCGAGCGCACCATCGTCGGCGTCTACGCCGCACGCTCCCGCGGCCGGGTGGGCGGTCGACCGCGGGCGCTGTCCTCGACCAACGTCGAGCGCGTGCTGATGCTGCGGGACCAGGGCGCGACGGTGCGGGAGATCGCCGAGTCGCTCGGCACCTCGCGCGCCACCGTGTACCGGGTGATCCAGGACGCCGACCGCGGCGCCGCCGAGGTGCAGGAGGACGACCCTGCGCCGGCGCCGGCCCGGCGCCGCGCCCGGACGCTGCGGCTGCCGTCGATCGAGCACGACCCCGGCTCGCTGCCGGCCACCGACTGACGCCGGCTCGCTGCCGGCGACCGACCGACGCGCGCCGACCGACCGATGCTGCCGCGCCCGCTCAGCCGAGCGGGCCGGTCTCCTCGATCAGCCGCAGCGCGGCGCTGACCCGCGGGTTCCGCTCGGGGTCGGAGTCGATGCCCAGCGTGTTGTAGATGGCGTTCACGTGGTTCTGCACCGACTTCTCGGTGATGCCCAGTCGCTCGCCGATGCCGGAGTTGCTCAGGCCCTGCGCCAGCAGCTGCAGCACCTCGAACTGCCGGTCCGTCAGCGCCGCCACCGCCGAGCCGCGTCGCGGCCGCATCTTCGCCAGCAGCGCCGGGTCCAGCACCGTCTCGCCGCGGGCGGCGGCGTGCAGGGCTCCGACCAGGGCCTCCACGGTGGTCGCCGACGTCTTGGACAGGTACCCCCAGCCCACCGCGACGTCGGCCGGCAGGTCCAGCAGCAGCTCCATCGCGTCGTGCGCGGACAGCAGCAGGATGCCGAGCGACGGTTGGCTGCGGCGCAGCTGGACGCCGAGCGCGATGCCGTTGCCGTCCGGCAGGTCGATGTCCAGCACCACCACGTCCGCCAGGCCTGGTGTGATGACGTTCCGGGCCGCGGCGACGGTCCCGACGCTGGCCACCACCTGCAGCCCCGGCTGCTCGCCGAGGGTCCGCTCGAGCATCGAGCGGAACAGCGGCTGGTCCTCGACCACCGCGACGCGCAGCGCGCCGAGGGATTGGTTGGGCATCACTGCTCAGTATCGTCTGTGCCGACCGGATGCTGTGGCGCAACGTCGCACCGGCCGACGAGAGCTGAGGTGAGCGTGCCCGCCCAGAGCGCGCCGGACGGCAGTGCGGACCCCGCGGACGAGGCGTCGGACTGGCGCACCCTCTGGGTGACCACCGGGGCCGTCGCCTCGATGTTCGCGCTCGGCGCCGTCGCCCAGTCCACCTACATCTTCGCCGTGTTCGTGCCGGGCTGGCAGTTCGTCTCCGTCGTCTCGCGCGTGGTCGTCAACGCCCTGACCGTCCTG
The DNA here is from genome assembly GCF_027923705.1 of Cellulomonas sp. NTE-D12. Taxonomy (NCBI): domain Bacteria; kingdom Bacillati; phylum Actinomycetota; class Actinomycetes; order Micrococcales; family Cellulomonadaceae; genus Cellulomonas; species Cellulomonas electrica. The sequence continues at coordinate 3,120,793 of NZ_AP026442.1, read as the reverse complement.
GTGCTCATCGCCGTGCTGGCGCTGTGGCGCCAGCCGCACCGGATCACCCGGCTCGGCAAGATGCTCGGGGCGGTGCTCGCCGGGCTGATCGCCGCGCTCGCGCGAGTGGCACTGCAGGTGCTGCTGGGGGTGTACCCCGCGTTCGGGCCGAAGACGGTGGTCGCCGAGGCGGTGACGGGCGCGATGATCGGCGTCGGCTCGGCGGTGCTCGGCACCTGGGTGATGATGTCGCGGCGTCGGCTGCGGGCCGAGGTCCGCGAGCGGGTGCGCACGACGCACGCGGTCGAGACGGCGGTGCAAGCCCTCGAGGACGAGGAGATCCGCGTGCGGCGGGAGGTGGCCGACGGGCTGCACTCGTCGATGCAGCAGCGCCTGGTGCTGGTGACGGCGCGGCTGGACGGCGCGCTGGCTCGGCTCGCCGCCGCCGGCGCCCCGGCGCGGGACCTGGTCACGCTGCGCGAGGTGCGCACGGAGATCGAGAACGTGCGCGAGCAGGACGTGCGGCAGATGAGCCGGCTGCTCTACCCCGACCAGCTGGAGATCGGGATGGTCCCGGCGGTCCGTGCGCTCCTGCGCCGCGTCCCGCCGGCGATCGCGACGCACCTGGACGTCGACGAGGAGCTGCGTGCGCTGGACGACCCGGCCGCCCCGGAGCTCTCCCAGGCGGAACGGCTGCTGGCCGTCCGCGTCGTCGAGGAGGCCGTCAGCAACGCGCTCCGCCACGGCACCCCGACCGAGCTGGACGTGCGGCTCGGCGTGAACCGCACGGGCATCGCGCTGCGGGTGCGGGACGACGGCGGCGGCTTCGACCCGGCGGCGGTGACCCGCTCCGGCACCAAGCGGCTGGCCGAGCGGCTGTCGATCGTCGGCGGCCGGCTCGACGTCAAGGGAGTGCTCGGCGTCGGTACCGAGGTGGTCGCGACGCTCCCCGTGGACGCGCTCCGCGGTCGCTGAGGGCGGCCGCATCGGCCCGGGGCAGCACTGTCGCGAGCATCGTCGGCAGCGCCGTGAAAAATGGCGCGGATTAGGCGCGCTATAGGGCACCGAAGCGATTCCCCGGCGTACCGCTTCACCCGCCGGAGTGAGCCGCTGACCTGCGGCTGGGTGAAAGAATCGGACAATTTAGACACCCCTGGGTGCTGCCACCTAGACGCTTGTCCAACTTGGTTATGTGAAGCCCTACGTTCCGGGCGGATCGTCGTCAGAACCCCCGGAACAAGAGGAGCACGTCCATGTCTCGCAGCAAGTGGTCCACCCGTCGCAAGTCCCTGGCCATCGGCCTGGCCGTCGTCGGCGTGGCCGGCCTCTCCCTGGCCTCCGCGTCGCAGATCAACTTCAACTGGAACACCCAGAGCTTCCAGTCCGGCTCGGTCCCGACCGTCATGAGCGACTGCCAGAAGAGCACCGTCGGCGTCGCGTACGGCACGCCGGCGTTCTCCTCCACCGGCTGGACCGTCTCCAACGTGACGTTCTCGTCCATCGACACCGCCTGCCAGGGCAAGACCTACGAGGTCGCCTACTCCACGTCGTCGAGCAACGGCTGGGTGCAGACCGGCCTGACCACGGCGAGCGCCAAGGTCGACGCCACCGGCTCCATCGCCGTCACGCTGCCGAGCGGTGTGACCGACCCGAGCACGATCACCGGCTGGGCGCTGACCATCCACAGCTGACGACCCGGGCGAGGGCGGCCGACTCGAGGCGGCCGCCCTCGCGCACACCCTTCGAACCAGGGGGTTCGGCCGTGCAGGAAGCCGCGCACCGCACCAGCGCACCGGCGTCGTCCGCGCCGCGTGTGCTGCGAGTGGTGCGCGGCGTCCTCGGCTGGGTGCTGCTCGCCGCAGGTCTGTGGCTCGTCTGGCCGTCCTCGCTCGGCGGCTGCACCACCCTGACGGTGGTCTCCGGGCACTCGATGGAGCCGACCTACTACACCGGCGACCTGGTGGTGGCGCGGTGCGGCACCCCGAAGGTGGGGGACGTGGCCGTCTACCGGCCCGCCGCGGTGGACCGCTCGGCCCGGATCATCCACCGGGTGGTCGGCGGTGACGGTGCCTCGGGGTGGCAGCTGAAGGGCGACAACAACACGTACGCCGACCCGTTCTCCCCGACGAACGCCGACGTGGTCGGCGTCGCGGTGCTGCACGTCCCGAAGCTCGGCCGGCTGTCCGTGCTGCTCCTCAACCCCTGGCTCTGGGCGTTCGCCGTGCTGGCGGCGATGGTCCTGCTGATCTGGCCGTCCGCGGAGGACGAGCCGCACGACGACGACACGCGCGCCGACGCCGCGCCGTCCGGGGTGGCCGACGAGGTCGCGGAGGTGGTGACCGTCGGCGCGGGGGACGTCGCGGGCGACGTCTCCGTGGACCGCCGCCCCGTGGCCGTGGACGACGCCCGATGACGCGACGCCCGCGGTTCCGGCTGATCGCCGCGCTCACCGTCCTGGTGCTCGGCCTGCTCGGCGTCGCCGAGGCGTCCGCCTCCAAGATCCCGCTGAGCTCGGTCGGGGCGGTGTGGCACTCCGCCACCTTCTCCCGGCCCTGCGCCGGGCCGGTGCTGGTCACGCCGATGGGCAACCCCAACGGCGCGGGGAAGTACTCGCAGGCGGCCGTCACCGGGCTGACGGGCTCGTGCTCCACCGGCTACCTCGAGCTGCGGGACAACTACGGCACCAGCCTGATCTCCGGCACGGGCACCATCTCCGGCGGTGTCTTCTCCGTGTCCACCAGCAGCGGCCAGTACACGCCGCCGAGCGCGGCCAACGCGCGGCTGTTCGTCTCCGGCAACACCTGGCCGATCAAGGCGACGTGGATGCCGTCCATCTACGGCGGCTGCGTCGTCGTCGTCGCGGCCACGGGAGCTGCCACCACCAAGCCGTGCTCGATCACCAGCCTCACGGCGGTGAGCAACGGGGACGGCGCCGGTCGCGGCTACCGGACCGACCACATGTACCTGGTGCTGTCCGCGCCGACCATGGCCACGGACGGGACGGAGAAGGCCTACCTGGTGCTGAACCTCGGCGCTGCGTCGGGACTGCCCAACAACTGGCAGTGGGGCAACGCCGGGGTCACGACGGGCAACCTCACGCCCTATCCCGGCGACCGCTGCTCGGCGCTCCCGATGCTCCAGGCCTATGCGCCCGGCTGGGCCGCCAACGGTGCCCAGGTGTACTTCGACGCGCTCGAGAACCGCACCGGCGCCTCCGTCCTCGTCTGCTCCTGACCCGACAGGTCGCTGCTCCGAACGGGTGACGTCCGGCCGGATCCCTCAGCATCGGGGACGTCCGACCGATGGATCGGTCTGATTTGCGTCCGATGCGTCGTTCCTGGTCAGAGGGGTGAAGTTCTGCCCCGAACGGGTATCCCGGCTCGCGACCCCTAGGTGTTAGCACCTAGCCTCTGTGCTGTCAGCACGACGCTGACACGTCGGTCCGCCGACGATCCGCCGCCCACGGAGGGGAGGCGACCGTGACACAGGTGTCCGCAGGTTCTGCGCGCACCGCGCTCTGGGCGCCGATCCGGTCCCTGCGCTCGCGCGCGTTCCGGCTCAAGCTGGCCGCGGTGCTGACGGCGTTCTCCGTCGCGGGTCTCTACGCCTCGTCCCAGGCGATGGCGCAGGCCCCGCAGTCCCCGGCCGGTGCCGCGCAGTCCGGGTGCGACGGCAACCAGGTGCGCTGGGGGTACGAGGCGGGGCTCGTCCCGGGGACCGACGGGGGCTTCTCGATCGAGGGCATCCGCGTGGACGACGTCCCGGCCGCCTGCGTCGGGCGGCCCGTGGCGATCACGTACTCCAGCGGGGGCACCGTGGTCCGCCGGGAGGTGCGGCCGCTGGAGCGCGGCGTGATCGACCGGATCGACCGGTCCGTGGTCGGCGACGTGCTGGTCACCGCCGCGTCCTGGGCCCCCGTCTCCTGACGCCGGCCGCTCACCAACCCAGCGCGTCGATCGCCGCGACCTCCTCGGCCGTCAGCCGCAGGTCGAGCGCCGCGAGGTTCTCCTCGAGGCGGGCCAGGTGGGTCGTCTTGGGGATCACCACCACGTCGTGCGCCAGGTGCCAGGCCAGCACCACCTGGGCCGGTGTCGCGTCGTGCACCGCGGCCGCCTTGGTGATCGCCTCCGACGCCAGGTCGGTCCGCTTCAGCGGCGAGTAGCCCTCGACGGCGATGCCGCGCTCGCGGTGCGCGTCCAGCAGCTCGGGGTCGTGGTCGGCCGGGCTGTACGGGATCTGGTTGACCGCCGGTGCCTCACCGGTCGCCTCGATCAGCTGGTCGATCTGCGGGATCGAGTAGTTGGACACCCCGATCGACCTGGTCAGCCCCTCGTCGCGGGCGCGGCGCAGCTCCTGCCACACCTCGGGCGCCGCCTTGCCGCCGGGCGGCCAGTGGATCAGCCACAGGTCGACGTGGTCCGTGCCCAGCGCGGCGAGCGACTCGAGGATCGTCCGGCGCTCCCGGCCGGCGTGCTCGGGCGGCAGCTTGGTGGTGAGGAACACGTCGTCCCGGTCGATGTCCACCAGCGACAGGGCGCGTCCCACCTGCCCCTCGTTCCCGTAGCCGGTGGCGGTGTCCAGGTGCCGGTAGCCCAGCTCCAGGGCGCCGCTGACGGCACGCACCGCCTCGTCACCGGTGGACTGCCAGGTGCCCAGGCCGAGCATCGGGATGGTGCCGCCGGGCAGGGCCAGGGTGGGGGAGGACGTCATGCGGCCATCCTCGCCGCCACCCCCGTCGAGCCGCACCTGGAGGGCGTGACGACGCCCGGATGCGCCGTCGCCCAGGCCGTGGCACAGCCTGTGCACAGCCGGGAACACCGGCGTGTCGCGCATCGTTGTGCCAGCCGAGATGAAGCGATACGAAGACCTCGAGAACGACGACGGCACCGTCGTCCGGTACCGGCGCCACGACAACGGCGGCGGTCTCATCGGCGCGGGCGCGCACGCGGCACCGGACGCCTACGTGGCGGCCACCGCCTGGGTGGACCCGGGTGCGCACGTGAACGCGGGCGCCCACCTGGGCGACCACGTGTGGGTGGAGCGCGGCGCGGTGGTGCACACCGGTGCGCGGCTCGGCAGCCACGTGCACGTGGAGGCGGACGCGGTGGTGGGCGCGGGTGCGCGCCTCGGCACGCGCGTGACCGTCGGCGCCGGCGCACGGGTGGAGCCCGGTGTCGTCGTGCACTCCGACCAGACGATCCCGGCGGGCGCGCTCGTCCGGCGCTCGGCCTCCCGCCCCGTCGCGGCCTGACCGAGCACGCCGCCTGACCGACGACGCCACCGGTCCTGCGCCGGGAGGCGTCAGTCGTCGTCGGGCAGCTCCGCGCGTCCAGGTGACGACGTCGAGCGCGGCCCCGCGCCGGTGATCCCCAGCTCGTCCACCAGGAACAGGAACGCCCGCCCGTACGGGTGCTCGCCGACCTCCTCGCGCACGCGGTCCCAGTCGATCTGCTCGCGCAGGGCCCGGGCCGTGGGCAGCAGCCACGTGAAGTCGCAGTAGTGCTCGCCGAGCACCCGCATCTTGGCCGACACGATCTCGGTCGCCTGCAGCACGGGCATCCGCACCGCCAGCACCTCGAGCTCCTCGGCGGTCGCCAGCATCTGCGGCGTGATCGGCTCACCGACCATCCGGAACAGCACGTCGATCAGCTGACCGTGGTGGTACGCCTTGAACAGCCAGTTCTCCGCGGGCTGCACCACGTCCAGCCCGGCCGCGGTCAGCGCCTCCTTGGCGCGGCCCACGTCCTCCTCCGTCACCGCGAAGTCCGCGTCGTGGCTCGGTTCCGGCGCGCCGCGCGCCCAGGCGGCGTAGCCGCCCACCAGGGCGAACGGGATGCCCGCCTCGAGCAGAGCCACGGCGGTGCGGCGCAGGCCGTCCTGCAGGGCGGCGCGCTCGTCGGCGGGCGTCGTCACGTGGTCCGTCATCTTCGGTTGTCTACACCCCGGGGCGGCGGGCTGCAGCGTGGGTCGCGGCGCTGTGGCCAGCGGGACGTCGCTGCGGCGTCCCTCGGCAGGACGTGAGCGGTCTGCCGGGCGACACTCGACGGGTGCGGCTGGCCACGTTCAACATCCTGCACGCGCGCTCGCCTGCCGACGGCCGGGTGGACCTGGACCGGTTCGCCGCCGCGGTGCGGCGCCTCGACGCCGACGTGCTGGGCCTGCAGGAGGTGGACCGCGACCAGGCGCGGTCCCACGGTGCGGACCTGACCTCGATCGCCGCCGAGGCGATGGGGGCGCACGCCCACCGGTTCGCCGCGACGCTGCACGGCGAGCCCGGGCTGTGGGTGGCGGCCACCGGTGCCCATCAGCCGCGCGGCGCCGCCTACGGGATCGCCCTGCTCAGCAGGCACCCGGTGCGCGAGTGGCGCGTGCTGATCCTCCCGGTGCTGAACCGCCGGGCGCCCGTCCGGTTCCCGGGGCGGCGGTGGCCGGAGCTGGTGCGCGACGAGCCGCGCGCGGCGATCGCCGCGGTGCTCGACGCGCCCGGCGGCACCCTGACGGTGGTGTGCACGCACCTGACGTTCATCCCGCGGTGGAACGGGCTGCAGCTGCGGCGGCTGACCGCCGCGGTGGAGGAGCTGCCGCGGCCGCTGGTGGTGCTGGGCGACCTCAACCTCGAGGACGGTCAGCCGGCGCAGCTCGCCCGGATGACGCCGCTGGCCACCGCGCCGACGTATCCCGTCGGCCGGCCGGTGCGGCAGCTCGACCACATCCTGGGGGAGGGTGCAGTGGCGGCCGTCCGTCCGGCCGAGGCGGTGGACCTGGGCCTGTCCGACCACCGCGCCCTGGTGGTGGACGTGCGGATCGGTGCGGCGGCCGCCCGTGCCGGCGCCGCGTACGCCGGGTCGGGCGGGGCGCAGCAACCGACCGGGACCGTCCGCCGCGACGCCGGCCGGGAGCGGGCGGGCGCCGGTCCGGCACCGTCGTCCAGCCGCGACCCGGGCGGCTACGCGCCCGCCCTGCGGCGGCTCAGGCGCCGCCGAGCAGCTCGCTGAAGTCCGGCACAGCGTCGTACAGCCCCGGCCGGGCGGTGGTCGGGCGTCGGGCCACCCGTTCCGCGAGCTCGGTGGCCGCCCTGGTGATCCGGGACGGCAGCGGCTTGACGTCGTCGCCGCCCTCGTCGGCCCAGTCGTCCGTCGCGGCGAACACCGAGGTGGGCACCACGTCGGCGTGCAGGTAGGTGAACAGCGGGCGGATCGCCACCTCCGGCACCAGGGAGTGCCGGGCGGTCCCGCCGGTGGCGCCCAGCAGCACCGGCGTCCCCGTCAGCGCGTCCGTGCCGAGCACGTCGACGAACGACTTGAACAGCCCGGCGGGCCCGGCCGTGTACACGGGGGTGACCGCGATGACGGCGTCGGCGTCCGCGATCGCCTGCTGGGCCGCCGCGAGCGGTGCCGCCGCGAACCCGGTCAGCGTCATGTTCACCACGTCGTGCGCCAGCTCACGCACCTCGACGACGGTCACCTGCGACTGCTGACCGAGGTCGGCCAGCGCCGTCACGGTCGCCTCGGCAAGGCGGTCCGCCAGCAGGCGGGTCGACGACGGCTGCGAGACGCCGGCGGAGATCACGACGATCGAACGGGTGCTCATGCCGTCACCTCGTCCGCCGCGTCGATGTCGTCCTCGGCCGTCTTGCCGGTCCAGTGGTCGGCCGCGGCGACCTGCTGCTCGTGCACCTGACCGGCGGCCCGGGCCGCGGCCACCATCGCGGCGTGCGACGGCGGGTCCGACGGCACGTCCGCCGGACGGCGCAGCTCCGCCTCGTGCCGCAGCGCAGGCACGATCTCGCCTGCGAGCAGGTCGATCTGCTCGAGCACGGTCTTCAGCGGTAGACCGGCGTGGTCCACCAGGAACAGCTGCCGCTGGTAGTGGCCCACCTGCTCCCAGAAGGCGCCGTACCGGTCGATGACCTGCTGCGGGCTGCCGACGGTCAGCGGGGTGTCGCGCGTGAAGTCCTCCATCGAGGGCCCGTGCCCGTACACCGGGGCCTCGTTGAAGTACGGCAGGAACTCGTCCCATGCCTTCTGCGAGTCGTGCCGCACGAACACCTGGCCGCCCAGGCCGACGATCGCCTGGTCGGCACGGCCGTGGCCGTAGTGCTCGAACCGCTGGCGGTAGTAGTTCACCATCGCCGCGGTGTGCTCCATCGGCCAGAAGATCGCGTTGTGCAGGAACCCGTCGCCGTAGTAGGCGGCCTGCTCGGCGATCTCGGGGGAGCGGATGGACGCGTGCCACACGAACGGCGGCACGCCGTCCAGCGGCCGCGGCGTGGACGTGAACCCCTGCAGCGGGGTCCGGAACTTGCCGGACCAGTCGACGACGTCCTCGGTCCACAGCCGGCGCAGCAGCGCGTAGTTCTCCACCGCGAGGTTGATGCCCTGGCGGATGTCCTTGCCGAACCAGGGGTACACCGGGCCGGTGTTTCCGCGGCCGAGCATGAGGTCCATCCGGCCGTCGGAGATCACCTGGAGCATCGCGTACTCCTCGGCCAGGCGGACCGGGTCGTTGGTGGTGATCAGCGTGGTGGCGGTGGACAGGGTGATGTGCTGGGTCACGCCCGCGAGGTAGCCGAGCATCGTCGTGGGGGACGACGGGACGAACGGTGGGTTGTGGTGCTCGCCGGTGGCGAAGACGTCGAGGCCGGCCTCGTCGGCGTGCTTCGCGATCGTGAGCATGTTCCGCACGCGCTCGGTGTCGTCGGGGGTGTGCCGCGTGAGCGGGTCGGTGGTGACGTCGCCGACGGAGAAGATGCCGAACTGCATGTCAGGTCGCCTCACGATCTATGCGTTTGCATGAACATCGCGCTGAACGCCGTGCCTCGCCACCGTATTCCGCTTCCCGGGACCAAGGTCCGTATCCAGCCGCGAATGGGACGTATCAGACAGCCCCAGTCCAACTCCTGACGACTCGTGCACCGAGAACCGGTGCCCCGTCCGCCGCGACCCGGTCCGAACGACCGGCGTCCACGATGCCCAGGAGAGTCCCCGCGATGTCCGTCGCCCTCGACACCACCGGCGCGTTCGCCCACGCGCTGGGCGCTGCCGTCTCGCGCGTCCACCTGCCCGGATCGGCCGGTTACGCCGAGCTGACCGCCACCTACAACCTGTGCACGCGGCTCACCCCGCTGGCCGTCGTCGAGGCGCAGACCGCGCACGACGTGGCCGCCGCCGTGCGCGTCGCCGGGGAGCACGGCGTGCCGGTCGGCGTGCAGAGCACCGGCCACGGTCCGTGGGCCACGATGGCCGGCGCGGTGCTCGTCGCCACCCGGGGTCTGGACGGGCTGATGGTGGACCCGGTCAGCCGCGTCGCCCGCATCGGCGCAGGCGTCCGCTGGTCCGCCGTCCTCGAGGCCGCCGCGCCGCACGGCCTCGCGCCGCTGTGCGGGTCGTCACCGTCCGTGGGCGTGGTCGGTCTGCTCACCGGCGGCGGTCACGGTCCGCTCGCCCGCACGTACGGCCTGTCGGCCGACCGCGTGCTCTCGTTCGACGTGGTCACCGGCGACGGCGTGCTGCGCCGGGCGTCGGCCACGGAGAACCCCGACCTGTACTGGGGGCTGCGTGGCGGCAAGGGCACGCTCGGCATCGTCACGGGCCTCGAGCTCGAGCTGGTGCAGCAGCCGGAGGTCTACGCAGGCGCCGTGTGGTTCGACGCCCCGGACATCCCGGCGGTGGTGCGCACGTGGGCGCAGTGGTCGCAGCTGCTTCCCGACGAGGGCACCACGTCGATCGCCGTCATGCGGCTGCCCGCGATGCCGGGCGTCCCCCCGGAGCTCGCCGGCCGCACCACCGTGTCCGTCCGCTTCGCGTGGACCGGCGACCCGGCGGTCGGCGAGGAGCTGCTGCGCGCGATCCGCTCGGTGGCCGCACCGCTGGTCGACCTGGTCGCCGCGCGGCCCTACGCCGAGATCGGCATCGTGCACAGCGACCCCGAGGACCCGATGCCGGCCGTCGAGACGCACCTGCTGCTGGAGGCGTTCGACGCCGCCGCCGCCGACCGGCTGCTGGACCTGGTCGGACCGCAGGCGGCCACCACGCAGCTGATGGTCGAGGTGCGCCGCCTCGGCGGTGCCGTCACCACCCCGCTGCGCGGGGAGTCGGTGTTCGGCCACCGCGACGCGCAGTGGACGGTGCTGGCCATCGGCCTCGGCATCCCCGAGATCGCCGACCTGGTCCGCGCCGACGCCCGGCGCATCGTCGACGGCCTCGCGCCGTGGCGTCGCCCCGGCGCGCTGCCGAACTTCCACGCCGGCAGCGGTCCGGACTGGGCCCTGCGGGTGTTCGGGGAGGACGGCGCCCGGCGGCTGCGCGAGGTGTCGCTGCGCTACGACCCGGACGGTGTGCTGCTCGGCAGCCGCAACGTGCGGGACCTGCCGGTGGGCGCCGCGGCCGTCGGCACGGTCGAGGAGGAGCTGGTGCGGGGGGCCTGAGCCACTGGGGCTGCGCGGGGAGGGCGGGATGCCGGTGGAGGGCCGGCGTCCCGCCCTCCGTCGTCTGCCGCCCGTGTGCGGAGGCGGCGCGGACCGGGCGGGACCCGCAACCTTCGCTAGGTGTACTGCCCAGCCAGGTTGGTCAATCGGGTGATGGGTGGGACCTTGCCGATGGCTGAGTGGGGCCGGTGGTGGTTGTACTGGTGGAGCCATCCTGGCAGGGCGGCCCGGCGGGCGGTCTCGGAGGGGTAGTGCCGGGCGAAGGCCCAGTCGGCGGCCATGGTGCGGTGGAAGCGTTCGATCTTGCCGTTGGTCTGCGGCCGGTAGGGGCGGGTCTTCTTGGCGGTGATGCCGAGGTCGGTGCAGGCGTCGCGCCAGGCGTGGGACTTGTAGGCCGATCCGTTGTCTGACAGGACCCGTTGGACGATGACACCGCGGGCGGCGAACCAGGACACCGCCCGACGCAGGACCCCGATCGCGGTGGCGGCGGTCTCGTCGTCGTGGATCTCGGCGTAGGCGACCCGGGAGTGGTCGTCGATCACGGTATGCACGAACGCCGTGCCCATCTTCGGGCTGTAGTGGGCGTTCTTCGTCTTGCCGGGCGTCGCGGCCCGGTGCCGATCGCCTTGGGCTCGTCCGACGAACCGCCACCCGCCGCCGTCGGGGATGTTGCCCAGCTTCTTGACGTCGACGTGGATCATCGCGCCGGGGTGGTCGTGCTCGTAGCGGCGGATCGGCTCACCGGTGCGCACGTCCACGTGCGAGAGCCGGTTCAGGCGACAGCGGGTCAAGACGGCGTGGACCGTGGAGGCCGGCATCCCCAACCGCGCACCGATCGCGATCGGTGATAGCCGCTTCTTCCAGCGCAGGTGCACCACCTGACGCACCAGGTACTGCGGGGTGCGGTTGGCGACGCGGTGCGGACGGCTCGAGCGGTCGCCCATCCCGGCCTCGCCCATCGCGGCGTACCGCTGCGCCCAGCGCTTGGCAGTCGGCCACGACACGTCGTAACGACGCGCAGCCAGGGCGATCGGCCAACCCTCCTCGACGATCAGGCGCGCCAGCCGCAGCCGGGCACGGGGCGTCAAGGCAGCGTTAGCGTGGGACACGAAGACCTCCAGGTCGTGGGAGCGGAACCTCAGCAGCTCCACTCCACGACCGGAGGTCTTCGTCCGTCCATGACCCGCTACCGCGTGTCGTCACACTCCAACAACCAACGTCCCTGGGCAGTACAGCTAGGGGATGGTGGGCGTGGCGGTGATGTCTCCGCTCACGCTGCCGCTGTCCGTGTAGATCGCGCCCGTCGTGGCGACGACTCGCGGTCCGAGGATCGCCGCGAGCGCGAGGGCGAGGACGACGACCAGCCGCAGCCAGCCCGTCCGGCCCGTCGGGAGGAAACGGGGCTCGCCAGGAGCGCGTCCCGGCGGGGTGGTCCCGCTCGGCGACGGCGGCGTGGGCTCAGTCGAGGAGGAGCTCATCGTGCGGCCCTCTCGCTCGGGAACGGCGGTGCCCGTCGTGACCCCTGGCCTCGAGGATGCTGAGCAGCTCGAGCACGCCGAGCGCCACGAGCGGCGGCACCAGCATGGTCGCACGTCCCTGCGGCGACCCGGCCCAGAGCAGCACCCGGCCCCACCCGTGGTGCCAGCCCAGCACCACGCCTCGTACGCGGCTGACGGGAGTCGCGTCGGGGTCAGGGCTCTTGTTCGCATCGCCCTGCGTGATGATGTAGGGCTGCAGGATCGGGTTGCCGTTGGAGTCCAACCGGGGGACCGCTCGACCACCCGCCGTCTGCGTCATCGCCGGCAGCTTGTGCAGCTCGACGATCCGGTGGGTCACCAGCGTCTGGCTGCCCACCGGTCGGAACGTCACCACCTGGTCGACCTTGAGCTGCGACTCGTCGGTGATCGCCTTGAGCACCACGACGTCACCGGCCACGAACGTCGGCGCCATGGAGCCCGAGGTGACGATGAGCAGTCGCTGACCCTGCAGCTGGAACGACAGCGGCACCGCCAGGGTGGTCGCGTACGCCACCGTGCCGAGCACCACCACCGTCCACAGGACCGCCGAGACCGCCACCCGCCAGCGCGGTCGGTGGGACCGCCGCCGCCGCCGGATCGCAACAGGGGTGGGCACTCGTCGATCGACGAACGCCGACTCCTCCGCGCCGGTGAGCTGCGTCATCCAGATCAGTTGTTGACGGTCTGCTCGGAGTCGATCCGAAGGTGCAGCTTGGCGCTGGTCGCCTGGTAGATGTTGGTGGCGCTCTTGTCGAAGGTCAGGCGGACGCAGAGCGTCTCGCTGTTCCCGCCCTGCGTACCGGCCGACAGGTCCCGGTCGCCGGTCTGCGCACCGGTGGCGGGGTCGCCGACGATCTTCGCCGCTGTGGCGTCGCTGATCGCGACGGTGCCGAGGGTGGCCACGGAGCCCAGCGGCGTCGTGCTCGCCGGCACCGCGGCACAGCTGGCGTTGGCGCCCAGGGGCAGGATCGACAGCGACAGCATGTTGCGCAGGTCACCGGCCCCGGTCGGCGGGTTCTGCGTCGTGTTCTCGGACCAGTAGGAGACGGCGTACCGCAGGGCCAGCGAGCCGGAGTTCGTCACGACGAGCGGTGCGTTGACGACGTCGCCGGGCGCCACGTTGCCGGCGTTGAGCGCCAGCGTCGAGGTGGGGTCCGTCGGGTCCAGGGTGACGACGACGGTCCCGGAGAGCAGGTCGCCCGCGACGGAGTCCGTGTCCGTGAACACCGCGCTCGTGGTGAGCGACGTGACCCCGACGCCGACCAGGGTGAAGACCCCGATGGTCGTCCAGAGCCGCCACCGGCGCGCACCGTCACGGCGCGGCGGCTCGGGGTCGATCATCTCCTGGAGCAGTTCGTCCATCGCGAGCGGGTCTCCTCGAAGGCGGGCATCGACGTGCGACACGTCCGGTCGTCGATCCCTATCGACCCGCGCTGCGCGGTTCTTGAGTACTTCGGCCGGGGTTTCACTCTATCGGGCGGTCGACGGCGCTCCGGCACCGGTCAAAAGGGTCATAACCGTCGCAGATCGACCACCGGCACGGCGCGGCCTACCGGCCGGACGGCCGAGGCAGTCGACCGGGCCGCGGCGTCCGCGTGGCGGGGTCAGGCAGGCCGGGAGGCGGCGGGTCGTCGGCCCCGGCCGCTCCGGACGCGCTGGCCCGGCAGCCGCACCTGCACGGGCAGCTCGGTCGGCGCCGCGGGCCTGGCGTAGAAGAAGCCCTGCGCCTCGTCCACACCGAGGCGGGCGAGGATCGTCGACGTCGACTCGTCCTCGACGCCCTCCGCGACCACCCGCAGGCCGAAGGAGTGGGCCAGGTCCACCATCGCCTGCACCACCACCTGCGAGCCCTCGCGGGTGTCGTCCCGCAGGTCCGCGATGAACAGGCGGTCGATCTTCAGCTGGTCCACCGGCAGGTCCCGCAGCTGGGAGATCGACGTGTTGCCGATGCCGAAGTCGTCGATCGCCACACGGACGCCCATCCCGGCCAGCCGCTGCAGCACCGGGATCACCCGGGACCGGTCGGAGACGAGGGCCGTCTCGGTGATCTCCACCTCGAGCTGTCCGACCGGCACGTGGTACCGCTGCAGCAGCGTCTCGATCAGGTCCACGACGTGGTCCGTCGCGACGTCGTGCGCCGACAGGTTGACCGCGACCGGCGTGGTGGAGCCCTGCCCGTTCCAGGCCGCGAGCTGCCGGATCGACTCCTCGAGGGCGAACCGGGTGACCACGTGGATCAGCCCCGACTGCTCGGCGAGCGGGATGAACGAGCTCGGCAGCAGCAGCCCGTGCTCCGGGTGCCGCCAGCGGATCAGCGCCTCCAGGCCGACCGTCCGGCCGGACGCCAGGTCGATCTTCGGCTGGTAGTGCATCTCGAGCTCGGTGGACGCCCCGGACTCGGCCTGCTCGAGGGCCCGGTGCAGGTCGCCGAGCAGGATCAGCCGGGCGGGGGACGAGTGGTCGTCGTCGGCGTCGTACACCTCGACGCCGGTGCGGTGCGTCTTGGCGGCGTACATCGCCACGTCGGCGGTCCGCATCAGGGACGAGGCGTCGTCGGCGTGGTCGGGCAGGCACGCGACGCCGATCGAGGTCTCGACGTGCAGCTCCATCCCGCCCAGCCGGAACGGGGCGCCGAACACGTCGCGGACGCGGTGGGCCAGGCGCGCCGCGTTCTCGACCGTCCGCACGTCCGGCAGCAGGATCGCGAACTCGTCGCCGCCCAGCCGGGCCACCACGTCCTCGTCGCGCAGGGAGTGCCGCAGCCGCTCGGCCACCAGCTCGAGCAGCTCGTCGCCGCGGTCGTGGCCCAGGGTGTCGTTGATCTCCTTGAACCGGTCGATGTCCAGCAGCACCAGGCCGACGCGGGTGCCCTCGTCACGGGCCTGCTGGATGCCGCGGCGCATCCGGTCCGCCAGCAGCCGCCGGTTGGGCAGGCCGGTCAGCGAGTCGAGCAGCGCCAGGCGGGCGTTCTCCAGCGCGGTGTTGTGCAGCCGCTTCGACGTCGAGTGCACGGTGCGGAACAGCAGCAGCCACAGCAGCACCAGACCGCCGACGACGACGTACGTGACGGTGCGCACGGCGTCGGCGAGCGACTGCTGCGACACCGTCTGGTCGATCATCACCTCGGCCGCGCCGATGATCGCGTCCTTGGGCTGCACGCCGACGCTGGTGGTCGGGTCGCTGGTGTCACCGGCGCGCACGGGGACGTACACGTCCAGCACCGGCTGCTCGGTCGAGGCGAGCGCCGAGCCCCCGGGCACCCGTCGCACGTCGGTGACGATCTGCGCGTCCGGCTCGCCGGAGGCCCGCATCCGCTCGAACCGGGTGTTGTCCGGCAGCCCGGTGGTGGTGTTGCGGGCGGTCGAGTACATCAGCCGGCCGTCGATGCTCCACAGCCGCAGCTCGACCAGCTTGTCCTTGAACCCCGAGGTCGCGGCGGTGACGGCGGCGCGCTGGCCGTCGTCGAGGATGCCGGTGCGGAACATCTCCGCGTTGAGCGGTGCGACCGCGTACGAGCCGACGGACGACGCCGTCACCGTGCCGAGCCGCACCGCCTGGTGCCGCATCACGGACGAGGACACCCACACGAGGGCACAGCCCAGCAGCGTGGTGGCGACGAGGCTGACCACGACGAAGTATCGGGTCAGGCTCGAGCGTCGTCGGGCTGCTCGTGGCACGGGGACCTCGCGGGACGGCGGGGGGCGCCCGGCGGGGCACCTGTGGACAGGGTATGGCGTGGTCCCGCCACCGGGCGATAACCGCGGACACCCGCGGCGGGGAACGCCACGGTGCGGCCGGGTGTTGCACGGGCTGACGCGAAGGAGGCGTGATGACCTACCAGGTGGACAAGAGCGAGCAGGAGTGGCGGCTGGAGCTGGAGCCCCAGGAGTTCGCCGTGCTGCGGCAGGCCGCGACCGAGCGGCCGTGGACCGGCGCCCTGCTCGACGAGCACCGCGAGGGTGTGTACCGGTGCCGGGCGTGCGGTGCGGAGCTGTTCCGCTCCGACACCAAGTTCGACTCGCACTGCGGCTGGCCGAGCTTCTTCTCACCGCTCGCCGGTGACCGCGTGGAGCTGCTGACGGACCGGACCCTCGGGATGGTGCGGACCGAGGTGCGGTGCGCGCGGTGCGGCTCGCACCTGGGCCACGTGTTCGACGACGCGCCCCAGACGCCGACGGGTGACCGCTACTGCATGAACTCGGTCAGCCTGACGTTCGAGCCCACGCAGGGCTGAGGTCCCGGGTGAGGCGGCACCGGGTGTGCGGAACAGCACATCCGGTGCCGGACGCGCCGGTCCTCCCACCTCACGCACAGGCTGCGTGATGCCGATAATCAGGTCGTGGATGATCTGCTGACCGTGCGCCGCTGGCGCCGCTACGGCGCGGACCGTCTGTACGTCACCCAGGACAGCGGCCGTCCGGTCGGCTCGGTCGACCTGCAGTCCGGCGAGGTCGTCGCCGCGGACCCGGGCATGGAGAACGAGCTGCGCCGGGCCGCCCAGGAGTTCCTGCGGGCCGACGTCACCGAGCTGGTGCTCCCCGCGACCAGCGTCCGTGCGCAGGAGGACCTGCGCCGGCTGGACGCCGCGATCGAGGAGTGGCTCGGCAAGAGCGTGCTCGCCACCGGTTCGGCCGCGCAGCGCGGCAGCTCCGTCGCGCAGCGTCTGGACCGCCTGGCCGAGGAGGGCTGGGAGACGGTGCACGACGTGCCGCTGGGCCGCCAGGGCAGCCTCGTCGAGCACCTGCTGATCGGCCCCGGCGGCCTGTTCACCGTCACCGAGCGCCGGCACCCCGGCGAGCGCGTCCGCGCGCGCGGCCGCACGGTGACCGTGTCCGGTCAGCCTGTCGCCTACCTGCGCGACTGCCGGCTCGAGGCAGCCCGCACGCAGGACCGGCTGATGGCGGCCGGCTGCGCGCAGATCCACGTGCGCGGCGTGCTGGTGCTGCAGGGCGAGCTGGACCTGGACGTCGCCGCCACCAGCCCCAGCGACCCGCTCGCCGTGCCGCGCAGCGACGTGCCCGCCGTCTTCCGGCGGATGGAGCCGGTGCTGGACGAGGCGCGGGTCGCCGCGCTGGCCAAGGTCGCCCGCCGGCGCACCACCTGGATGGGCTGACCGCCCCGACCGCCCGCTGCGGCTGCCCTACGCCCGGGCTGCCGCGCTGTGCGCGCGCGACTCCTGCCGCGACGTGTGCAGCGACTCCATGTCCTCCAGCTGGACGCCCTTCGTCTCCGGGACGCGCACCAGCACGAACACGAACGACACAGCCGCGAACACCGCGTACAGCACGTACGGCACGCTGGGCCCGAACTGCGCCAGCAGCTGCGGGAAGCTGACCGTGATGGCGAAGTTGGCCAGCCACTGCGCCGAGGCGGCCACGCCGAGGGCCGCCGCACGGATGCGGTTGGGGAACATCTCGCCGAGCAGCACCCACACCAGCGGGCCCCACGTCGCGCCGAAGAAGACGACGAAGGCGTTCGCGGCCACCAGCGCCGTCACGCCCCAGCCGTGGGACAGCGTGACGTGCTGCGCGCTGCCGCCGGAGTGGGCGAACGCCAGGGCCATCAGGCCGAGCATCGCCGCCATGCCGGCGGACCCGACCAGCAGCAGGGGACGCCGGCCGAGCCTGTCCACCAGCGCGATGGCGATCAGGGTGACCAGCACGTTGGTCACGCTGGTCAGCGTCGAGAACAGGAACGACTGCTGCTCGCCGAACCCGACGGCCTGCCACAGCGTCGTCGAGTAGTAGAAGATCACGTTGATCCCGACGAACTGCTGGAAGACCGACAGCAGGATGCCCACCCACACCACGCCGAGCAGGCCCAGCACCGGCCCGCGCAGGGTGACCCGCTGCTCGGCCTTCCGGTCCGCCCGGATCGTCTCCCGGATCAGGTCCACCCGGCGCCCGGCGTCCTCGTCCGGACCGAGCACGCTGGCGAGCACCTCGCGCGCCTCGTCGTGCCGGCCCTGCGCCACCAGGTAGCGCGGCGACTCCGGCAGCCGCAGCGCGAGGAAGCCGTACACGGCCGCCGGGATCGCGCAGACGCCGAACATCCAGCGCCAGGCGGGGAACCCGAGCCACAGGTCGTGCGAGGCGCCGCCGGCGGACGTCGCGAGCAGCTGGTCGGACAGCAGCGCGGCGAAGATGCCGAGCGTGATGGCGAGCTGCTGCAGCGAGCCGAGCCGGCCGCGCACTCCAGCGGGGGAGATCTCGGCGATGTACGCCGGGGCGATCACCGACGCGATGCCGATGCCGACACCGGCCAGCACCCGCCACAGCGCCAGGTCCCAGGGGGTGACGGCCAGCCCCGACAGGATCGAGGAGGCGAAGAACAGCACCGCGCCCAGCAACATCACGCGGGTACGGCCCCAGTGGTCGGACAGCCGCCCACCGAGCCACGCGCCGAGCGCCGAACCGAGCAGCGCCACGGCCACGACCAGGCCGGTCACCACCCCGCCGAGGTGGAAGTGCGCGGTGACGGACTGCACGGCGCCGTTGATCACCGAGCTGTCGAACCCGAACAGGAAGCCGCCGATCGCCGCCGCGACGGCCAGCCCGATGGCGGCCTTGTGGTGGGCAGGACGTGGGCGGTCGCTCGGGCTGGACATGTGGGGACCCCCTGCGGTCGTGGCGTTGTGACCTTCACCCTCCGTCCGCATCTGCGCATGCGCACGCCGAGCCGGTGCGTCGGGCGACGACGACCGGCGCGGGCAGGGCGGCTCTGCGCGAGGGATGATCGGCGCCGTGCCCGACGACAACCGCAACGGACCGACCGGCCCCGGTGCCCCCCGCCACCACCGGCCGGTGCTGGTCGACCCCGCCTCCACCGACGGGCTGGCCGACCCGTCGGACGAGCGCCTGCGCGAGGAGGTGGCCCACACCACGGCGCAGCTGCTGGTGCACCGCGGCCGCGCCAGCGAGGACCCGCAGGTGCTGGCCCGGCTGACCGCCCTGGTGGAGACCGAGGGCCTCGACGTGGTGGCCGACCTGTGGTCGCACAGCCCGGCGGGGACGCTGCCGGGGGCGCTGTGGCGGCTCTACGTGCTGCGCGAGTGGGTGCGCCGGGACCCCGGGACGGTGGCCGACCGGTACCGGCAGGGCATGGCGGTGGCGCCGGTGCAGGACGCGGTGGCCGGCGTGGTCACGCCGCCGGGGCCGCAGGACGTGCGGCGCGCGGCCGACGAGGTGCTCGGCGGCGTGTACTCCGGCGACCTCGCGGTGGCGCTGGAGCGGGCGGCGGCGTTCTGCCGGGTGCTCGCCGCGGGCGCCGCCCTCGACGCCGACCACCTGGACCAGGCCGACCCGGATGCGGCCGCGCGGCAGACGCACGGCGCGTCCGCCCTGCTCCGGACGGCCGACGAGCTGGCCGACGACGCGCGCTCCTGGCGGGCCGGCACGCTCGACTGACGGGCCGGCCCGGCGACCCGTCCGGACGCGTGCCTAAGATGGACGGGCGTCGGGTCGCGGTAGCCCCGGGCTCCACTTTTCGCCGCTTCGAGCGGCCACGCGCCGAGAGGCGCTCTGCGGCCCGACGCACCCACTCCTCCGGCAGGCCAACCTGCCGCGCCCACGGCCGCTCGCCCGCGCACATCACCTGCACGTACCAGACACCCGGCGTCCATGTCCCGGTCGGGTGCCGTTAGGCTGTCGGACGTCCGAGCGGCTCGCCCGGGCACCCCATTCCTCGACCGGAGCCTGCCGTGCGCCTGCGCCTGACACCGCGCGAGAACTCGTACTACGACCTCTTCGCCGCCCAGGCCCAGCACCTGGTGACGGGTGCGAACCTGCTGGGCGAGATGCTCGGCGCCGATCGCGCCACCCGCAAGGAGATCGGCAAGCGCTTCGCCGAGGCGGAGCACCAGGCAGACGAGGCGACGCACACGATCATGCGGCAGCTGAACCTCACGTTCATCACGCCGTTCGACCGGGACGACATCTACACGCTCGCCTCCGGCCTGGACGACTGCATGGACTTCATGGAGGAGGCCGCCGACCTCGTCGTCCTCTACAAGATCGAGGGCCTGCCGCCCCGCGTGGCCGACCAGGTGCAGGCGCTGCAGCGCGCCGCCGAGCTCACCGCCGAGGCGATGCCGCGGCTGCGGTCCATGAGCTCCCTGTCGGAGTACGTCGTGGAGATCAACCGGCTGGAGAACCAGGCGGACAAGGCGCACCGCAAGCTGCTGGCGCAGATGTTCGAGGAGATCTCCGACCCGATCCTGCTGATGAAGCTCAAGGAGATCGTGGAGAAGCTCGAGGACGCGGCCGACGCGTTCGAGCGGGTGGCGAACACCATCGAGACCATCGCCGTCAAGGAGTCCTGAGCCGCCGTGGAGGCCGTGCTCGTCGTCGTCGTCGTCGCGTTCGCCCTGGGGTTCGACTTCACCAACGGCTTCCACGACGCAGCGAACGCGATCGCCACGTCGGTGTCCACCCGGGCGCTGACGCCGCGCGTCGCGCTGATCATGGCGGCGGTGATGAACTTCGCGGGCGCCCTGCTGGGCACCGGCGTCGCGGAGACGATCGCCAAGTCGATCGTCGACCTGAAGGACGCGTCCTCGCACGACGCGCTGGTGGTGGTGGTGTGCGCCCTGATCGGGGCGATCGCCTGGAACCTCATCACGTGGTGGCTGGGGCTGCCGTCGTCGTCGACGCACTCGATCATCGGCGGGCTCGTCGGCGCCGGGCTCGCGGCCGGGTTCGGCGTCTACGGCAAGGCGATCGAGAACAAGGTCGTGCTGCCGATGATCGTGTCGCCTGTGCTGGGCTTCGTGCTCGGCTTCGCGGTGATGGTCGGCGTGCTGTGGGCGGTCCGGCGGCGTCCCCCGGCGCGCACGCTGCGCCGGTTCCGGCTGGCGCAGACGATCTCGGCGGCGGCGATGGCCCTGGGCCACGGCCTGCAGGACGCGCAGAAGACGATGGGCGTGATCTACCTGGCGCTGATCAGCGTCGGGTGGGCCAACCCGCACACCGGCATCCCGGTGTGGGTCAAGCTCGCCGCGGCCGGTGCCATCTCGGCCGGCACGTACTCCGGCGGCTGGCGCATCATGCGGACCCTCGGTCGGCGGATCATCGAGCTCGACCCCGCGCGCGGGTTCGTCGCCGAGTCCGTCTCGGCCGTGGTGCTGTACGTCAACGCGTTCGCGCTGCACGCCCCGGTGTCCACCACCCACACCATCACCTCGGCGATCATGGGCGTCGGCGCCACCAAGCGGCTGTCCGCCGTGCGCTGGGGCGTCGCCGGCAACATCGCCGTCGCCTGGGTGCTCACCATCCCGGCCGCCGCCGCCGTGGCGGCCCTCTGCTACGTGCTGCTGCGGCCGCTGATCGGCTGACGCCCGCTGGGGCAGACAGCGCCCGCTGGGCCGTGGACCCGCGCGTCAGACGTGCCGGTGCCGCTCCGTCGCCACCACGCGAGGTCCCGGCGCCGTGTCCGCCACGTGCGCGACCAGGATCTCCCCGGGGTGCAGGAAGGGGTCCTGCGCCGGCAGGCCGTCGGCCACCTCGCGCCGGGAGTGCTCGGCGAGCACGTCCATCACCGTGGCGAGCACCGGCCGGTGGGTGCACAGCGCGACGTCGTGGCGGCCACGCACCAGATCGGCCACCTCGGCAGCCACCAGGCCGGGGCTGGTGTGGTGGCCCGCCTCGGTGAGCACCGGCGACGTCCGCACCGGGATGCCGGCTGCCTGCGCGTACGGCCGCACGGTGGCCGCGCAGCGCAGCCACTCGCTGGACACGATGCCGGTGACCCCGAAGGCGGACAGCAGCGGCACCAGGTGCTCCGACTGCCGTACGCCGTCCGGCGTCAGGGGCCGGTCGGCCTCCGTCCCGGTCCACCCGGCCCGCTTGCGGGCCGACCCGTGCCGCACCACCACCACCGCGCGCGTGTCCAGCCGGCGCTTGGCGTAGGAGTCGATCAGGGCGTCGAGGGGCGCCATGTTGGACGACCGCGTCAGCTGCCGGGCCGCGTCCGGGGCGTCGAACCACCGCACGTCGTTGATCTCCGCGCGGGCGGCCGGCGGCACCGGCTCCCGCGCGTGCACCGCCGGGGCGTCCGAGCGCCCGGCCACCTGCGCCGCCCAGTAGTGCACCCGCTTGATGCGGCCGTCGCGCAGCTTGTACTCCTGCGGCGGCAGCGGCATGCCGAGCACCACGTCCTGCGCGATCTCCTCGGCCACCTCGCGGGCGGCGGCCTCCACCGCCGTCTCGTCGGCCTCCAGCTTGCCCTTGGGCCACGACCAGTCGCGGTACCGGGGCCGGTGCACCAGCGCCACCTGCAGCCTGCCGCGACGCACCCGCCACACGAGCGCGCCGGCCGCCTCGACGACGACCGGCGCAGCGACTGCCTTCACTGGCCGAGCCCGGGCCGGCGCCGCTGCCGGGCGATCAGCACCGCCTGCACGTCGGCCAGCGGCCCCTCGGGACCGGTCGAGTGCCGTTCCCACGCGCCGTCCGGCAGCAGGTGCCAGGACGAGATGCCGTCGCCCATCTGCAGGTCGATCAGGTCGAGCAGCTCCACGACGTGGTCCGGGTCGGCCACCCGCACCAGGGCCTCGACCCGGCGGTCGAGGTTGCGGTGCATCAGGTCGGCGGAGCCGATGAACACCTCGGGACCGGCGAAGTCGAACCCGTCCTCCGGGGTGCCGTCGGCGTGCGCGAACGCGAAGACGCGCGAGTGCTCGAGGAACCGGCCGAGGATCGAGCGCACCCGGATCGTCTCGGACAGCCCCGGCACGCCCGGCCGCAGCGCGCAGATGCCGCGCACGCTGATGTCGATCGGCACGCCGGCCATCGAGGCACGGTACAGGGCGTCGATCGTCGCCTCGTCCACCATCGAGTTGACCTTGATCTTGATCCACGCCGTCCGGCCGGCACGGGCCGAGGCGGCCTCGCGCTCGATCCGCTCGATCAGCCCGGCGCGCACCGAGCGGGGCGCGACCAGCAGCCGGTGGAACCGCGACTTCGGGGCGTAGCCGGACAGCTGGTTGAACAGGCGGGTCAGGTCCTGGCCCACCTCCGGGTCGCACGTCAGCAGGCCAAGGTCGGTGTACAGGCGCGCCGTCTTGGGGTGGTAGTTGCCGGTGCCGACGTGGCTGTACCGGCGCAGGCCGTCGCTCTCCTGCCGGACCACCAGCGACAGCTTGCAGTGCGTCTTCAGCCCGACGATGCCGTACACCACGTGTACGCCCGCCTGCTCGAGCTTGCGCGCCCAGGAGATGTTGTTCTGCTCGTCGAACCGGGCCTTGATCTCCACCAGCGCCAAGACCTGCTTGCCGGCCTCGGCGGCGTCGATCAGCGCGTCGACGATGGGCGAGTCGCCCGACGTCCGGTACAGCGTCTGCTTGATCGCCAGCACCTGCGGGTCGGCGGCGGCCTGCTCGAGGAAGGCCTGGACCGACGTGGAGAACGAGTCGTACGGGTGGTGCAGCAGGATGTCCCGCGCGCGGATCGCCGCGAAGATGTCCGTCGGCGTCGCCGACTCGACCTCCGCCAGGTGCCGGTGGGTGGTCGGCACGTACGTCGGGAAGTGCAGGGACGACCTGTCCAGGTCCGCGATCAGGTTCAGGCCGGTGGCGTCCAGCGGGGCGGGCAGCTCGTAGACGTCTTCCTCGGACATCGCCAGCTCGCGCACCAGGAGCTTGCGCACGCGTGCGCTGGTGCCGGCGGCGAGCTCGAGCCGCACCGGCGGGCCGAACCGGCGCCGGAGCAGCTCCTTCTCCATCGCCTTGAGCAGGTTCTCGGCGTCGTCCTCCTCGACCTCCACGTCCTCGTTGCGGGTGACGCGGAAGGTGTGGAACTCCTGGATCTCCATGCCGGGGAACAGGTAGTCCAGGTGCTGGGCGATGACGTCCTCGACCGGCACGAAGCTGGTGGGGCCCTTCTCCACCGCGGCGGTCTGCAGGTCCGGGGCGCTCGGCCGGCCGGAGGCGTCGACCGCGACGTACCGGGGCAGCAGCGGCGGTACCTTGACGCGGGCGAAGTGCTCCTTGCCGCTGGTCGGGTTCACCACCGAGACGGCCAGGTTGAGCGACAGCCCGGAGATGTACGGGAAGGGGTGCGCCGGGTCCACCGCCAGCGGGGTCAGCACGGGGAAGATCTGCCGTCGGAAGTACTTGTGCAGCCGGTCCTGCTCGGCCTCGCCCAGGTCGTCCCAGCGGACGATGGTGATGCCCTCGGCCGCCAGCGCCGGCTGCACCTGCTGGACGAACACCTGCGCGTGCCGGGTCATCAACGTGTGCGCGCGCTCGCTGATCGCCTCGAGCACCTGCCGCGGGGACAGGCCGGAGGCGGCCGTGACGGCGATGCCGGTGGCGATGCGGCGCTTGAGGCCGGCCACCCGCACCATGAAGAACTCGTCGAGGTTGGACGCGAAGATCGCCAGGTACCGCACCCGCTCCAGCAGCGGCACGCTCGGGTCCTCGGCCAGCTCCAGCACCCGCTGGTTGAACGCCAGCCAGGACAGCTCCCGGTCGAGGAACCGGCCCTCCGGCAGCGGGGTGGCGTCCACCGGGACCACCGGCATGGCGGAGGTGTCCAGGTGCTCGGCGATGGTGGCCGCCAAGGAGTTCTGGAGCACGGTCGCGTCGCTCATGCGCCCATCGTGGCACCCTCGCGCGGGTCCGGTCCGGTGGGCTCGGCTAGGCCGGGGGTGCGGCGGGTCCGGTGACGTCCGGTGCGGTGTCGTCGGCCGTCGGGCTCGGTCCGTACCGCACGTCGACCACCACCGGCTCGAAACCGGCGCGCCGGTAGGTGCGCACCGCCCGGTCGTTGTCCCCGGACGTCCACAGCACCACGGCGGTCAGCCCGCGCTCGGCCAGCACCCGCAGGCCCAGCGCCGTGAGCACGCCGCCGAGGCCCGCGCCCTGCGCGTCCGGGTCGACGCCCACCACGTACAGCTCCCCGACCGGTCCCGGCTCGAGGTCACCGGCGGGGTGCACCTTGGTCCAGACGAATCCGATCGGCGCCCCGGCACGTTCGAGCAGCAGCAGCCCGGCCGGGTCGAACCACGGCTCCGCCTCCCGTGCCAGCACGTCGTGACGGGTCCAGCGGCCCTGGTCGGGGTGGTCGGCGAACGCCCGCGCATTGAGCCTGACCAGGGCGTCCTCGTCCTGACCGGGCACGAAGACCCGCACGCGGACACCGTCCGGCAGCGCCGGCGCGGGCGGCGGGACAGGTAGCGCGGCGCGCATCCGCCACAGCTGCTCCACCGGCACCAGTCCCGCCGCTGTCGCCAGGGCCCGAGCCGCGGGCAGGTCCCCGTGCGCCCACACCAGCGGCGGCCGACCGGCGATGCGGTGCGCGGCGGCGAGCAGCTCGCGGCCGACCCCGTGGCCGCGGGACGGCGGGTCCACCACCAGCTCGACCAGCGGCGCGGCCCCGTCGTCCAGGGCCAGCTGCGCGTACCCGTGGAGCTCGGGGACGCCGGGCTCGTGCACCAGCAGGTGCCGGACGGGCGCCTCCGGGTCGGTCAGGCGCAGCAGGGGCTCCTCGGACAGCGGCGCGATGCCGTCCGCCGCCTCGGCGCGGGCCGCGAGCGCGCGCACCCGGGCGGCGGTGGCTGCCGGCAGGGGACCGGTCAGCTGCTCGGGGTGCATGGGGCGATCCCATCACGGGGCGCGCGCGGACGGCAGGGGCGCCGGGGGCTGGGTTACCGTGGGCGGGCGATGGAGTCCACGCCCGCCCCGCCGTCCGGGTCGCGCCGGTCACGGCGTCCCGGGCCGCCTGCGGGACCCCGCACCGTCGACGTGGACGTCGTGGTGGTGGGTGCCGGGCAGGCGGGGCTGTCGGCGGCCTACCACCTGCGCCGCACCGGCCTGGTCGCGGTCGGCTCACGCGGCTGGGAGCAGGCGCGGGCGACGTTCGTGGTGCTCGACGACAACCCGCGCGCGGGCGGTGCCTGGCAGCACCGGTGGCCGGCGCTGACCATGGCGGCGGCGCACCGGGTGCACGAGCTGCCCGGCATGCCGCTGCACGTGCCGGACGAGTCCGAGCCGGCGGCGCAGGCGGTGCCGTACTACTTCGCGCAGTACGAGGACGCGTACGACCTTCAGGTGCAGCGTCCCGTACGCGTGGAGCGGGTGGCCGACGACGGCGGCGGTCGGCTGCTGGTCCGGAGCCGGGTGCTCGACGGGTCCGACGCGCAGGTCGTCTGGCGCGCCCGCGGCCTGGTCAACGCCTCCGGGACGTGGCAGAAGCCGTTCTGGCCGGCGTACCCCGGGCGGTCGACGTTCGCCGGACGGCAGCTGCACACCCGCGACTTCCGCACGCCGGAGGAGCTGGCCGACGGGCCGGTGGTGGTGGTCGGCGCCGGTACCTCGGCGGTGCAGCTGCTGCTGCTGATCGCCCCGCTCACCCCGACGACGTGGGTCACCCGGCGGCCCCCGCAGTGGATCGACGCCGAGTTCACCCCCGAGCACGGTCGCGAGTCGGTGTCCCAGGTGGACGCCCGCACCCGGGCGGGCCTGCCGCCGGCGAGCGTGGTCAGCGTCACCGGGCTGCCGCTGACGGCCGCCTACCGCGCCGGCATCGAGTCCGGCGTGCTGCGCGCCCGGCCGATGTTCGACCGGATCGTCCCGGACGGCGTCGAGTGGGACCACCCGGACGAGGCCGGCGACGGCTGGGTCACCGGCCCGGCCCACGTGCCGGCCCGCACGCTGCTGTGGGCGACCGGGTTCCGCGCGTCGCTGGACCACCTGGCGCCGCTGGGGCTGCGGGCGCCGGGCGGCGGGATCGTGATGGACGGCACGCAGGTGGTGGCGGACCCGCGCGTCCAGCTGGTCGGGTACGGGCCGAGCGCGTCGACGGTCGGGGCCAACCGCGCCGGCCGGGAGGCGGTCCGCAACCTGCGGCGGACGCTCGCGCTGTAGGCGACTGCGACGGGGCTGCGGCGCCTTGCGGGCGGGCTCAGGCCGCGTCGGGCGCGCTCGTCGGCGGTGGTACGGGCTCGCGGGCCGGCCGCACCGACCCTCGTCGAGGGCGCGGCGCCTGGTCGGGGGCGAGCCTGTGCTCGTCGGACGGCAGCCGGGAGGCGGCGAACGCCAGGGCGTGCGGCAGCCCGTGCCGGGCCATCACCCAGGTGTGGTCGTGCCCCGGCTCGTTGCGCACCAGCACCTGCGCGCCGCGCGCCCGCAGCACCCCGGCGATCGAGCGGGCGACCTGACCGTTGGTGCGTCCACGGGCATGGCCGGCGATGTCGACGAACACGCCGAGGTCCGGCGGCAGCGGCACGTCGCCGACGTACGACGACACGTCGTGCTCCGCCCACTCCTGCGGCGTCCGCAGCATCAGCCGCCCGCCCAGACCGGGATCGCCGTACGGCTCGAAGGTCAGCAGCGTGGCGAACAGCTCCGGGTGCCGCAGCCCCTGGTCGAGGGCGGCGAAGCCGCCGGCCGAGAACCCGGCGAGCATCCGGCGCCGCCGGTCGTCGCTCACCCGCAGGTGCTGCTCCACCCACGGCAGCAGCACCTGCCACAGGAAGGTCTCGATCTGGGCGCCGCCGGTGGTCGAGTCCAGGCCCTCCGTGTCGAGCCACGACACGCCGGTGCCGTTGAGGTCCGGCGCGACGGCGACCACCGGCGGGATCTTCCCGGACGAGACGAGCTCGTCGAGCAGCCGGGGGACCTCCGCCGCCGCGAACCAGTCGGCGGACGACCCCGGGGTGCCGTGCAGCATCAGCAGGAGCGGGTACCGGCGCTCCGGCTCGTCGTCGTAGCCCGGCGGGGTCCACACCCACGTGATCGAGGCGGGCAGGCGCAGCTCGCGCGGTACCGGCACCTGTGCCGCGAGCACCCGTCCGGAGCCGTCCTCGGCCTGCCGCCACGTGCGGACGCTGCCCGGCGGCGGCGTGCTCCGGCGCAGCCGCGCCGACCAGCTGGCCAGGTACATGCCGACGGCGCCCGGGGTCGGCACGTAGCCGACGTACCGGTTGACCGCGAGCGCCGTGGTCAGCGCCAGCGCGCCGCCGGCACCGATCGTCCAGCGCCGGTCCCAGGTGCCCGACCGGCGGCCCAGCACCACCCCTGCGGCGGTGAGCCCCGCCGCCACGGCCACCGGCCAGCGGGCGCGCAGCAGCCTCGGCGGGTCGGCGAGCCGGCTGATCGGGGACCGCACGGAGCTCACCACGGACGGGGCCCGGCCGGGGTTCACCGCCTCATGGTGCGCACGGATCCTGTGCGGGCGCCATGAGAGCTCAGGCGCCGCTCAGGTGGTGCGAGGCGAACACCAGCGCGTACGGCAGCGTCGCGCGGGCCATGTTCCACGTGTGCACGTCCCCGCGGGCGACGTGCAGCACCACGTCCTGGCCGCGCTGGCGCAGCGTGGCGGCGATGGTGCGGGCGTCCCGGGAGTCCTGGCCGTGGTCCGCACCCGCGACGGCGACGAAGGCGGCGACCGGGTGGGGCAGCGGGATGGTGGGCGCGTACGCCGTCACGTGGTGCGTCGCCCACTCGGCACCGGTGGCCAGCATCGCCGTGCCGCCGGTGCCCGGGTCGCCGTAGGGCGCCATCGCCAGCAGCGTGCTGTACAGCCCGGTGTGGCGCAGCACCTGGTCGAGGGCGCA
Organism: Cellulomonas sp. NTE-D12; assembly: GCF_027923705.1. Classification (NCBI taxonomy): domain Bacteria; kingdom Bacillati; phylum Actinomycetota; class Actinomycetes; order Micrococcales; family Cellulomonadaceae; genus Cellulomonas; species Cellulomonas electrica. Next base: position 3,092,317 of record NZ_AP026442.1, on the reverse strand, counting down.
GTACCCGCCGGAGGAGAAGCCGCCGAAGGCCCGGCCGGTGCGGTCGGCCACCGTGCGCAGGTGGGTGTCGACGTACGGGATCACGACGGTGGTCAGGTACGTCTCGACGAGCGCTCCGCCGGTGGTCGAGTCGAGGCACTCGGTGTCCCGGGCGCCGGGGCCGGTGCCGTTGACGTCGACCGAGACGACGATCATCGGCTGCACCAGCCCGTGCGCCAGCAGCGTGTCCATCGCGTGCCCGACGTTGCCCGCCGCGAACCAGTCGCCGGCGTGCCCGGGGCTGCCGTGGACCAGGTAGACCACCGGGTACCGGTCGGCGCTCTCCGCGTACCCCGGCGGCGTGTACACCCAGCTCGGTGCGGTGCCCATCCGCAGCTCCGGCGGCGCCGGGATGGTGACGGGCTGCGTCGCTCCGGTCGCCACGGACGCCGCGTTGGCGACGGGGATGCCGTGCGGCAGGGCGTGCGCGTGCCCGATGCCCCAGCCCGCCAAGGTCACGCGCGCCGCCGCCACGCTCGGCATGTACCCGACCACCACGTTGGTGGCGATCGCCAGGCACAGCACCAGGGTGGTCACCGCCGCCGTCCAGGCGGGCCAGACGCGCCGACGCCACCGCCCGGGACGCGGGCGCCGACGGCGGACCGCGACCGTGACCAGCACCGCCGTCAGCACGGCGAGCCCCACCGCCGTCCACCAGGACCCGAGGAAGTCGCCCCCCTGACCGAGCTCGTGCAGCACGTCCGGCGGCAGCACGGGGTCGGCGTCGCTCCTCACCGGGCCGATCCTGCCTCATGCGACGGCCGGGTCGGTGCGAGACTGGGGCCGTGGCGACGGCGGCGACAGCAGGCTCCCGAGGGGCCGGGCGGGTGGCCACGGACGACCGGATGGAGGCCCTCGCCCGGCACCGCCGTCAGGTGCGCGTCCGGACGGTCGCGTCCCGCGCGATCCTCGCGCTCGCGGTGATCACGCTGATCTCCGCTGCGCGTCCGCACCTCTGGCAGCCGGTCGCGGTGCTCGGTCAGGTGGCCTGGAACGCCCGCCCGCACGTAGCCCGTCCGTCGCTGGTGCTCGCGGCCGTGGTGATGCTCGGCACGTCGCGGGGCCTGCGCCGGGGGCACTCGATCGCGTGGGGCGGCACCCTCGCCGTGCTGGCCGTCTCCGCGGTGCTGCACCTGGCGCACCGCGTGGACGTGATCCCGACCGTTCTGGTGCTGGGTGCAGCGATCTGGCTGGCCCTGCAGCGCCGGTCGTTCCCCGTGCGGGCGACCCGCCGCGAGGCACGGCGGGTGGCGCTGATCGCCGGCACCTGGCTGCTGCTGACCGGCGCCGCGGAGGTGCTGTTCCGGCTCGTGCTGCGCTCCGAGCCGGAGCACCGGTCGGCGCTGCGGGACCTGTCCGCCGACATCGACCTGGCCCTCGTCGTCGTGTTCGTCGTCGCGCTCGTCTGGTTCGTGATGTCTCCGCAGCGCCCCGGACGGCTGCACACCGCCGCGCACCTGAACGAGCGGGAACGGGCCCGCCGGGTGATCGAGCGGTGGGGCCGCGGCACCCTGGACTACTTCGCGCTGCGGGACGACAAGGACTGGTTCTTCGTCGGCGAGTCGGTGGTGGCTCACGCGGTGCGGGGCGGCGTGTGCCTCGTGTCGCCGGACCCGATCGGGCCGCCGGGGGAGCAGGCCGACGCGTGGGCGGAGTTCCTGGACTACGCCGTCGACTGCGGGTGGTCCGTCGCGGTGCTCGGCGCCTCGGCCGACTGGCTGCCCATCTACGAGGCCAGCGGGCTGCGCTCGGTGTACCTGGGCGACGAGGCGATCGTCGACTGCCCCGGCTTCAGCCTCGAGGGCCACGCCCGCAAGTCGCTGCGGCAGGCCGTGAACCGGGTGGGCAAGGCGGGCTACACCACCACGTTCGTCGAGTCGACGGCGGTGGACCCGGCGCTTCGGCAGCAGATCGAGGAGGTCGCCGACCAGTCCCGGCGCGGCGAGGCCGAGCGCGGCTTCTCCATGACGCTGTCCCGCCTGTTCGACCCGCACGACGCCGGCCTGATGCTCTCGGTGACCACGTCGCCTGCAGGCCGGGTGGACGCCTTCTGCCAGTGGGCGCCGGCTCCCGGCATCGACGGGTGGTCCCTGGACGTGATGCGCCGCCGGCTCGACGTGCCGGACCTGCCCAACGGGCTGATCGACTTCACGGTGGTGCGCACCATCGAGGAGGTGGCGGCGCGCGGTCAGCGCGCGGTCGGCCTGAACTTCGCGGTGATGCGGGACGTGCTCGGTGGCCGCGGCGACTCGCGGTGGGAGGACCTGGTGCGGCCGATGCTGCAGCGGCTGTCGCAGCAGACCCAGATGAGCTCGCTGGCCAGCTTCAACGAGAAGTTCGGGCCGTCGTGGCAGCCCCGGTACGTGGTGCTGGACGCCGCGGAGTTCGTCGGCACGCAGGCGCTGGTGATGGCCGGTGCCGAGGGTGTCACGGAGATCCCGGTGATCGGCCGGTTCCTCGGCCGGACCACCGCATGATCGTCGGGCTCCTCGCGGCGGTCGGCGCCAGCATCGGGTACGGGGTGGCGACGATCATGCAGGCGGTCGGCACCCGCCGCGCGCACGGCATGGCGGCGTTCGGCAACCCGCTGGTGCTCGGCGGTCTGGCGCTGGACGGGGCGTGCTTCCTGCTGTCCCTGCTGGCGTTCGCGCGGCTGCCGCTGTTCGCCGTCGAGACGGTGATCGCCGCCTCGGTGGTCGTGGTGGTGCTGCTGGCGCGGCCGTTCCTCGGGGCGCCGCTGCGGCCGGTGGACCTCGCCGCGGCCGTCGGCGTGGTGCTGTCGCTCGTGGTGCTCGCGGCCGCGTCCGGCGACCAGCCACCGGTGCAGGCGCACGGTACGTTCCTGGTCGCGACCGTGTCCGGCGCCGGCGCGCTCGTGGTGCTGCTCGCGGCGTCCTACGCCAAGGGGCCGGCGTGGCTGCTCGCCCTGGTCAGCGCGCTCGGCTACGCCGGGGTGGCGATCGGCGCCCGCGGCGCCCGCACCGACGGCCCGCTGCTGCACGTGGTGCTGCAGCCGATGGCCGCCGTCGTCGTCGGCTGCGGGGTCATCGCCGTGGTCGCGTACGTGCGCGCGCTCGAGCGCGGCTCGGTGGGGCTCGCCGCCGCGACCGTCTCCGTGGTCGAGGTGCTGGTGCCGGGGCTCGTCGGCGCGGCGTTCCTCGGCGACACGGTGCGCGCGGGCTGGATCCCCGGCGTGGTACTCGCGGTGGCGGTCGCGCTGGCGGGCTGCGTGGTGCTGGCACGCAGCCCCGCCAACGCGGCGGCCGGGGGCTAGCTGGCCCCCGACGCCAGGCCCTGGGAGATCAGCTCCATCACCGAGGCGTCGGCCAGCGTGGTGGAGTCACCGACCTGCCGGTGCTCGGCGACGTCCCGCAGCAGGCGTCGCATGATCTTGCCGGAGCGGGTCTTCGGCAGCTCGGGCACCACCAGGATCTGCCGCGGCTTGGCGATCGGGCCGATCTGCGTGGCGACGTGGTTGCGCAGCTCCGTCTCCACCGCCGCGGCGTCCTTGTCCAGGCCCTCCGACCCCGCGCGCAGGATGACGAAGGCGACGACGGCCTGCCCGGTCGTCTCGTCGTGCGCGCCGACCACGGCCGCCTCGGCGACCCACGGGTGCGACACCAGGGCGGACTCGATCTCGGTGGTCGACAGCCGGTGGCCGGACACGTTCATCACGTCGTCCACGCGACCGAGCAGCCAGATGTCGCCGTCCTCGTCCTTCTTCGCACCGTCGCCCGCGAAGTACAGGCCGCGGAACCGGGACCAGTAGGTGTCCCGGTACCGGTCCGGGTCGCCCCAGATGCCGCGCAGCATGGACGGCCACGGCTTGGTCACCACCAGGTAGCCGCCCGCGCCGTTGGGGACCGGGTGCCCCTCGTCGTCCACCACGTCGGCGGCGATGCCCGGCAGCGGCGTCTGCGCCGACCCCGGCTTGGCCGTGGTGACGCCCGGCAGGGGGCTGATCATGATGGCGCCGGTCTCCGTCTGCCACCACGTGTCCACCACGGGGGTCCGGTCACCACCGATCACCCGGCGGTACCACATCCACGCCTCGGGGTTGATCGGCTCACCGACCGAGCCCAGCACGCGCAGGCTGCTCAGGTCCCGTGCCGCCGGGATGTCGTCGCCCCACTTCATGCAGGTGCGGATCGCCGTCGGCGCCGTGTAGAGGATCGAGACCTTGTACTTCTCGACGATGTCCCACCAGCGGCCGCGGTCCGGGGTGTCGGGGGTGCCCTCGTAGATCACCTGCGTCGCACCGTTCACCAGCGGCCCGTAGACCACGTAGGTGTGGCCGGTGATCCAGCCGATGTCGGCGGTGCACCAGTACACGTCCGTGTCGGGCTTGAGGTCGAAGACGTTCAGGTGCGTGAACGCCGCCTGCGTCAGGTACCCGCCGGTGGTGTGGAAGATGCCCTTCGGCTTCCCGGTGGTGCCCGAGGTGTAGAGGATGAACAGCGGGTGCTCCGCCGGCAGGTCCACCGCGCTGTGCTGGTCGGACGCGCCGTCCACCACGTCGTGCCACCACAGGTCGCGCCCGTCGCTCCAGTCGACCTCCTGGCCGGTCCGGCGGACCACCAGCACGTTCTTCACGGTGGGCGCGCCCTTGGCCAGGGCCTCGTCGACCGCGGGCTTGAGCGCGCTCGGGTGGCCGCGGCGGTAGCCGCCGTCGGCGGTGACGACGAGCGTCGCCTCGGCGTCCAGGATCCGCGAGTGCAGCGCCTCGGCCGAGAAGCCGCCGAACACCACCGAGTGCGGGGCGCCGATGCGCGCGCACGCCAGCATGGTGATCACGGCCTCGGGGATCAGCGGCAGGTAGACGGCCACCCGGTCGCCCGTGCGCACGCCGAGGGACTCCAGGGCGTTCGCGGCGCGGGACACCTCGCGCAGCAGGTCGGCGTAGGTCAGCGTGCGGGTGTCGCCCGGCTCACCCTCGAAGTGCAGCGCGACGCGGTCGCCGTTGCCCGCCTCGACGTGCCGGTCCACCGCGTTGACGCAGGCGTTCAGCGTGCCGTCGGCGAACCACTTGGCGAAGGGGGCGTCGGACCAGTCGAGCGTCTGCGTGAACGGCGTGCTCCAACTCAGCAGCAGGCGCGCCTGCTCCGCCCACGACCCCTCCGGGTCGGCGTTGGCCCAGGCGTACAGGTCCCGGGTGGCGTTCGCCTGTGCGGTGAACTCCGGGGACGGCGGGAACCGGCGGTCCTCCGTCAGCAGGTTCTCCAGGCCGTTGTCCCCGGTGTTCGGCTCGGTCACGGTGTCTCCTCCGCAGCGACGATGATGCGATCGGTCGAGTCACAGATGGTGCCACCTGGGACTTTAGACCCGCATGTGCCGTGGTCAGGGCCGTGGGCGGCTCAGTGCTCAGCTCCGGTGCTCAGCTCCAGGGCTCGGCTCCAGTGCTCACCTCAGTGGGCGTTGCGCTCCCGGAAGGCACCGAGGTGGATCCCGTGCCGGCGGGCGACGTGCGACACGATGCCGCTGGCCAGCACCATCACGCCGATCACCAGCAACGTGCCCGAGGTCGCCGCGACCGACGTCTGCACCACGGTCGGCCGCCACCCCTCGGCGCTGACCACCTGCAGCATCGCGTTGCGGCTGACGCCCGGCGCGAACAGCGCCAGCGCCCCGGCCAGCGTCAGCAGCACCCCGCCCGTGTAGCCGACCCACGGCGTCCACAGCGACAGCAGCGCCACCGCGCCCAGCAGCAGCGCGCCCAGCGTCACCAGCACGATGCCGAGAACCTCGACCCGTGCCACCCAGCCGTCCGCCTCGACGGACAGGATGCGGGACACCCCGAGCAGCGTGACCACGGCGGCGACAGCGGGCAGCAGCAGTCCCACGATCAGGCCGAGCACGTGCGTGCCGGCCCCGATGGTGCGCGGTGCGTTGGGGTCCGGGAACAGCGTCCCGTCCTCCGCGGTGCCCGGCGTCGACGCGACGGTGGCCGGGGTGGCGAGCGGCGTGGCGCCGGTGCGCTCGCCGGGCCGACCCGCCGCACCTGCTCCGCCAGCGGCGGCGGCCGCGACCGCCGGGCCGGGCATCGGCGCCGGTGGCACGTCGCGGGCCGGGCCGGAGGCGGGTGCGCCGGCCGCGGGAAGCGCCGTCGTGGTGCGCGAGTCCGGTGCCGGCTCCTGGCGTTCCGAGCGGGCGGCGGTGAACCGCGGCGGCGGCAGGCGGCGGTCGGCAGCCTCCGGCTCCGGCGGGGTCGGCAGCGGCCGCGCCTGCACGTGCCGGTGCGCGGTCTCGTCGCTGACGGTCAGGCCCTCGCCCGACGGCGGCAGGTCCGCCGGTGCCGCGCTCTCGTGCGCGGCGGTGGGCTCGGCGCCGGACGCCGTGCCGGGCACCGTGCGGGGCTCGGTGCCGACGGGGCGGGTCGGCGTCGTGCCCGCTGCGGCGCCGGCGTCCGCGGCGTCCGGTGCCGGGACCACGGGCTCGGTCGGAGCGGGGCGGTCCTGGGGGTCGCTGGTGCTCATCGCGCGCATGCTCCTCGGCTGGTCGTCGGCGCCCTGCGCGGGCGCGTCGAGGTCACGCTATTGCGCTCCGGCCCGGCGCGCCCTCGCACGGGCAGGCGCGCCGCGATGCGACCGCGCAGGTGAGGGCACCCGCGCAGGACGCCGAGGCGTCAGCGGACGGCGGCGACCTGAGCGAGCTGCTCGTCGAGCTCCGGGTCCGCGACGGCCGGGGCGCCCGACGTCGGCTCGACCGCACCGGGCTTCGCGTCCGACGCCGCACCGCGCGGTCCGTGCACGCCGTAGGCGTACGACGCGCCCACCAGCAGCCCCCCGCCGACCAGGTTGCCCAGCCCGACGGCGAGCAGGTTCCGCGCGAACTCGCCGACGGTCGCGTGCGGCAGCCCCGCGATCAGGCCGAACGAGAAGGTCGTCATGTTGGCGACCACGTGCTCGAAGCCCGACGTGATGAACACCATGACGCAGGCGAAGATGACGGTGATCTTCGCGCCCTCGTTCTCCAGGCGGCCGGCGCACCAGATCGCCAGGCAGACCAGCAGGTTGCACAGGATGCCGCGGACGAACAGCTGACCGGTGGTCTCGGCCGCCTTGTGCTCGATCATCGCGGCGATCGTCTTGCCCGCCGCCGTCGTGGGCGCCAGCACCCCGGAGCCCCGCAGCAGTGCCGCGAACACCGTGGCACCGACCAGGTTGCCGACGAACACGGCGAGCAGCGTCAGCGCCGCCCGCCCCGGTCGCACCGACCGCCGGAACACCCCCTGCGTCAGGATCATCATCGCCGACGTGGCCAGCTCACCCCCGGCGACCACCACGATCGTCAGCGCCACCCCGAACACCAGGCCCTGGATCAGCGGCGCCCACGGCGAGGCGGCCTGCACCAGCGGCCCGCCGGCGGTCACCATGATCAGCACGCCGATGCCGATGTAGGCGCCGGCGAGCATGGTCCGCACCAGGAACACCCCCGGCCGGTGCGTGAGGTCCACCTTGTGGTGCGCGGCGTCGGCCTCGAGGTCCACGGTCTGCGGGATGGTCAGCACCCGACCAGGGTGACGGCTCGCCGAGTGTCAGTCCTGGGACGAATGGTCCGGTGCGGGACGCTGACCAGTGCGAGGACCGCCGGCTGTGATCAGCCCCACTCGGCGAGTCGTGCGGCGTTCGCCACGGCGGCGGCGACCACGCGGGTGACCTCCGGGTTGAACACGCTGGGGACGATGTACGTCGGGTTGAGCTCGTCGTCGCGCACCACGGACGCGAGGGCGTTGGCCGCCGCGAGCAGCATGTGCTCGGTCACCTTGTGCGACTGCGCGTCGAGCAGCCCCCGGAACACCCCGGGGAAGGCCAGCACGTTGTTGATCTGGTTGGCGAAGTCGGACCGGCCGGTGCCGACCACCGCGGCGTGCTGCGCGGCGTCGTCCGGGTCCACCTCGGGTCGGGGGTTCGCCAGCGCGAAGACGATGGCGTCGTCGGCCATCGTCGCCACGTCGTCACCCGTGATCACGTCCGGTGCGCTGACGCCGATGAACACGTCGGCCCCGGCCAGTGCCTGCGCGATCGTGCCCGTGACGCCGCGCGGGTTGGTGCTCTCCGCCGTCCAGAGCAACGACGGTGCCAGCCCGGGCCGCGCGGGGTGCACCACGCCCTCGATGTCCGCTACGACCACGTCGCGAGCCCCCGCCGCGAGCAGCAGCCTCAGCACCGCGGTCCCGGCAGCGCCCGCGCCGGACAGCACGATCCGCACGTCGCCGATCGCCTTGTCGACCACCTTCAGCGCGTTGGTCAGCGCCGCGACCACCACGATCGCCGTGCCGTGCTGGTCGTCGTGGAACACCGGGATGTCCAGGCGCTCGCGCAGGCGGCGCTCCACCTCGAAGCACCGCGGCGCGCTGATGTCCTCGAGGTTGATGCCGGCGAACACCGGCGCGATCGCCACCACCGTCTCGACGATCTGGTCGACGTCCGTGGTGTCCAGGGCGATCGGGAACGCGTCGATGTCGGCGAACCGCTTGAACAGCACCGCCTTGCCCTCCATCACGGGCAGCGCCGCCAGCGGGCCGATGTCGCCGAGGCCCAGCACGGCGGTGCCGTCGGTCACCACCGCGATGGTGTTGCGCTTGATCGTCAGCCGTCGGGCGTCCTCCGGGTGCGCCGCGATCGCCTCGCACACCCGGGCCACGCCCGGGGTGTAGGCCATGGACAGGTCGTCGCGGGTGCGCAGCGGCACCTTGGACTCGATCGACAGCTTGCCGCCGAGGTGCATGAGGAACGTCCGGTCGGAGACCCGCTCGACGACGACGCCGTGCAGCTGCTCGAGGCCCGCGACGATGGTCGCCGCGTGCTCCTCGCCGCGCGTCGCGCACGTGACGTCGACCGTCATCTGCTCGTGGCCCGAGGACTGCACGTCGAGCGCCGTGACGATGCCGCCGGCGGTCTCGATCGCGGTGGTCAGCTCGCTGACCGCCGTCGGGCGCGCCGTCACCTTCAGGCGCGCGGTGATGGACGACGAGACGCTGGGGGCTGCCACCATGCGGTCATTGTCACGACGTGAGGCCGATGCGCTCGTCGGCGCGCGGGACGGGCGCCCGTCGCGCCGTTCGAGGGGATCCGGGTCGGCCGGGCCCGGGCTGCCGGGGACGCCAGCGACGGCGCCCCGCAGGACGCCGCCGTCGGTACCGAGGTGCGGGGGTGAACATGGCGTGCATCGCTTCGGTCGCTACGGGTCCAGCCCGGTCGACCTGCCCTGTAGGTGGGCACTCCTGCGCGTGGGTGCCCCCGCACGTTCAGTTGTGAACCCTTGGTACCTCCTGCGGCGCCGTCTGCCTACCCCTGGCGGCGTCCGACGAGGTCAGGGCGCGCTGGTGGTCACATGGCGGGACGACGGACCGGCATGTGGACGGGGCTGCCGTCAGTGGCCGGCCCGTCCGCCGCCCCGGCGTCGCCGGGCCGCGAGGACCCACACCACGGCGCCCGTCGCCAGGAGGAGCAGCACGGCGGCCGCCGCCGTCCGGGAGTCGCGGCGCGACATCAGCCGGAGCGACACCGGCCGGACGAACCGCAGCGTCTCCCAGCCCCGCTCCTCGGCGAGCCGGCGCAGGGCCCGGTCGGGATTCACCACGGCGGCGTGGCCGACGGCGGCGAGCATCGGCTCGTCGGTGATCGAGTCGGAGTACGCGTAGCTGGCCTGCAGGTCGTACCCCCTGCGGTGGGCGAGGTTGGCCATCGCCTCCGCCTTGGCCGGCCCGTACGCGTAGAAGTCGATCAGCCCCGTGTACCGCCCGCCCGCGACGCGCATGTGCGTGGCGATCACGCCGTCCGCGCCGAGCAGCCGCGCGATCGGCTCCACCAGCTCCCGGCCCGACGCCGACACCACGATCACGTCCCGCCCGGCGCGGTGGTGCTCGTCGATCAGCACCACGGCCTCCGCGTACACCGCCGGGTCGATCGACTCGTGCAGCGTCCGCTCGACGATGGCCGTCACCTGGTCCACGTCCCAGCCCGTCACCATCCGGGACAGCTGGGCGCGCATGCGCTCCGTCTGCACCTCGTCCGCACCGCCCACCTGGTAGAGGAACTGGGCGTACGCGGCGCGCAGCATCGCGCGCCTGGTCAGCAGCCCGCCGGCGAGGAACGGGCGCGAGAAGGCCGTGGCCGACGAGGTGGCGATGATCGTCTTGTCGAGGTCGAAGAAGGCCGCCGCCCGGTGCGGGTCGGCCGGTGCGCGGTCGGCGGTCGGGTCGGCGGTGCGGTCGGCGGTGGGGCCGCCCGCGGGCTCCTCGGCGGCGGCGCTCATCGATCAGCCTCCTCGGCGGCCTGGGACCACGAGCTGCGGCGGCACCCGACGGGCGCCGGTTCCCGCGAGCGTATCGGCGGCCACCCACCCACAGCCCCGCTCCGCACGTCGGCCCTCGGCGGGGACGTCGCACCGGTCCCGCTGCTTGCGGCGCGGAACGGCAGGCTGGGCGGCCGCTGAGGAGGTGGGTCATGTCGTCGAGCAGGGTGCTGCTGCCCCCCGGGCCGGCGGGAGCCGTCGCCGTCGCTGGGCCCGGGCAGGGTGCCGCCGTCGTCGGCGTGGTGGGAGCCCGTGGCGGTGCCGGTACGTCCACGCTGGCGGCGCTGACCGCGGCCCGGCTGGCCCGCCGCACCAGCACGGTGCTGGTCGACCTCGACTGCCGGGGCGGCGGCCTGGACGTCACCGTCGGGGTGGAGGACGCCGACGGTGCGCGGTGGCCGGAGCTGGCGGGCGCGCGTGGCGACGTGCCGGGTGAGGACGTGCTCGCGCTGCTGCCGCGGTGGGGCGGCTGCGCGGTGCTCAGCGCCGACCGGGACGGTTCGGACCCCGACCCCGGTCTGGTGACCGACGTGCTGCACGCGCTGACGGGCGTCGTCGGCGCGATCGTGCTGGACCTGCCGCGGGGCGGCGCGTCGGCCGGCGCCGCCGTGCTGGGGGCGTGCGACGTCGTGGTCGTGGTGGCGCGGCGGGACCTCAGGTCGGTCGCGGGCACCCTTGCCGTTCGGCCCCGGCTGGCCGCGGCGGGCGCGTCGGCGGGGCTGGTCGTCCTCGGGCGAGGTCCCGGCGGGCTCTCCGTGGCGGAGCTCTCGGCCGCGGTCGACCTCCCCGTGCTCTGGGCCGGCGGCACGACGCGGCGGCTCGCGCGCGCGGCGGAGCGGGGCGTGCTGCCGAGCAGGGGGACGGCCGTGCGCGCGGCGCGCGCGGTCGCGGCGCAGGTCGAGGCGTCGTGGCTGCTCGGATGACGGCTCGGCGGTGAGGCGATGAGTGCCGGGCGGCTGGTGGCTCGGGACGCGCTGCCCGGCTCGGCGGGCCGTGGTGCGGCGGTGCTGGCGGGCAACGGCCTGACGGCCCTCGCCGAGCGGGTGCGTGCGCGGCTGCAGGACGGGCTCGGAGCACCACCGGCGTCCTCGACCTCTGCCGCGTCCGGTCGCAGCGCCGACGACAGCGTCGGGACGGTGCCGTCGGACGAGCTCCTGGCTGCGCTGGTCGGGGACGCGGTGCACCAGGAGGGCACCCTGCTCGGCCCGTCCGCTCTGGCCACGGCCGTGCGGGAGGTCCGTGCGGTGCTGTTCGGCGCCGGGCCGCTGCAGCGGTGGCTCGACGACCCGCTGGTCACCGACGTGCTGGTCAACGGACCGGCCGACGTGTGGGTGGAGCGCGCCGGGCGGCTGGTGCGGACCGACGCGGACCTCGGCTCGGTGGCCGACGTGCGGGACCTGGCCGTCCGCCTGGCGGCATCGGGCGGCCGGCGGCTCGACGACGCGACGGCGACGGTCGACGCCCGTCTGCCCGACGGCACGCGGCTGCACGCGGTGCTGCCGCCGCTGGCGGGGTCGTGCACGGTGCTGAGCCTGCGCGTGCTGCGTCGGCAGCCGTTCACGTTGGACGAGCTGGTCGACCGCGGCACCCTGGCCCCCGCCGTCGCACCGCTGCTGCAGGCGCTGGTCCACCGCCGGGCCAACCTGCTGCTGTCCGGCCCGACGGGCTCCGGCAAGACGACCCTGCTCGCAGCGCTCCTGACGGCCGTCCCGCCGGACCAGCGGATCGTGGTCGTGGAGGAGGCCGGCGAGCTGTGGCCGGACCACCCGCACGTCGTCCACCTCACCACCCGCAACGCCAACGTCGACGGGGCCGGCGCGGTGGACCTCGCACGGCTCGTCCGGGAGGCCCTGCGGATGCGTCCCGACCGACTCGTCCTGGGAGAAGCTCGCGGCGCCGAGATCCGGGAGGTGCTCGCGGCCCTGAACACCGGGCACGAGGGTGGTTGCGCGACGCTGCACGCCAACACGGCGGCCGACGTCCCGGCGCGGCTCGAGGCGATGGCGGCCCTCGCCGGGATGTCGCGGGACGCCCTTGCGGCCCAGGCCGTCAGCGCCGTCGACGCGGTGCTGCACCTGCGCCGCGCCGGTCCGGACCGGGCGCAGCGCCGGCTGAGCGAGGTCGGGGTGGTGCGCCGGGCCGACGACGGGTCGCTGGTCGTCGAGACCGCCGTGCGCTGCAGCGGTGGGGGAGCCGTGGAGCGCGGCCCGGCGTGGGACCGCCTCGCAGCACTCCTCGACCGGACCGCATCGTGACGGCCGTCCTCGGGCTGCTCGTCGCGCTGGCGGTGCTGCTGGTCGCGGGACCGCGGTGCCGTCGAGGGCTGGGGTCCGGCGCCGAGCAGCGGAGGAGGGTCTCGGCGGGCACCGGAGCCGTGCTGGAGGGGGCCGGGGCGAGGCCGCTGGCTGCCGGCCGGGAGTGGCGGCCGCCGCCTCCTCCGGTGTCGTCGCAGTCGGGAGCGGCGCCGGGCGGGTGGACGGCGCGGCTGGTGTCCCGCCGTGGTGCCCAGACCGGCGCGGGGGACCTGGCGGCAGTCCTCACCACCGTCACCGCCTTGCTGCGTGCCGGTGCGCGGCCCACCGACGCGTGGGCGCGAGCGCTCCGCCTCTCCGCCTGCGGTGCCGTCCCGACGGTGGACCAGCTCCTGCACGGTGCTGCGCCCGAGACCCGTGGTCGACGACGTCGCCGGGTGCCGCCCGGTGAACGGGCGCGCGCCCAGGCGGTCGTCGCGGCCGCCGTCGTCGCGCAGCAGCTGGGAGCTCCGCTCGCCGCCGTGCTGGACGACGTCGCCGCTGCGGTGGTGGCCGACGCGGAGGCCGAGGCGGAGCTCGCCGCGGCGCTCGCGGGCCCGCGTGCATCGGTGCGCGTGCTGCTCGGGCTGCCCGTGCTCGGTGTGCTGCTGGGCGCGGCCGCCGGCGAGGATCCCGTCGCCGTGCTGCTCGACGGCCGCCTCGGCACGGCGTCCGGGGTGCTGGGCTGCGGCCTCGCCGTCGGGGGATGGGGCTGGACCAGGCTCCTCGTCGCCCGGGCGCGGAGAGCGGCAGCCCCGTGAGCGGCGGCCCCGTGCTGCTCGTGGTGCTCGTGGTGCTCGGCAGCGTCCCGTGGTGGTGCGCTGGTGGCCGGGTGCGGTCGGTCGGTCGACGGCCAGGCGCGGTGCGGGAGCACGGCGCCGACGCCGACCGGCGACGCCCGGGGGGCGGTTGCGGGTGGCGTCGGCTGGGACCGGTGGGTGCACGGCGCGGGTCCGGGGCGCTGGATGTCGATCCGGACCCGGCGCTGCTGCTCGACCTGGTCGCAGCCGCACTGGCGGCGGGTGCGCCGATGCCGCGAGCACTGTCGACCGTCGCCGACGCGCTACCCGGACGTGTCGGTGCTCCACTGCGCCGCGCAGCGGGTGCGCTGGCGCTCGGCTCGTCGTGGCAGGCCGCGTGGGCGGACGCGCCATCGGCAGCCCGTGCGGTGGCGGACGCGCTGGAGCCCACGGCCGCAGCCGGGGCGTCACCGGTGCCGCTCCTGCGCGCCGCCGCCGCGGCGTCACGTCGCCGTCGCCGGTCTGCCGGTCGAGCGGCTGCCGGACGGCTCGGCGTCTGGCTGGTGCTGCCCCTGGGCCTGTGCTTCCTGCCGGCCTTCCTGCTGCTCGGCGTGGTGCCGGTGGTGCTGTCGATCGCCGGCCGGGTGCTCGGGTGACCGTGGACGTCATCCGTCCACAGCCCGGGGCGATCGCGTGGGCGATCCGGGCCTCGGGCGGGTGGGGAGCAGCCCGGCGGAGGACCACCAGGCTCGGGCCCGCCGGTCGCGGGACCGGCCTGGTCGGAAGGAGACATGGATGGGTGCGGATGTGATCGGTGTAGGTGTGGCCGAGGCCGGGGCGACCGGTGCTGACGTGACGAGCGCGGGGTCGGCGCGTGCCGGCGCGACGAGCGCGGGCGCGGGGGGCGGCCTCGGCGTCGGGCCGCTCAGGGGCTTCGCACGGTGGGTCGTCGCGAGGGTGCGCGCGCTGCGGTCGGGTGCGCGGGACGCCGGGATGGCGACCGCGGAGTACGCGATCGCCACGCTTGCCGCGGTCGGGTTCGCCGGGCTGCTGGTGGCCATCCTGCGCAGCGACGAGGTGCGCGGACTCCTGCTCGGCATCGTGCGGCGCGCACTCTCGTCGTGACGGCGCGTGCTGGTGGCCCGGTGCCGCGCCGGGACCGTGCGGTGGGACGTCCGCACGCGGCCGGCGGTCGTGGGGCGGTAACCGATCGTGGGTCGGTCACCGTGGAGCTCGCCGTCGGTCTGGTCGGTGTGGTGGTGCTCCTCGGGCTGGTGCTGCTGCTCACCACGGCGGCCGCCACTCAGCTGCGGTGCACCGAGGCAGCGCGTGCCGGTGCGCGCAGCGCCGCGCTCGGTGAGGACGACGCCGCCGTGCTGGGCGTCGTCAGACGCTCAGCCGGGGACGGTGCCGGTGTCGCCGTGGTCCGCGCCGACGGGTGGGTGACGGTGACGGTCGACCGGCCCGTGACCGGCGCATGGGGCCTCGGAGGTCTCGAGGCGCGGGCGCGCAGCAGCACACCGGTGGAGCCGTGAGCACGCCACCCGGGCGAGTCCCGCCGGCGTGGCGACGGCTTCCGCACGGCGACCGTGGGTCCGGAACCGTCCTGGTTCTCGGTGTGGCCGCGGTGGTCGTCCTGGTCGCGGGGCTGCTCGGCGTGCTCGCGGCGTCGTTCCTCGGGCACGCACGTGCACAGGCGGCTGCCGACCTCGCGGCGCTCGCGGCCGCGGAACGGCTGCAGCGGGAGTCCGTCTTCCCCGACGCCACCGAGCCCGTGTCCGCACCGGCCGGGGGCCCGTGCGTCCTCGCCGCTGCCGTCGCCGAGCGTAACGGCGGCCGCACGACGGGGTGCGAGACGGGCGCGTCCGGGACGGCAGGGTTCGGGACGGTGACCGTGCAGGTGACGGTGGACGGGCCTGCCGGCGCCGCGCGAGCGCGCGCCCGCGCGGGGCCGAGCCCGGTTGCGGCCGGCCCGCGGGCGCCGTGACCGTGCGGTCAGCTCGGCTGGGACCCCGCTCTATCGACCGTCGGACCCAGGTCGGATGGCGTTCGACCGGCCGTCGAGCTCGGTGCGTGCGCCAGCACCACGTCGAGCAGCCGGATCGCAGCCGCCTTGTCGAGGGGGTCGTTGCCGTTGCCGCACTTGGGCGACTGGACGCAGGCGGGGCACCCGTAGCCGCACGGGCAGGACGCGATCGCGTCACGGGTGGCCCGCAGCCAGACGGCGCCGAGACCGAACCCGCGCTCGGCGAACCCGGCGCCCCCGGGGTACGCGTCGTGCACGAAGACGGTGGCGGTGCCGGTGTCGACGTGCACGGCCGTCGACAGGCCGCCGAGGTCCCAGCGGTCGCACGTCGCCAGCAGGGGCAGCAGGCCGATCGAGGCGTGCTCGGCGGCGTGCAGGGCGCCCGGCGTCTGCTCCAGCGTCACGCCGGCGGCCTCGAGGACCTCCGGCGGTGCGGTCCACCAGACGGCGGTGGTGCGCAGGGTCCGTGCGGGCAGGTCCAGCTCGGACGAGCCGAGCACCTGCAGGTCCGGGACGCGCTTGCGTTGGTAGCCGAGCACCTGGCTGGTGACGTCCACGTCCCCGAAGCCCCACGTCACCGGCCCCCACGCCAGCTCCTGACGGACCTCCCGGATCTGCGTCGTGGTGACCCAGCGGGCCCACGTGCCGTAGTCCACGTCGCGGCGCGTCACCAGGGCGATGCCGTCGTCCAGGGACAGCTCGTCGACGACGAAGGTCGCGCCCTGGTGCACGTAGACGGCGCCCTCGTGCACCGTGGAGTCGGCGGACGCGGTGTCCACCGTGCCCAGCAGTCGGCCGGTGCCGGACTCGACCACCCGTACCGGGTCACCACCGGTGCCGCGCAGGTCGGTCAGCCCGCTCGCCGGCTCGGCGTGGGTCCAGTACCACCCGGAGGCTCGGCGGCGCAGGGCGCCCCGCTCCACCAGCTCGTCCAGCAGCGCCGGCGCGGCCGGTCCGAACATCGCCAGCTCGTCCGTGCGCAGCGGCACCTCGGCCGCTGCGGCGCAGAGGTGCGGCGCGAGCACGTAGGGGTTGCCCGGGTCGAAGACGGTGGCTTCGACGGGTGCATCGAGCACCGCCTCCGGATGGTGCACCAGGTAGGTGTCGAGAGGGTCCTCGCGGGCGACGAACGCGACGAGCCCGTCGGCGCCGGCCCGGCCGGCGCGACCGGCCTGCTGCCACAAGGACACGCGGGTGCCGGGCCAGCCGGCGATCAGCACCGCGTCGAGGCCGGAGATGTCCACGCCCAGCTCCAGGGCGTTGGTCGTGGCGAGCCCGCGAAGCTGGCCCGTGCCGATCGCCCGCTCCAGCGCGCGCCGCTCCTCGGGGAGGTAGCCGCCGCGGTACGCCGAGACCCGTCCAGCCAGCTCTGGCGCGCTGCGCTCCAGGTGGGCGCGTGCTGTGGCGGCCACGGACTCCGCTCCTCGGCGTGAGCGGGTGAACGCGAGGCTGCGGGCACCGGCGGCGACGAGGTCCGCCAGGAGCTCCGCCACCTCGGCGGTCGCCGTGCGCCGAGGCGCGTCGGTGCGCTCCACCACCAGCTGCTCGCCGGTGCCGAGCGGGCCCGACGGCAGGCCCGCGAGCGGTGTCTCAGGCGCGCGCGACGCCTGCGCCGCCACCTGCGCCACCTCGAGGGCCTGCCCCGCCGCGGGCGCCTGTGCCGCTACAACCCCCCGCGCCGCCGCCGGCACCGGCACGGCGGCCGGCACGACCGAGACCTGTGCCCAGGGGTCGTCCTCCGGCAGCAGCGCCGACCACGGCGCATCGGACCCCGGCAGCTCGGGCGGCTCCCACAGCACCACCGTCTTGGTGCCGGCCGGCGACGCGTCGTCGGTGATCGCCCGCACCTCGTCGGGGCCCACGCCGATCAACCGTGCGGCGCTCGCCGCCGGGTCAGCGGTGGTGGCGGACGCCATCACGAAGGTGGGGTACGCCCCGTACGCCGCTGCGACCCGTCGCAACCGGCGCAGCACCAGCGCCACGTGCGCGCCGAACACACCGCGGAACGCGTGGCACTCGTCGAGCACCACGTACTGCAGCGAGGAGAGCACGCGCGACCACCGCTGGTGCTGCGGCAGCAGGGTGACGTGCAGCAGGTCGGGGTTGGTCAGCACCACGTCGGCGTACTCGCGCACCCAACGACGTTCCTCGCGGGAGGTGTCGCCGTCGCAGGTCGCGACGCGGACGTCGCGCAGCTCGGCGGCGCGCAGCAGCCGTTCGAGCCCGGCGAGCTGGTCGGCGGCCAGCGCCTTGGTCGGGCACAGGTAGAGGGTCGTGGCGCGTCGGCGGACGGTCTCGATCCGGCCCCGGTCGGCGCCCGTCGCGGCGTCCGTGCCCGCGGCCCGCACGGCGCTGAGCGCGGGCAGCCAGAACGCCAGCGACTTGCCCGAGCCGGTGGACGTCGCGAGCACGGTGTGCCTGCCGGACCACGCGGCGTCCGCCGCCTCGGCCTGGTGCGCCCAGGGCGCCTCGACCCCGAGCCGCCGGTAGCCAGCGACCAGCGCTGGGTCGGCCCAGGCCGGCCAGTCCACGGTGCGACCGGGCCGGCTCGGCAGGTGCCGGACGTGCGTCATCCGGTCCGCTCGGCGGCCTCCCGCGAGCAGCACGTCGAGCAGCTCGCCGGTCCCCACCCGTTCATGGTCGCACCCGCGCGTCGCGCTCTCGTCGAGCGCCAAGATCACCCGCATTCCGGGACGTTGGTCCCGGGCCTGTCGCCTGCGCCGGGCGTTGAACGGATTGTCGTTGTGGCACATGTGGGCGTGTCGGGCGAGTCGGACCACAACATCTTGTGTCGGGTGCGCTCGGATAGGGCTCCACCCGGACCGCGGGTGACGCAGGCTCAGGAGGGCGCAGATGTCGGTTCAGGAGTCGTCGCAGCACGCGACGCAGGGGTCGGAGCTCGGTGCAGAGCTCCAGCAGCAGGTCGAGGCGCAGCGTGGGACGACGACGTCCACCGTGCCGCAGCAGCCGGCCGCGCCGGTGATGGTCGAGGTCGGCTCCTCCATCGAGGAGTACCTGGACCGCAGCGACTGGCGGGTCAACGCCAACGCGAACCAGGGGTACTCCCTGGGCGGTCTGATCCTCAACACCGCCGGGAAGATGGTGGCCAACTACTGGCTGTCCCACGTGTACCCGGCCGAGATCGGCACGGCCCACCGCGAGGGCGACATCCACATCCACGACCTCGACATGCTGAGCGGCTACTGCGCCGGCTGGTCGCTGCGCACGCTGCTGCAGGAGGGTCTCAACGGCGTGCCGGGCAAGGTCGAGGCGACCGGCCCCAAGCACTTCTCGTCCGCCATCGGCCAGATCGTCAACTTCCTCGGCACCATGCAGAACGAGTGGGCCGGCGCCCAGGCCTTCAGCTCGTTCGACACGTACATGGCCCCGTTCGTGCGGCTGGACCAGCTCACCTACGAGCAGGTGCGCCAGGGGATCCAGGAGCTGATCTACAACCTGAACGTCCCCAGCCGCTGGGGCACGCAGACGCCCTTCACCAACCTGACGTTCGACTGGACGTGCCCGGAGGACCTCAAGGAGCAGGTGCCGTTCGTCGGCGACGAGCCGTGCGACTTCACGTACGGCGAGCTGCAGGTCGAGATGGACATGATCAACCGGGCGTACATGGAGGTGATGACGGCCGGCGACGCGTCGGGCCGTGTGTTCACCTTCCCGATCCCCACGTACAACATCACCAAGGACTTCCCGTGGGAGTCGGAGAACGCCGAGCGGCTGTTCGCCATGACGGCGAAGTACGGGCTGCCGTACTTCCAGAACTTCATCAACTCGGACATGAACCCCGGCGACGTGCGGTCCATGTGCTGCCGGCTGCAGCTGGACCTGCGTGAGCTGCTCAAGCGGGGCAACGGCCTGTTCGGCTCGGCGGAGCAGACGGGCTCCGTCGGCGTGGTGACGGTCAACATGGCGCGCCTCGGCTTCCTGCACCCGGGCGACGAGGCCGGTCTCATCACGGCGCTCGACCGCCTGCTCGAGCTGGCCCGCACCTCGCTCGAGCTCAAGCGGGACGTGATCGGCCGGCTGCTCGACGAGGGTCTGTTCCCCTACACCAAGCGGTACCTCGGCTCGCTCGAGAACCACTTCTCCACGATCGGCGTCAACGGGATCAACGAGATGATCCGCAACTTCACCGGTGACGAGTACGACCTCACCGACCCGCGCGGCCACCAGCTGGCGCTGCGCATCCTCGACCACGTGCGGGGCCGGATGGTCGAGTTCCAGGAGGAGACGGGTCACCTGTACAACCTCGAGGCGACGCCCGCCGAGGGGACCACGTACCGGTTCGCCAAGGAGGACCGCAAGCGGTTCGCGGGCATCCTGCAGGCCGGCACGGACGCCAACCCGTACTACACCAACTCCTCGCAGCTGCCGGTCGGCTTCACCGACGACCCGTTCGAGGCGCTGGCCCGGCAGGACGAGCTCCAGACCAAGTACACCGGCGGCACGGTGCTGCACCTGTACATGTCGGAGCGGATCAGCACGGCGGACGCCTGTCGCGAGCTGGTGAAGCGGTCGCTGTCGAGCTTCCGCCTGCCGTACATGACCATCACGCCGACGTTCTCCATCTGCCCGAACCACGGCTACCTGGCCGGCGAGCACCACACGTGCCCGCGCTGCGCGGAGGCGCACCCGGACGCCGCGCCGGTGGAGTGCGAGGTGTGGACGCGCGTCATGGGCTACTTCCGGCCCGTGAGCTCGTTCAACGTCGGCAAGAAGGGTGAGCAGGCGGAGCGCGTCTCGTTCGAGGAGCGGGTCGCGTTCGGTGCGGACCCCGGCATGCACGCGTACGCGCACGACGAGATCGTCGGCGCGGGCGAGCCCGTCGCGGTGGGTGCATGACGATGCCGACGACCGGGCCGACGACGGGGCGCGCTGCCTCGTCGTCGGCCCGTGCCGCCTCGTCGTCGGCCCGTGCCGCCTCGCCGTCGGCCCGCGCGGGCGCGCCGTCGCCGGCCGCGCAGGCCAGCTCGGGCCCGTCGACGGCACGCGCCGGCTCTCAGGCCCGGGATGCCGCCGCGGACGACCTGCAGATCGCCGGTCTCGTGTCGCTCTCCACCGTCGACTGGCCGGGGCACCTGGTTGCCACCGTGTTCCTGCAGGGCTGTCCGTGGCGGTGCACCTACTGCCACAACAGCGCGATCCTCGATCCCCGGACACCCGGCGTGGTCCCGTGGCAGGCCGTTCGCGACCTGCTCGCGCGACGTCGCGGGCTGCTGGACGGCGTGGTCTTCTCGGGCGGTGAGCCGACCCGGCAGGCCGGGCTGGTGGCCGCGATGCGTGAGGTGAAGGAGGCAGGCTTCCTCGTCGGGCTCCACACGGGCGGTGCCTACCCGCGTCGGCTCCGGCAGCTGCTGCCCCTGGTCGACTGGGTGGGGCTCGACATCAAGGCGCCGGCGCGGCTGTACCGCACGATCACGCGGACCGGTGGACCGACGACCAGCGCCGACCAGGCGTTCTCCTCTCTCGAGCTGGTGCTCGCGTCGGGCGTGGACGTGCAGGTGCGCACCACGGTGGATCCGACGGTGATGTCCGACGACGACGTCGCCGAGCTGACTGCCGTGCTCGCGGAGCGGGGGGTCCGCGAGCACGTGCTTCAGACCGTACGAGCGGACGGCACCACGGAGGAGTACCGGGCTGCGCTTGCGGCGGTCCGGGACGCTCGCTGACGGGGCTGTGGTCGCCTCGGACTGAGCACGCCCGGTCGTGCGACGCCCTGCCTGTCTCCTGTCGCGTGCCCTGCCGCGACCTAGGGCCACGTCAGATCGGCCATGTCAGGTCGCAGAGGGCCGCGAACGCATGGCGCCCGATTTGGGCGGCTATGTCAGTGGTCGGTGATGGGATCCCCCTATGGATGACGGGCGGTCGGTAGCGGTGGGGACGCTCCCCGCCGTGCCCGCCGTGCCCGCGGTGCTCGCGGACGGGGACGACCGCGATCCCGTCGACGACATGATCTCGGCCGTCTCGGCGGCGGACCGCCTGGTGAACCGCATCTCCGCCTGGCGTGACGGTCTCGTCGTCGAGGCGTTCCGGAGCGGCGCTGCCATGCGTCGTGCCGAGCTGCCGGCGGGCCTGTCCGACAACGTCGCCTGGGAGTGGGCCCGGACCGACATGGTCGCGGAGCTCGCGCTCGCTCTTCGTCTGCCGGAGTCGACCGTCTCGTCGCGGGTGCGCCGCACGGCCGTGCTGACCAGGTGCTTCCCGCGTCTCGCCGAGGCGCACGCCGACGGTGAGGTCTCCCGGTGGCACGTCGACGTGATGCTCGAGCTGTTCGAGCGGTGTTCGGAGGACGTGCGCTCGGCAGCGGACGAGGCGCTGACTCCGCGGGCGCTGGCGCTGGACCCGTCCCGGTTCCGCTCCGTGGCCCGCCGGTGGCGTGCGCGGCACGCCGCTCCGGTGACTCCGGAGGCGCGCCGCGCCGCCGTCGCGGACCGGCACGTCACCGTGACGCCGGCTGACGACCACCTCGCGTGGCTCAGCGCCCTGCTGCCCGCCGAGCAGGCCTATGCGGCGTTCCACCGCATCTCCGACCTGGCTGCGGAGGTCCAGGGCCCGGATGACGAGCGCTCGCTGCCGCAGCTGCGCGCGGACGTGATGTCCGCGCTCCTCATCGACCCGGACGCTCGGGACGCCAGCAGGCCCGTGAGGGCCGCTCCGCGGCAGTTGCCGGACCAGGACCAGCGGCACCCCAGCCGAACCGACGGATGCGACGATCCGAGCGACGCCGTCCAGGTGGATGCCGACATGAGCGGGTCCCGCAAGTCGCTCCCCGACGGGGCACGGGGAATCCGCGCGACCGTGGTGCTCACCGTGCCGGTTCTGACGCTGCTCGGACATGATGACGAGCCGGCCGTGCTCGAGGGCCACGGGCCGATCGACATCGAGACGGCTCGCCGTCTGGCGGCGGATGCCCCGTCGTTCATCAGGGTGCTCACCGACCCGCACACGGGGGCGGTGCTCTCCGTCGGTCGCCGCCGGTACGCGGTTCCGGGTGATCTCCGTACCGCGCTGGCGGTGCGGGACGTCACCTGCCGGTTCCCCGGCTGCGCGCGTCGGGCCGCGCGCTGCGACGTCGACCACTCGACGGCGTGGGCGGCCGGTGGCGAGACGGCGGCGGACAACCTCGCCCATCTGTGCCGCAAGCACCACCGGCTCAAGCACCTGGGTCGATGGCACGTGACGCATCGGCGCGGCGGTGAGCTCGTCTGGCAGACGCCGTCGGGCCGGCGTTACCACGACGAGCCGGCCGCCCGTCTCGACGCCGGGTCGCCGCCGTCAACCGGCGCCGGTGCCCCAGCGGATGCCTCCGCTCGTGACCCCGTTCGTTCGGCAATGCCCGCGGGGCGCCGTGCTGCTGCCTACCCGCTGGTCCCGCCCTTCTGACCCGACGCTCGGTTCTGGTGACCAGCGCCACGGTCGCTGTTGTGGCTCCTGGCCGGCGCGGATGTTTCAATTCCCGTGTCGTGCCGAGCGGACGTGGAGGGGCAGGCCGTGGCGCTGCGTGTGGTGAGCCGTGAGGTCGGCCGGCAGACGGTGGTCGAGGTCGACGGCGAGATCGACGTCGCCACCGCCGACACGCTGCGTGAGCGCCTGAACGCCCTGATCGACCGCCAGCAGGTCGACCTGGTGGTCGACCTGCGGGGCGTCAGCTTCATGGACTCGACGGGCCTGGGCCTGCTGGTGGGCACCCTCAAGCGGGTGCGGACCGCGGGTGGCCGGCTGCAGCTGGTCGTCGACTCGGAGCGGTTGCTCATGGTGTTCCGCATCACGGCTCTGGAGCAGGTCTTCACCATCCGCCCCTCCCTGGACGACGCGCTGGTCGAGGAGCCGACGCACTGACGTCGGAGGTCGGCCGCCGCGCGGCCGAGGCCATGAGCTGCCCCGGTCGACGGCACCCAGCCGTGCCGAAGGACCTCGGCCCAGACACCTGTCGTTCGGTCCTCGGTAGGACCAAGGTCACACTCCCTGGCTAGACTGCCCGGATTCCCGGCGACGGTGCCGAGGAACGACTCGGCCGAGAGCCGTGCGACGTCCTTGGGGGAGGATCCATGCTGCAGCTCGGCACCACGAGCCTGGTGATCGTCGGATGCATCGCCGCCGTGGCGGTGGCTGCCCTGGCGGTCGCTGCGGTGCTGGCCCGTCAGGTGCTGGCCGCGGGCGAGGGCACCGTCCGCATGCAGGACATCGCCCACGCGGTGCAGGAAGGGGCGTCGGCGTTCCTCCGGCGGCAGTTCCGCACGCTCGGCCTGTTCGCCGTGGTGGTCGTCGCGCTGCTGCTGCTGCTCCCCGGAGACGGTGGCGTGAAGCTGGGGCGCAGCATCTTCTTCCTGTTCGGAGCGGGTTTCTCCGCATCGATCGGGTTCCTCGGCATGTGGCTGGCCACCCGCGCCAACCTGCGTGTCGCGGCGGCGGCCTCCGGGCCCGACGGACGGGCGGCCGGTGCCCGGATCGCCTTCCGGACGGGCGGCGTGGTGGGCATGTCGGTCGTCGGCCTCGGGCTGCTGGGCGCGTCCGCCGTCGTCCTCGTCTACCGGGGCAACGCACCCGCGGTGCTCGAGGGGTTCGGCTTCGGCGCCGCGCTGCTCGCGATGTTCATGCGGGTGGGCGGCGGCATCTTCACCAAGGCGGCGGACGTCGGCGCCGACCTGGTCGGCAAGGTGGAGCAGGGCATCCCGGAGGACGACCCCCGCAACGCCGCGACCATCGCCGACAACGTGGGCGACAACGTCGGGGACTGCGCCGGCATGGCGGCCGACCTGTTCGAGTCGTACGCCGTGACGCTGGTGGCCGCGCTGATCCTCGGCAAGGCGGCGTTCGGCGAGCACGGCATGGTGTTCCCGCTGCTCGTGACGGCCGTCGGCGCCCTCGTGGCAGCCCTGGGTGTGTTCATCACGCGGGTCCGTGGCCAGGAGTCCGGCCTGCAGGCGATCAACCGCGGCTTCTACACGGCGGCGCTGCTCGGCGTGGTGCTGGCCACCGTCGCGGCCTTCGTCTACCTGCCGTCGTCGTTCACGGCCTTCACCGACGGCACCGCCGGGCTGCAGACCCACCACGGCGACCCGCGCCTGATCGCGTCGGTCGCGGTGCTGGTCGGCGTGGTGCTGGCCGGAGTGATCCTCTGGGTGACCGGCTACTTCACCAACACCACCAGCAACCCGACCTTGCACGTCGCCCGGACCACGCTGACCGGTGCCGCCACCGTGGTGCTGTCGGGCATCGGCGTCGGTTTCGAGTCCGCCGTCTACACCGCGGGCATCATCGCCGCGGCGATCTGCGCCGTGTTCCTGGTGGCGGGCGGGTCGATCCCGCTGGCCCTGTTCCTCATCGCGCTGGCCGGCTGCGGCCTGCTGACGACGGTCGGCGTGATCGTCGCGATGGACACGTTCGGGCCGGTCAGCGACAACGCCCAGGGCATCGCGGAGATGTCGGGCGACGTCACCGAGGAGGGTGCGCGCATCCTCACGGACCTCGACGCCGTCGGGAACACCACCAAGGCCGTGACCAAGGGCATCGCGATCGCCACCGCCGTGCTCGCCGCGACCGCGCTGTTCGGCTCCTACGCCGACGCGGTGCGCACCTCGCTGGCCGGGGTGAGCGGTCGGCTGGGCGACGACCTCGTCACCGCGATGATGGACTACCAGATCATCAGCCCGATCACGCTGGTGGGCCTGATCCTCGGCGGCGCCACGGTGTTCCTGTTCTCCGGGCTGGCGATCGACGCCGTCACCCGCGCCGCCGGCGCGATCGTCTTCGAGGTGCGCCGCCAGTTCCGCGAGCACCCCGGCATCATGAACGGCACCGAGCGGCCCGAGTACGGCCGGGTGGTGGACATCTGCACGCGCGACTCGCTGCGGGAGCTCGCCACCCCGGGCCTGCTGGCGGCGTTCGCGCCGATCGCCGTCGGGTTCGGGCTGGGCATCGGCCCGCTCGCCGGGTTCCTCGCGGGTGCGATCGGCGCGGGTGTGCTCATGGCCGTGTTCCTCGCCAACAGCGGTGGCACCTGGGACAACGCGAAGAAGATCGTCGAGGACGGGCACTACGGCGGCAAGGGGTCCGCGGCGCACGCCGCAGCCGTGATCGGCGACACCGTCGGCGACCCGTTCAAGGACACCGCCGGGCCGGCGATCAACCCGCTGATCAAGGTGATGAACCTGGTGGCGCTGCTGGTCGCACCGGCGGTCGTGTCCGTGTCGGCCGGTGCCGGCGCCAACCATGCGCTGCGCCTGGTGATCGCCCTGCTGGCCGCGGGGGTCGCGTTCGGGGCCGTGATCGTGTCCCGGCTCCGGGCGGCGCGGGTGGACCGTGAGTCGGTCGCCGCGGCGTCGGCGGAGGGACGGCGCGCGTCCGGCGGGTCGCCGGACCCGGAGGTGCTCGAGGCGGAGCTCGAGTTCGACGAGACGGACGAGTTCTCGGACGCCGAGCTCGCCGCCGACCTGCCTGACCAGGACCTGGACGACGACAGCCTCGCCGACTCGGCACCGCGGGGACCGCGCCCGCGGGAGTGAGGGAGTCCGCCGGGGCCACGAAGCCCGCCGAGTGAGGGAGTCCGCCGGGGCCACGGAGCCCGCCGGAGTGACGGAGCCCGCAGCACTGCCGAGACCCGCAGCACTGCCGAGACCCGCGGAGGCGCCCCAGCCCGCCGAGGCAAACCGGCCGCTGCGGGTGATGACGTGGAACCTGCACGCGCTCGGCACGCCCTGGCTGACCACCCGACGGTGCGTCGACGCCGTCGTCGGCGTGCTGCGGGACACGGTTCCGGACGTCGTCGGCGTCCAGGAACGTCCGCTCGGCCCGCTGGGCCGGTGGCGCCTGCGCCGCGTCGCCCGGCGTGCGGGGCTCCGC
The DNA here is from genome assembly GCF_027923705.1 of Cellulomonas sp. NTE-D12. NCBI lineage: Bacteria > Bacillati > Actinomycetota > Actinomycetes > Micrococcales > Cellulomonadaceae > Cellulomonas > Cellulomonas electrica. The sequence continues at coordinate 3,066,068 of NZ_AP026442.1, read as the reverse complement.
GTGGTCGTCGGCGGTGGCGCCTCCCGGACCACCGCCCTGCTGGTGCGCGTGGACCTGCCGTCCGACCAGGCGGCGGCGTACCGCCTGCCGTGGGAGCTGCCGCGTACCCGCCGTGGCGCCAGCACGGCCCGGGTGCTATCGGGCGGCGACCCGGTCCGGCTGGTCGTCGTCCACCTCGGCTTGGACGCGGGCGAGCGGGAACGGCATCTGCGCCTGCTGCTCGACCGGCTGCCCCGCACCGAGCCATGGGTGCTGCTGGGGGACGTCAACGAGGTGCCCGACCAGCCGTCGTGGCGCACGCTGCTCGCCCAGGGGCTGACGGATGCGGCCGCGGACGCCGGTCCGACGTTCCCGGCGTCCGCTCCGGCCCAGCGGATCGACGCCGTGCTGGTCGGCTACGGTCTGCGCGTGACAGCCGCCCGTGTGCTCGACGTCCCGGCGGCCCGCGTCGCCAGCGACCACCTGCCGGTGGTCGTCGACCTCGTGGCGGGGGAGGAGCGGTGACGTCGTCCGCCACGACGCCGGACGACCCCACGCCGCATCGCGTCCCCGTCGTCGACGAGGCTGCGGTCGCTGCCCTCCGTGCGGACCTCGCCGCCTTCACCGTCGACGCCGTCGAGGCGCTGCTCGGCCCCGTCGCCTCGGCGGCGCTGCAGCGCGGTGAGCCGACCCCAGCACTGCGGGCGACCGCCGGCCCCGACGTCCCGCCCGTCGCGACGCTGGTGCGGGCCTTCCTCCTCGGCGAGGCCGTGACCAGGGAGGATCTCGACCGCGCCCTGCCGACCGCCGGTGCGGCCGGTGCGCTGGCGCTCGGGCTCGTCGCCCGGGTCGACGACGTGGACGACCCCGAAGCGCCGGTGCTTGGCGGTGACGGCACACCAGGGGACGCGGCACCGTCGGGCGGGGCGCCGCGCGACGCGACGTCAGCGCACGGCTCGTCTCGGCCTGACAGGCTCCGCCCCCTCGTCGACGTGCGCCCGTGGACGGCGGTCGACGGTGCCGACGAGACGACGTGGTGGGTCGCCTCCGACCTCGGTGAGCTCGCGACCGGCGGTCCGCTGGGCACCGACCACGTGCTGGGCATCGGCGGCGCCTCGGTGACGCTCGCCGGCGCCACGGTCCCCACGCGGGTCGACCGGGTGCTGGACCTCGGCACCGGCTGCGGCGTGCAGGCCCTGCACGCCTCGCGGCACGCGCGGCACGTGACCGCGACGGACGTGTCCGACCGGGCGCTGGCGTTCGCGGCGTTCAACCTCGCTCTGGCCGGTCTCGACCCGTCCCGGGTGGACCTGCGCCGCGGCTCGCTGCTCGAGCCGGTCGCCGGCGAGGAGTTCGACCTGGTGGTGAGCAACCCGCCGTTCGTCATCACCCCGCGCATACCGGATGTGCCGGTGTACGAGTACCGCGACGGCGGTCGCCCCGGCGACTCGCTGGTCGAGGAGCTGGTCACCGGGGTCGGTGCCGTGCTGGCGCCGGGCGGCGTCGCGCAGCTGCTGGCGAACTGGGAGGTGCACGGGCAGGCCGACTGGACCGAGCGGATCGGTGCCTGGGTGGACGCCTCGGGCCTGGACGCGTGGGTCGTGCAGCGCGAGCTGCTCGACCCGGCCCAGTACGCCGAGACCTGGATCCGCGACGCGGGCACCACGTCGGCAGCCGACCGGACCGCGTGGCGCTCGCTGTACGGCGCCTGGCTGGACGACCTGGCGTCCCGGGACGTCACGGCGATCGGCTTCGGCATCGTCACCCTGCGCCGGCCGGCGGTGGCCGACGAGCACCGGCCGCGGCTGCGCCGGCTCGAGGAGCTGACGAGCCCCCTGCCCGGCCCCGTCGGTCCGGCGATCGCCGCCGGCCTGGCCGCCCACGACTGGCTCGCCGCCCGCGACGACGAGGCGTTCGTCGCGGAGCACCTCGTCGTCGCCCCCGACGTCACCGAGGAGCGGCACCTGGTGCCGGGGGAGTCCGACCCCCGCGTGGTGCTGCTTCGGCAGGGCGGCGGGTTCGGTCGCGCGGTGCAGGTGGGCACGGCTGTGGCCGGGCTGGTGGGGGCGTGCGACGGCGAGCTCAGCGTCGGCACGCTGGTGGGAGCGCTGGGAGCGCTGCTGGACCGGTCCGCGGAGGACGTCGCCCGAGAGGTGCTGCCGACCGCTCGGGGCCTGGTGGCCGACGGGTTCCTGCTGCCCGCCTGAGCGGCAGGGCGCCGACGCGGGTCCGCGTCGCGACGCCCGCCGAGCTCGCACACCGGGGGCCTGGCCGTCCGGCCGTCCGAGCGTCTCTGGACGCTCGTCCAGACACCGACGGTCTCGATCAGGTCACGGGTTTGTTCGCGCGCTTGACGTTATCTGCCTCGCCGCGCATTCTTGTCGAAGCGCTTCGCGGAAGCGCTTCGAACGAAGGGGTTCGCCGTGGCGACGATGCAGGACGTGGCTGATCTGGCCCATGTCTCGCTGAGCACCGTGTCGTACACCCTCACGGGCAAGCGCCCCGTCTCGGCTGCCACCCGGGCCCGCGTCGAGCAGGCGATGGCCCAGCTCGACTTCCGCCGTGACCCCGTCGCCCGCGCGCTCGCCTCGCGCCGCACCCATGTGCTCGCCCTCGCCTACCCGGTGTACGGCGTCTCGCTCGGCGCCACCCTGAACGAGATCGTGCAGGGGGCCGTCGAGGCGGCCCGCGAGGCGGAGTACGAGCTGGTGCTGTGGCCGGTCAGCAGCAGCGAGCCGGAGGTGCTGCGGGAGCTCGCGGCGGGCCGCACCGCCGACGGCGTGCTGCTGATGGAGGTCGCCCTGGACGACCCTCGTATCGAGGCCGTCGAGAGCCAGGGCCTCGCGTGCGCGCTGATCGGTCGCTCGGCCGACCCGGCCGACCGGGTCTGGGTCGACATCGACTTCGAGGAGAGCCTCGAGGTGGCGGTGGACCACCTGGCGGGCCAGGGCCACACGCACATCGCGTTCGTCAACCGCTCGCAGGCGGACCTCGACGCCGGCTACGGCCCGTCGGTCCGCGCCCTGCGCGCCTACGAGGAGTCGATGGCGCAGCGCGGGCTGACACCGGTGAGCACGCCGTGCGACGTCAACCCGGGGGCCGGTCGTCGAGCCACCACCGCCCTGCTCGCCGAGCACCCCGAGCTGACCGCTGTGATCGTGATGAACGAGCTCGCGCTGTTCGGCGTCGCCTCCGCCCTGCGTGAGGCGGGGCGCTCCGTCCCGCGTGACATGTCCGTGGTGGGCATCGCGATCTCCGGCGAGATCAGCGACATGTACGACCACCCGCTCACCTATCTCGCCGCACCGGGCCCCGACCAGGGCCGACGTGCGGTGCACGGCCTGCTCGAGGTCCTCGACGGCCGCCCAGCCCCGGCCGGGGTCAACCTGCCCTGCACCTTGCAGGTCCGGGAGACGTCCGGTCCGGTCACCCGGCTCACCACCCCCTGACGAGCCGCACCGCTCCATCCCACCCGCTGCTCGATGCCGAGCCGCACGACGGAAGGAAAGTCATGATCCGTTCGACCCGCCTGAAGGTGGTCGCCGCGACCGCCCTCGCGGCCCTCTCCCTGGCCGCCTGCTCGTCCGGGGGCAGCTCGTCCTCCAGCTCGAGCGCCGCCGCCGGTGGCACCGCCAACCCGACCACCCTCACGTTCTGGCACTACGAGGGCGACGACTCGGCGATGACGCAGGGCTGGAACGCCGCCATCAAGGAGTTCGAGGCGGCCAACCCGGGCGTCACCGTCAAGGTCGAGAAGCAGACGTTCGAGCAGCTGCAGAAGAACGCCAAGATCGTGCTGGCCGGCAACGACGTGCCGGACGTCATGGAGTACAACAAGGGCAACGCGACCGCGGGTCAGCTCGCCTCGCAGGGCCTGCTCACCGACCTGAGCGCCGACGCCACGAAGTACGGCTGGGACTCCAAGCTGTCGTCCTCCGTGCAGACCACCGCCAAGTACGACGAGAACGGCCTGATGGGCTCCGGCAAGTGGTACGGCGTCCCCAGCTACGGCGAGTACGTCACCGTCTTCTACAACAAGGACATGTTCGACAAGTACGGGATCTCCGTGCCGACGAGCTTCGCCGACTTCGAGAAGGCCCTGGCGACGTTCAAGCAGAACGGTGTGACCCCGCTGGCCGAGGCCGGCGCCGAGTACCCGCTCGGCCAGCTGTGGTACGAGCTGGTGCTGAACAAGGCCGACCGTTCCTTCGTCGACAACTTCGAGCTGTTCAAGGGCAACGTGGACTTCACGTCCGGCCCGCTGCTGGACGGCACCAACACGCTCGCCGACTGGGTGTCCAAGGGCTACATCTCCAAGGACTCCTCCGGTCTGAAGGCCGAGGACATGGGCACCGCGTTCATCGCGGGCAAGTACCCGATCATGGTCTCCGGCTCCTGGTGGTTCGGCCGCCTGAACAAGGAGGTCACCTCCTTCAAGCTCGGCCAGTTCACCTTCCCCGGCAACAAGCTGAACCCGGGCTCGTCGGGCAACCTGCTGGTGATCCCGAAGAACTCGAAGAACGCCGCGCTCGCCGCCAAGTTCATCGACGCCACGCTGGGCAAGACCTCGCAGGACACGATGGCCAAGCTCGGTGGTCTGCCGGTCGCCGGTGACTCGTCCGTGATCACGGACCCGAACACCAAGACCCTGCAGGACAACTTCGACTCCGTGGTGAAGAGCGACGGTCTCGCGTTCTACCCCGACTGGCCGGTCGCCGGCTTCTACGACCAGCTGGTCAGCTTCGGCCAGACGGTGGTCAACGGCTCGAAGGCCCCGGCCGACGCGCTGAAGGACCTCGGCACGTTCTACGACTCCGGTCGCAAGGACCTGACCGGCAAGTGAGGTGACCTCGTCGGGCCCCGGACGGAACCCGGGGCCCGACGAGGAGCCCACCTGCGCTGACACACCCGACGACCCGGACCAGGAGATCCCTCATGTCGGTACAGACGCCCCGCGTCCATCGCGCCGCACGCCGGCGCCAGGCGGTCTACTGGCTCTACCTGCTGCCCGGTGTCATCGCGCTGACGGCCGTGATCATCGTGCCGTTCGGCCTCAACGTGTTCTACAGCCTGCACCGGTGGAAGGGCGGCCTGTCGCCCATGCACTGGTACGGGTTCGGCAACTACACCGACCTGCTGCACGACGCGGCGTTCTGGAGCTCGTTCCGCAACTCCGTCTGGATGATCGTCGCGATGGTGATCGTCCCGACGCTGATCGGCCTGATCCTGGCGGCGGTGCTGTTCGACTACATCGGCAAGAACGTCGGCAACCGGACCGCCAGCTTCCTGCGGGCGACGTACTACCTGCCGCAGATCATGCCGGTGGCCGTCGCCGGCATCGTCTGGAACTGGATCTTCAACGCCGAGACGGGGTCGCTGAACGCGATGCTGCACAGCATCGGCGTCGCGCACCCGCCCAACTGGCTGGGCAGCCCCTCGACGGCGCTGCCCGCGGTGATGCTGGTGCTGGTCTGGATCCAGATCGGCTACCCGACCGTGATCTTCATGTCGGCCCTGCAGCGGGTGGACCCCGAGCTGTACGAGGCCGCCGAGCTGGACGGTGCCGGCTGGTTCCGCCGGTTCCGGGCGATCACCATCCCGCAGATCAAGCCCGAGACCTTCGTCATCACGCTGACCTGCACCATCGCGGCGCTGAAGGTGTTCGCACCGATCTACGTGCTGACCCGCGGCGGCCCCGAGCTGTCGACGCTGGTGCCGTCGTACTACTCGTTCCTCAACTTCTTCGACAAGTCCAAGGTCGGCTACGGCGCCGCCGTCGCCACCGTCCTGACGCTGGTGATCGTCGTGGTCGCCGCCGTCATCCAGCTGCTGCAGAACCGCTCCGCCCGCAGGGACGAGGAGGGTGTCCGATGACCACGCTCGCGCAGGCACCGACCGAGGTCGCCGCACCCGTCAAGGCCACCCGCACGGGCGACCGTCACCACCGCGGCGCCCTGCGCTGGGTGGTGCTGGTCGGCTGCGCCGTCATCGCGGTGCTGATGCTGGCGCCGTTCGTGCTCATGCTGATCAACGCGTTCAAGTCGCCCGCCGACTACTCGACGCACGGTCCGCTGAGCCTGCCCACCAACCTGTACTTCACGGGCCTGACGAAGTTCTGGACCACCGTCGACTTCCCGGTGAAGCTGTGGAACTCGATCTGGACGTCCGCCGCGGTGTCGGTGCTCGGCACCGGCCTGTCGCTGCTGACCGCCTACGCGATCGGCGTCGGCCGGGTGCGCGGCCGCGCGTGGCTGGTGGCGGTGTTCCTGCTGGCCAACATGCTGCCGCAGGAGGTGCTGCTGTACCCGCTGTACACGATGGCCCAGAAGGTGGGCCTGAACAACAGCGGCTGGTCGATCGTCATCATCTTCACGGTGATCCAGTCGGCATTCGGCACGTACCTTCTGGCCAGCGTCCTGGGCACATTCCCGAAGGCATTGCTGGAGGCGGCGGCGCTCGACGGCGCGAACAGCTGGCGGGTGCTGTGGCGAGTCGTCTTCCCCATCGTCCGGCCGACGCTCGCGGTGCTGATGATCTTCTTCTTCATCTGGACGTGGAACGAGTTCTTCATCCCGCTGGTGATGCTCACCACGCCGGCCTCGCAGACCGTGCCGATCGCGCTCAGCTCGCTGCAGGGCGACCGCCTGCTCGACGTGCCGACGCTGAACGCCGGCGCCCTGGTGTCCCTGCTCCCCACCCTCCTGTTCTTCCTGTTCTTCCAGCGCACGCTCACCCGTGGGGTGACCGCCGGCGCGGTGAAGTAGCACCCGACCCGCGAAGGAATTCCCTGCGATGAAGTTCACCAACGGCTACTGGATGGACCGCGACGGGTTCACCCTGATTCGCCCCGCCGAGGTGCGGGACGTCGTCGCCGACCCGGAGGCCGGCACGCTGACCGTGTACGGCACGGCGAAGCGGATCCGCACCCGCGGCGACACGCTCAACCTCCCGCTGATCACCGTCACGTACTCGGCGCCCGCGCCGGGCGTGGTCCGGGTGCGGATCGCCCACTTCGACGGGGGAGTGGAGCGGCGCCCCGGCTTCGCGATCGCCGGTCAGCCGGGCTTCGTCCCGCAGGTGCGGGTGGACGACGAGGTCGGCGAGCTGACCTCCGGCGACCTGACGGTGCGGGTGCGCCGCGGTCCCGGCTGGCTGGTCGAGTTCCGGTCCGGCGGACGGCTGCTCACGTCGTCGGCGAACCGGTCCGTGGGCGCGGCGACCGGGCCGGACGGCGACACGTACGTGCACGAGCAGCTGACCCTGGCCGCCGGCGAGCTGGTGTACGGCCTGGGCGAGCGGTTCGGGCCGGTGGTGAAGAACGGCCAGACCGTCGACATCTGGAACCTCGACGGCGGCACGTCCTCGGAGCAGGCGTACAAGAACGTGCCGTTCTACCTGACGTCCCGCGGGTACGGCGTGCTGGTCGACCACCCCGAGAAGGTCTCGTTCGAGGTCGCCTCCGAGATGGTGGAGCGCACGCAGTTCTCGGTCCCGGGCGAGGTGCTGGAGTACCTCGTCATCGACGGCCCGACGCCCAAGGACGTGCTGCGCCGGTACACGGCGCTGACCGGCCGGCCGGCTCGCGTGCCCGCCTGGTCGTTCGGGCTGTGGCTGACCACGTCGTTCACCACCGAGTACGACGAGAAGACGGTCAGCTCGTTCATCGACGGCATGGCCGAGCGCGACCTGCCGCTGTCGGTGTTCCACTTCGACTGCTTCTGGATGCGCGAGTTCCACTGGACCGACTTCGTGTGGGACCCGGCGACGTTCCCGGACCCCGAGGGGATGCTCACCCGCCTCAAGGCCAAGGGGCTGCGGATCTGCGTCTGGATCAACCCGTACATCGCCCAGCGCTCCCGGCTGTTCGAGGAGGGCAAGGCCAAGGGCTACCTGCTGCGCAACACCGACGGGTCGGTGTGGCAGTGGGACCTGTGGCAGGCCGGCATGGCGCTGGTCGACTTCACCAACCCGGCGGCGGCCGACTGGTACGCCGGCGAGCTGCGCACCCTGCTGGGCCAGGGCGTCGACTGCTTCAAGACGGACTTCGGCGAGCGCATCCCCACCGACGGCGTCGCGTGGTTCGACGGCTCCGAGCCGGACCGCATGCACAACTACTACACGCACCTCTACAACCAGACGGTGTTCGACGTGCTGCGCGACGTGCGCGGCGAGGGTGACGCGGTGCTGTTCGCCCGGTCGGCGACCGTCGGCGGGCAGCAGTACCCGGTGCACTGGGGCGGCGACAACGACTCCTCGCTCGCCTCGATGGCGGAGACGCTGCGCGGCGGCCTGTCGCTCGGCCTGTCCGGCTTCGGGTACTGGTCGCACGACATCGGCGGGTTCGAGGGCACGCCCGACCCGCTGGTGTTCAAGCGGTGGCTGGCGTTCGGCCTGCTGTCGTCGCACTCCCGCCTGCACGGCTCCGGCTCGGTCCGCGTGCCGTGGGCGTTCGACGACGAGGCCGTCGACATCACGCGGCGGTTCACCCATCTCAAGCTCTCGCTGATGCCGTACCTCGGCCGGGTGGCCGAGGAGGCGCACACCGACGGCATCCCGATGCTGCGGCACATGCTGCTCGAGTTCGGCGACGACCGGTCGGCGTTCACCGCCGAGACGCAGTACATGCTGGGCGACAGCCTGCTGGTGGCGCCCGTGCTCTCCCCGGACGGCGTCGCCGAGGTGTACGTGCCGGAGGGCACCTGGACCTCCCTGCTCGACGGGTCCACGGTGACCGGCCCGCGCTGGGTGAACCAGGTGCACGGCCTCGACTCGCTGCCCGTGCTGGTGCGGCCCGGCACCGTGCTGCCGGTCGGCGCCGTCACCGACCGGCCGGACTACGACTGGGCGGACGGCGTGACGCTGCGCGCCTTCGAGCTGGCCGACGGCGACCGGCGCGAGGTGGTGGTCCCGTCGTCGACCGGCGGGGCGGCGACGACCTTCATGGTGCGTCGCGACGGAGACCGGCTGCTGGCCGAGGGTCCGTCCGACGTGGCGTGGCGGCTGCAGGCCGGCGACCAGGTGGTCGACGCGACCGGCGGGCGCGCGGAGCTGTCGCTCGACTGACCCCGCGACCCGACCCCGAACCCGAACCCGACACCGACCAAGGCCGTTCGGCCTGACCGCGGGCGGCGGACCCCCGACGCCGCCCCGGGCCCAGAGCCCGGCGTGAGCCGACCCCCTCACGCCGGGCTCTGCCGCGTCCGCCGGGCACCGCCCACCCGGGATTCACAGGCTGGTCACAGCCGGGATCGGCAGCGCGTCCAGCCGTCGTCCCTAGCGTCGCTCGCGAACATCGGCACACGACGTGAGGACGACATGCGCAAGCGGTGGAGGTCGGCGCGCCCGGCTGGTCGGGTGATCGCGGTGGTGCTGCTGGCCGTGGTGCTGGCGGCCGCCGGCACGGGCATCTGGTGGTTCGCAGGACGTGACTCCGCCTCGGCCGCGACGACGGCGACGACCACCACGCGCGACGTGGCGGCGAGCCTGACCACGATGCAGAAGTCGGTCTCCGGTACCGGCACGTTGACGCCCAAGGTGAACCAGACGGTGAACTTCGCGGTCAGCGGCACGGTCACCGCCGTGAACGTGGCCGCCGGAGCGACCGTCACCGCCGGGCAGGCGCTGGCCACCGTCGACACCCTGCAGCTCAACGCCGACCTGCTGGCCGCGAAGGCGACGCTCGCCAGCGACCAGGCCAAGCTGGCCGACCTCCAGGCCGCCTCGACCGGCACCGCTGCGCAGGTGGCGCAGATCGCGGCCGCGTCGGCCCAGGTGGCCGTCGCCCAGTCGCAGGTGGACAGCGCCACGACGGCGCTGGGCGAGGCCACCCTCACCGCACCGGTCGCCGGCCTGGTGACCAGCGTGAACGTGGTCGTGGGGCAGAAGGTGACCGGATCGTCGTCCGGCGCGACGAGCACCAGCGGCACCGGGTCGACCGGCACGTCGGGCTCCTCCGGTTCGGCCGGTTCGGCCGGTTCGGCGGGCGGCGGGCAGGGCGGCACCGGGTCGGCCGGTGGCTCCTCGTCGTCCGGGTCCTCCGCCTCCTCGTCGAGCGCGCAGTTCACCATCGTCGGCACGGACGCCTACCAGGTGTCCGTCGGCGTCAGCGACAGCGACATCGCCAAGGTGGCCGTCGGCGACCAGGTCGAGATGACGTCGACCAGCCTGTCCGGCACGGTGTTCGGCACGGTGTCGTCCATCGGGCTGCTGTCCACCTCCGCGGGTGTCGCGAGCTACCCCGTGGTGGTCGACGTGACCGGCGACGTGAGCAAGCTGCACGACGGCATCTCGGTGACCGCCGCGATCGTCTACGAGCGGCGTGCGAACGTGCTGGCCGTCCCCACCGCCGCCGTCACCACCGCCAACGGCAAGAGCACCGTGCAGAAGGTGGACGCCGAGGGCGCCGCGCAGACCGTCGAGGTGCAGGTGGGCGAGACGTCCGGGCAGCTGACGGAGATCACGTCAGGCCTGGCTGAGGGCGACCTGGTGCGCGAGGTCGTGTACACGCGCAGCGCGACGGGGTCGGGCACGGGGACCCAGCGCGGCTACGGCGGGTACACCGGCACCCGCGGCACCGGCGCCGGCGGCACGGGTCAGTTCCCGGGTGGCTTCCCTGCTCAGGGGGGCCAGGGCGGTCAGGCGGGTCAGGGCGGCCAGCAGGCGGGCACGACGGGGAGCCGGACGAATGGCTGACGACAGCCCGCGGCACGGCGGGGCGGCTCCGCTGGACGGCGTGCTCCCGATCGGCGCCCCGACGGCGGTGCAGGAGCGGTTCGCCGAGCACGCCGCGACCCCGGTGATCGAGCTGGCGGGCGTGAGCAAGACGTACACCACCGGCAGCATCACGTTCGAGGCGCTGCGCGGGGTCGACCTGCGGATCGACCAGGGCGAGTACGTGGCGATCATGGGCCCGTCCGGCTCCGGCAAGTCCACGCTGATGAACATCCTCGGCTGCCTGGACGTGCTCACCACCGGTACCTACCGGCTGGCCGGCGAGGACGTCTCCGAGCTCGACGAGGCGGAGCTGGCGCACATCCGCAACCGCCGGATCGGCTTCGTCTTCCAGCAGTTCAACCTGCTGCCTGCGCTGTCCGCGTGGCGCAACGTCGAGCTGCCGCTGATGTACGCGGGGGTGCCGTCCGCGGAGCGCAGGACCCGGGCGATGGACGCCCTCGCGCGCGTCGGCCTGGCCGACCGCACCGCCAACCGGCCCGGCGAGCTGTCCGGCGGCCAGCAGCAGCGGGTCGCGGTGGCACGTGCCCTGGTCAGCGACCCGGACCTGATCCTGGCCGACGAGCCGACGGGCAACCTCGACTCCGTCTCCACCGCCGACGTGCTGGGCCTGTTCGACGAGCTGCACGCCGCCGGCCGCACGGTGGTGCTGATCACCCACGAGCTCGAGGTCGCCGAGCACGCCCGCCGCATGGTGCGGGTGCGGGACGGCCGGGTGCTGTCCGACACCGATCCCGACGATCACGCGGCCGCCCACGTGGCCGACCGCGAGGGGGCGGCACGATGACCTGGACCCAGACGCTGCACACCGCCTGGTCGGCGGTCCGCTCGCACACCCTGCGCTCGACGCTGACCATCCTGGGCATCCTCATCGGCATCGCCGCGGTGATCCTCACCGTCGGCCTGGGCCTCGGCTCGCAGAAGGACGTGTCGGCGCGGATCAACTCCCTCGGCTCCAACCTGCTGATCGTCACGCCCGGCAGCAGCACCAGCACCACCGGCGTCCGCGGCGGCTTCGGCTCCAACACCACGCTGAAGCGGTCCGACGCCGTCGCCCTGACGTCGAAGGACAACGCCCCGGACATCGCCGCGGTCGCCCCGGAGAAGTCGACCCAGCTGTCGCTGGTCAACGGCACCACCAACTGGACCACCACCGTCACCGGCACCACGGCGTCGTGGCTGGGGGTCCGGGCGCGGCAGCTGTCCGCCGGGCAGTTCATCACCGACGCGCAGGACACCGCCCGCGCCGACGTGGTGGTGCTCGGTGCCGACACCGCCACGCAGCTGTACGGCACCACCAACGCGGTGGGCCGCACGGTGACCATCAACAACGTCGAGTTCACCGTGATCGGGGTGCTGTCCACCGCCGGGTCGAGCGGCAACACCAGCCTCGACGACCTCGCGGTGGTGCCCCTCTCCACCGCTGCGGAGCAGCTGGTCGGCGGCAGCACCCGCGACGCCGTCTCCCGCATCTACATCGAGGCGGCGTCGGCCCAGCAGCTGTCCGGTGCCTCGCAGGAGGCGACCCAGCTGCTGCTCAACCTGCACTCCATCACCACCGCGTCGAGCGCGGACTTCACGGTCTCCTCGCAGGAGTCGCTGGTGTCGACCGCGACCGCGGTGGCCCGCACGCTGACGGTGCTGCTGACCGGCATCGCGGCCCTGTCCCTGCTGGTCGGCGGCATCGGCGTGATGAACATCATGCTGGTGTCGGTCACCGAGCGGACCCGGGAGATCGGCCTGCGCAAGGCGCTCGGTGCCCCGCCGTGGGCCATCCGCCGGCAGTTCCTGGTCGAGGCGTCGATCCTCGGCCTGGCCGGCGGTCTGCTCGGCTGCCTGCTGGGCGTGGTGTCGGCCAACACGCTGCCCAAGCTGCTGAACAGCACCATCGTCGTGTCCGGCGTCGCGGTCGCCGGCTCGGTGGTGGTCGCCGTCGCCATCGGGCTCGTCTTCGGGGTCTACCCCGCCACGCGGGCCGCGCGGCTCGCACCCATCGACGCACTGCGCTCGGAGTGATCGCCGTGCAGCGCGCCAGTACCAGCACCATCCCCACCTCGAGGAGCTCTGCCATGTCGTCGTCCCGTCCCTGGGCTGCCCGGCTGCGCCGCGCCTGGACCCTCCCGCTCGGCGCCGTCGTGGTCCTCACCCTTGCCGCCTGCGGCGGCGGCGCCGCCAACGCGAAGGCCCCCGCGGCCCCCGCGGCCTCGGCCGGCGCTCGGTCCGGATCGGGCGGCGGCGCCGCCCAGCAGGACCGGGGCGGGGTGCGCGGCACCATCGCGGCCGTCACCGGCCAGGTGATGCAGCTGCAGGACACGTCCAGCCAGACGGCCGTCGCGTGGACCTCCAGCACCGCCATCAGCCAGCAGGTCGCCGGCAGCCTGGCGGACGTCACGCCGGGGGTCTGCATCCTGGCGACGACGGCGTCGTCCGGCACCGCCACGTCGTCCACGTCCGGCGCGGCGACCTTCGTCACCATCACCCAGCCGGTCGACGGCGCGTGCGCGGCGGGCTTCGGCGGGGCGGCGGGAGCGCCCGGTGGTGGCATGCCGACCGGCGCCCCGCGCTCCGGTGCCCGGCCCAGCGGTGCCCCGACGGGCGGCGCGGGCGGCTTCGCCCGGCCGGTCGACGGCCTGGTCACGGCCGTGTCCGGGAGCACGATCACGGTGCAGACGACCACGCGTGCTGCGGGCACCTCCGGCACCGCGACCCCCGGCACGACCAGCCCCAGCACGACGACCGGCACCGCCACCGTGACGGTCGACTCCGCGACGACGTACCGCACCACCAGGACGGCGGACGCGTCGGTCATCGTCGTCGGCCAGTGCGCCACGGCCCGCGGCCAGGCGGACACCTCCGGCAAGGTGACGGCGACCAGCATCGTCGTGTCCCCGCCGACCAACGGCACGTGCGTGACCGCCAACCGCGGCTTCGGCGGCAACCGCGGCGGCCAGAACGGCCAGCCTCAGCAGGGCGCTCCGGCGGCGGGCTCCAATGCCTGAGCGGACCACCGTGCGACGGCGCCGAGCTCGTGGGCGCCGGGTCGCGGCGCTCGCGGCGGCCGGCGCCGTGGTGCTGACGATCGCCGGCGGGGGAGTGGCCCTGGCCATGTCCCGGCAGTCGGAGACGCGCTACACCACGGCGACGGCCAAGCTGGGCTCGGTCACGCAGACCGTGTCGGCCGTCGGGACCGTCGCCTCGGCCACCCGCCGCGACGTCGCGTTCCCCGTCGCAGGGACGGTCGCGTCCGTAGCGGTGGGCGTCGGCCAGACGGTGACGGCCGGTCAGACGTTGGCCACCCTCGACCCGACGGCGCTGCAGAACGCCGTGGACGCAGCGACCACCGCGCTCCAGACGGCCCAGCAGCAGCTGCAGACGGACCTGGACTCGCAGACCAGCGCGGCCTCGACGAGTTCCTCGGCGTCGTCCGGCGGCAGCTCGACCGGTGCCGCCACCGGGACGTCGTCCGCCGCGGCCGGTGCGTCGTCGGGCGGCTCGGCCTCCGGTTCGACCTCCGGCTCCGGGACCGGCTCGTCCGGTGCCGGGTCGTCCAGCGGTGCGTCGCCGGCCGTCGCCACGGCCCTGGCCGGCGTGCAGAAGGCCCAGCAGGCCCTGCTCACCGCGTACGACGCCGCCGAAACGGCGCTGAAGGCGAGCACCGCCGCGCTGCAGGACGCCCAGACGGCCTGCGCCGCGGTGACGCCGTCCCCGACGCCCACCCCCAGCGCGACGCCCAGCCCGACGGCATCGGCCTCCCCGACGCCCACCGCGACGCCCAGCCCCACCGCGAGCCCGAGCGCCACGGCCACGCCGACCCCGACGCCCACCCCGACCGTCACCCCGACGCCCACGCCGAGCCCGACCGCCACGACCACGTCGCTGGTCACCAGCGGCGCGCCGCCCACGGCGGCGCAGCTGCAGGCGTGCCGGACGGCTCTCGTCGCGGTCGGCGCCGCGCAGACCACCACCGGCACCGCGCAGACGGCCGTCGGCACGGCGGCCCAGGCCCTGGACAAGGCGGTCGGCGCGCTGCAGAAGGCGGTCACCGCCTCGGCCGGCACGTCCGGTCCCGGTACGTCGGGCCCGTCGGCCGGCACCGGCTCGACCGGCAGCAGCACCCGCACGTCGTCCGGCACCGGCTCGTCCACCGCCGGCACGTCCGGCTCGTCGTCGGCCGCCCGCACGTCCACCGGCGGGTCCGGCGCGGGGACCACCACCGTCGCGAGCGCGGCGGACATCCTCTCCGACCGGGCGGCGATCGACTCGGCGCAGTCCAAGCTCGACATCGCCAACCAGAACCTGTCCCTGGTCACGCTGACGTCGCCGATCGCCGGCACGGTGGCGGCCGTGAGCCTGTCGGTCGGCAGCAGCGTCGCGGCGCAGTCCACGTCCGCCGTGGTCACGGTGGTCGGCACCGACGGGTTCGTCGTGAGCACCACCATCCCGCTCGCCTCGATCGACGCGGTGAAGGTGGGGCAGAAGGTGGCCATCACAGTGCCGTCCACCACGGCGACGCTGGCCGGCACGGTCAGCAGCATCGGGGTGCTGGACGTCTCGTCGACCTCGACACCGTCCTACGCCGTCACCGTCGCGGTCACGCCCACCACCGAGAAGCTGTACGGCGGTTCGTCCGCCCAGCTGGTGATCACGGTGGCCGGCACCGGACAGGTGCTCACCGTCCCCACCTCTGCGGTGCACGTCGACGGCCAGACGGCGACGGTGCAGGTGCTGGACAACGGCGTCGCGAAGACCGTGACCGTGCAGCGCGGTGCGGTCGGCTCCGAGCTGACGCAGATCACCTCGGGCCTGACCGAGGGCCAGAAGGTGGTGCTCGCGGACCTCTCGGTCCCCATGGTCAGCAGCACCCGGTCCTCGTCGTCCACCGGCCTGCTGTCCGGCGGCAACGGGGGCGCCAACCGGCAGTTCGCCGGCACCTTCAACGGCCCGCCCGCCGGCGGCGTACGGCCGGGCGGCTGATCCGGGTCGGCCCGGGTCTGCGGGCCGACCCTGCCTGACGACGCGGCGACTTGTCGGCGCCGTCGTCGTCCCGGTGCCGACCGTGCGTTGCCCCGACGCGCGGTCGGCACCGACCATCGGCGGGCCCAACTAGGCTCGGCGCGGACGGCCGGAGCACCCGGCCGCGACGGGGGAGGCCGGGCATGAGCGAGGGCACCGACCGGGCGGACGACGAGCGGGCGCAGCGCGCCCACGTGCTGGTCGTCGGCGGCGGCGTGATGGGCGGCACGCTGGTGGAGGCGCTGCTCGCGGCGGGCTGGTCCCCGCGCGACGTCGAGGTGGCGGAGCGGGACGTCGCGCGCTCCGAGGACCTGCGCCGTCGGCTCGGCGTCCTGACCGCAGCCTCCACGGAGCACGCGGCCGCCCGTGCCGACGTCGTCCTGGTCGCCGTCAAGCCCGACGTCGTGGGCGACGTGCTCACCACCATCGGCCCGGCGCTGCGCGGCGGTGCTCCGGTCATCAGCGTCGCCGCCGGCCTTCCGCTCGCCTTCTACGAGCAGCGGCTGCCCGCCGGCACCCCGGTGATCCGCGTCATGCCCAACACGCCGGCGGTGGTCGGCAAGGGTGCCGCGGCGCTCGCCGCCGGTTCGGCGGCCACCGAACGGCACCTGGCGCTCGCCGAGACGATCCTGCGTCCCACGGGTCTGGTGGTGCGGGTGCCCGAGAAGCAGCTCGACGCCGTCACGGCGATCTCCGGCTCCGGTCCCGCGTACGCGTTCTACCTGATCGACGCGATGGCGGAGGCCGGGGTGCTGCTCGGCCTGCCGCGTGACCTGGCGACCCGCCTCGCGGTCGCGACCGTTGAGGGGTCCGCCGCGCTCGCCGCGCAGAGCGGCGACCACCCGGTGGTGCTGCGCGAGCGCGTCTCGTCCCCGGGCGGCACCACGGTCGCCGCCGTCGCGCAGCTGGACGCCCACGGGGTACGTGCCGGTGTGGTCGCAGCCGCCCGGGCGGCGTACGAGCGCTCCCGCGAGCTGGGTTCGGCCCAGTCCGCCTCGCCGCGGCACTGACGGCGCGCCCCGTGCCGAACGTCCCCGCCGCCGTGCCGACGTCCCGCGCCGCCAACCCGCGCCCGCCCGCGATGAGCGACGTGGCTGTGGTCGCGGGAGTCTCCCACCAGACCGTCTCGCGCGTGCTCAACGACCACCCGAGCGTCCGGCCGGAGACGCGCGCCCGGGTGCTGGCCGCCATCGCCGAGCTCGGCTACCGCCGCAACAGCGCCGCCCGAGCGCTGGTCACCCGGCGCACGGGCGTCCTGGGCGTCGTCGCGCCCGCCAGCACGCTGTTCGGCCCCACCAGCACGCTGGTCGGCCTGCAGGAGTCCGCCCGCCTGGTCGGTGCGGTGGTGGCGGTGGCGATGCTGCGCAGCTTCGACGCCGACTCGATGCACCAGGCGGTCGAGCAGTTCCTCACCCAGGGCGTCGAGGGCCTCGCGGTGATCGCGCCCAACACCGAGGTGATGCAGGTCCTCGAGCAGGCGCCGACCTCGCTGCCCGTGGTGATCGTCTCCTCCGGCGACCTCGGCACGGAGGCGGAGCACCTGCACCAGGTGGCCGTCGACCAGCGCGGGGGCGGTCGTCTGGCCACGTCGCACCTGCTCGCGCAGGGTTACGGCGAGGTGGTGCACGTCGCGGGGCCGCAGGACTGGTTCGACGCCCAGGAGCGGCTCGCGGGCTGGCGCGACGCGTGCCGGTCGGCGGGGATCGAACCGGGTGCGCCCATCGAGCCGGCGGCGCCGATGGAGTCGGGGTGGTCGGCGGCGCACGGAGCGGCGGTGGGCCGGCGCCTGGTCAAGGAGGGGCTTCCGCGGGCCGTCTTCGCCGCCAACGACCAGCTGGCCATCGGGCTGCTGCACGCGTTCTGGGAGGCGGGCGTCCGGGTGCCCGACGACGTGGCCGTGGCGGGGTTCGACGACGAGGCGGGCGCCGCGTACACGATCCCGGCTCTGACCACCGTCCGGCAGGACCTCGCGGCGCTCGGTGCGCGGGCGGTCCGCGTCCTGATGGGAGCCACCGCCGGCAGCCCGCCGACGGTGGGCATCATCCCGGCGCACCTGGTCGTGCGCGCCTCGTCCCTGCGCCGCACGTCCTGAGGCCCGGAAAGCCCTCCTCACCAGGCGGCTTGGCACCAGACCATGTGAGCGCTAACATCCTCCACGACCGATCGTGAAGGAGCGGACCAATGGTGGTCGTGCCCAACGCCGCGCGTGCCCACGCCGCAGCCCCCGACGTGACGAGCGCCTCCCGTGAGGCCGTCACCTCAGGACGTACCTCGCTCGGCATCGAGCTCGGCTCCACGCGCATCAAGGCGTGCCTGATCGGCCCCGACCACGCGCCGATCGCCAACGGCAGCCACGACTGGGAGAACCAGCTGGTCGACGGCGTGTGGACGTACTCGCTCGAGGACGTCTGGGCCGGCCTGCAGTCGGCGGTGGCGGACCTGTTCGCGGACGTGCAGCGCCAGTACGGCGTGCGCCCGACGACCTTCGGGGCCATCGGCGTCTCCGCGATGATGCACGGCTACCTGGCGTTCGACTCCGAGGACCGGCTGCTGGTGCCGTTCCGGACGTGGCGCAACACGTCGACCGGCCGCGCCGCCGCCGAGCTGACCGAGCTGCTGGGCCACAACATCCCGCTGCGCTGGTCGATCGCCCACCTGTACCAGGCGGTGCTCGACGACGAGCCCCACGTCCCCGACGTCCGCTTCGTCACCACGCTCGCGGGCTACGTGCACTGGCAGCTGACCGGCCGCCGCGTGCTCGGCGTCGGCGACGCCTCCGGCATGTTCCCCATCGACCCTGCCACCCGGGGCTACGACAAGGAGATGCTGGCGGCGGTCGACGGTCTGCTCGCCACGCACCGCCGGCTCGAGCCCGGCGTGGCCCTCGACGCCCTGCTGCCGCAGGTGCTCTGCGCCGGCGAGGAGGCCGGCAACCTCACCCCGGAGGGTGCCGCGCTGCTCGACCCGACCGGCAGCCTGCGCGCGGGCATCCCGCTGTGCCCGCCGGAGGGCGACGCCGGCACCGGCATGGTCGCCACCAGCTCCGTCGCACCGCGCACCGGCAACGTCAGCGCCGGCACCTCGATCTTCGCGATGGTGGTGCTCGAGCGGCCGCTGGCGCACGTGCACCACGAGCTCGACGTGGTCACCACGCCCGCCGGCGACCCGGTGGCGATGGTGCACTGCAACAACGGCGCCAGCGAGCTGGACGCCTGGGTGGGCCTGTTCCGCGAGTTCGCGCTGCGCTCCGGGCACGGCTCCTCGTCCGACGAGGTGTTCGGCACCCTGTTCCGCGCCGCGCTCGAGGGCGAGGCGGACGGCGGCGGCCTGCTGGCCTACAACTACCTGGCCGGCGAGCCGGTCACCGGCCTGGAGTCCGGCCGGCCGCTCGTCGTGCGCACGCCCGGCAGCAGCCTGACGCTGCCGACGTTCATGCGCGCCAGCATCTACGGCGCCTTCGCCACGCTCAGCCTCGGCATGCGCGTGCTCGCGGCTGAGGGCGTCGGCCTCGACGCGATGTTCGCCCACGGGGGCGTGTTCCGCACCGCCGGCGTCGCCCAGCGGTTCCTCGCCGCGGCGATCGGCGCGCCGGTCGCCGTCGGTCGCACCGCCGGTGAGGGCGGCGCGTGGGGGATCGCCGTGCTGGCCGCCTACCTGACCTCCGGTGCGGAGCAGGACCTCGGCGAGTACCTGCGCACCCGCGTGTTCGCCGGTGCGGACCTCGACGTCGTCGAGCCGGACGCGGCCGACGTGGCCGGGTTCGCCGCCTACCTCGACCGCTACCAGGCCGGGCTCGCCGTCGAGCGCGCCGCGACGCTGGCCCTCTGACCCCCGCGACCCAGGAGCCGTCACCGATGACCGTCCGACCCCTGTCCGAGTACTCGGCCGCCGTGCGCGCCGAGGTCGAGCGCACCCGTGAGGTGGTCGCCCGGCTGCACGCCGAGCTGCCGCGCTGGGAGCTGGTCGTGTGGACCGCGGGCAACGTCTCGCAGCGCGTCCCGGCGGAGGACGGCGAGGACCTGCTGGTGATCAAGCCCTCGGGCGTCACGTACGACGAGCTGACGCCGGAGTCGATGGTCGTCTGCGACCTGGACGGCAACCTCGTCGACGGCACCCGCAGCCCGTCGTCGGACACCGCGGCGCACGCCTACGTGTACCGGCACATGCCGAACGTCGGCGGCGTGGTGCACACGCACTCGACGTACGCGACGGCGTGGGCGGCCCGCGGCGAGGCCGTGCCGTGCGTGCTGACGATGATGGCCGACGAGTTCGGTGGCCCCATCCCGGTCGGCCCGTTCGCCCTGATCGGCGACGACTCGATCGGCCGCGGCATCGTCGACACCCTGTCCGGCTCCCGCAGCCGGGCCGTGCTGATGCAGAACCACGGCCCCTTCACCATCGGCCGCGACGCGAAGGACGCCGTCAAGGCGGCCGTCATGGTCGAGGAGGTCGCCCGCACGGTGCACCTGTCCCGCCAGCTGGGCGAGCTGATCCCCATCGACCAGCGCCACATCGACGCGCTGTACGCCCGCTACCAGAACGTCTACGGCCAGGGCGACAGCGCCCCGGTCTCCACCGGTTCCGCACTCGACGAGGAGTCCCGAGCATGAGCAAGCCGTACGCCGACCGCGAGGTCTGGTTCCTGACCGGGAGCCAGGGCCTGTACGGCGAGGAGACGCTGCGCCAGGTGGCGGAGCAGTCGCAGGAGGTCGCGCGCACCCTCGGCGCGAGCGACGACGTGCCGGCCACGATCGTCTGGAAGCCGGTGCTGACCGACTCCGCCGCGATCCGCCGGGCGATGCTCGACGCGAACAGCCGTGACGACGTCCTCGGCGTCATCACCTGGATGCACACGTTCTCCCCGGCCAAGATGTGGATCGCCGGCCTGGACGTGCTGAGCAAGCCCCTGCTGCACCTGCACACCCAGGCGAACGTCGAGCTGCCGTGGGACGGCATCGACTTCGACTTCATGAACCTCAACCAGGCCGCGCACGGCGACCGCGAGTACGGCTACGCGCTGGCCCGCCTCGGCGTGGCCCGCACCACCGTCGTCGGCCACGCCTCGAACCCGACCGTCACCGCGCGCGTCGGCACCTGGGTGCGCGGTGCCGCCGGCTGGGCCGCCACGCACGAGCTGCGCCTGGCGCGCTTCGGCGACAACATGCGCAACGTCGCCGTGACCGAGGGCGACAAGACCGAGGCGGAGCACGTCTTCGGCGTCAGCGTGAACACGTGGGGCGTCAACGACCTCGTCGCCGCGGTGGACGCGGTCGAGAACGCCACGGTCGACTCCCTGGTCGCGGAGTACGAGGACCTGTACGACGTGGTGCCGGAGCTGCGCAAGGGTGGCGAGCGGCACGAGTCCCTGCGGTACGCGGCCCGCCAGGAGGCGGCGCTCGAGGCGTTCCTCGGGGAGCTGGGCGCCAAGGCGTTCACGACGAACTTCGAGGACCTCGGCGCGCTGCGCCAGCTCCCGGGCATCGCCGTGCAGCGCCTGATGGCCAAGGGCTACGGCTTCGGCGCCGAGGGCGACTGGAAGACGGCCGTGCTGGTCCGCGCCGCCAAGGTGATGGGCGCCGGCCTGCCCGGTGGCGCGTCGCTGATGGAGGACTACACCTACGACCTGACCCCGGGCGACGAGCGCATCCTCGGTGCGCACATGCTCGAGATCTGCCCGTCGCTGACCACCTCGACGCCGAAGGTCGAGATCCACCCGCTCGGCATCGGCGGCAAGGAGGACCCGGTCCGCATGGTCTTCGACGCCGACCCGGGCGTCGGCGTCGTGGTGTCGCTCGCGGACATGCGGGACCGGTTCCGGCTGACCGCCAACGTCGTCGACCTGGTGGAGCACCCGGCGCTGCCGAACCTGCCGGTCGCCCGGGCCGTCTGGAAGCCGCGCCCCGACTTCACCACGTCGGCGGAGGCCTGGCTGACCGCCGGCGGGGCGCACCACACGGTGCTGTCCACGGCCGCCGGCGTCGACGCCTTCGAGGTGTTCGCCACCATCGCGCGCACCGAGCTGCTCGTCATCGACGAGGCCACCACGGCCCGCGGGTTCCGCGACCAGGTGCGCTTCAACGCCGCGTATTACCGCCTGGCGCAGCGAATCTAGCTGTTACCCAAATGTGACTCCACGGCCTTGGGAAAACGCAGATGTGAGCGCTAACCTGGACCACGAGAACACGTGACGCCGGAGGTTTACCTTCGTCCGTCTGAGCACCACAGACGCAGTACCCGCGGCCATATCGTCGTATGGCCGTGAATCTCAACGAGGAGATCATCGATGCACGTCAAGCGCATCGCTGCCATTGCGGCAGCATTCACCCTGTCCCTGACGATGGCCGCGTGCAGCGGCGGCGGCGCGGGCTCCACCTCGGGTTCCACCGCCGGCAGCACCGCCGGTGGCGGCGCCGCCACCAAGGGCGACCTGATCGGCGTCGCGATGCCGACCAAGTCCTCCGAGCGCTGGATCAACGACGGCAACAACGTCAAGAGCCAGCTCGAGGCCCTGGGCTACAAGGTCGACCTGCAGTACGCCGAGGACGACATCCCCACCCAGGTGAACCAGATCGACACGATGATCACCAAGGGCGCCAAGGTCCTGATCGTCGCCTCGATCGACGGCACGGCCCTCACCAGCCAGCTCGAGCAGGCCCACTCCAACGGCATCAAGGTCATCGCGTACGACCGCCTGATCCGCAACTCGGCGAACGTGGACTACTACACGACGTTCGACAACTTCAAGGTGGGCGTGCAGCAGGCCACCTCGCTGCTGACCGGCCTGGGTGTCCTCGACGCCTCGGGCAAGGACGCCGGCAAGACCGGCCCGCTCAACATCGAGCTGTTCGCCGGCTCGCCGGACGACAACAACGCGACGTTCTTCTACAACGGCGCGATGAGCGTCCTCAAGCCGTACATCGACAAGAAGGTCCTGGTCGTCAAGTCCGGCCAGACCGACTTCAAGACCATCGCCACGCTGCGGTGGGACCCGGCCACGGCGCAGTCCCGCATGGAGAACCTGCTGACGTCCACCTACGCGGACGGCTCCAAGGTCGCCGGCGTGCTGTCCCCGTACGACGGTCTGTCGATCGGCATCCTCGGCGCCCTCAAGGGCGTCGGCTACGGCACTGCCAGCCAGCCGTACCCGATCGTGACCGGCCAGGACGCCGAGGCGGCCTCGGTCAAGTCGATCATCAAGGGCGAGCAGTACTCGACCATCTACAAGGACACCCGTGAGCTGGCCAAGGTCACGGTTGCCATGACCGACGCGATCCTCAAGGGTCAGGAGCCGAAGGTCACCGACACCAAGACCTACGACAACGGCGTCAAGGTGGTCCCGTCCTACCTGCTCGAGTCGCAGATCATCACGAAGGACAACTACAAGAAGGTCCTCGTCGACGGTGGCTACTACACCGAGGCGCAGCTGAGCTGACGTCCCGCCTCGATCAGCAGCGCGGCGCCCCGCCGGTAGTTCCGGCGGGGCGCCGCCCCGAGACAGCAGGATCGGTTGGGCACATGAGTGACGACATCCTCCAGATGCGTGGCATCACCAAGACGTTCCCCGGAGTCAAGGCGCTCCAGGACGTGAACCTCACGGTCGCGCGGGCCGAGATCCACGCGATCTGCGGAGAGAACGGCGCCGGCAAGTCGACGCTGATGAAGGTGCTCTCGGGCGTCTACCCGTACGGGGACTACGAGGGCGAGATCTACTTCGACGGCGAGCTGTGCAAGTTCAACAGCATCCGCGCGAGCGAGCAGCGCGGGATCGTCATCATCCACCAGGAGCTCGCGCTCAACCCGCTGCTGTCGATCGCGGAGAACATCTTCGTCGGCAACGAGCTGTCGCAGCGTGGCTTCATCGACTGGAACAAGACGAACGCCGAGGCCGCGCGCCTCATGGCGCGAGTCGGCCTGACCGAGAACCCGACCACCCGCATCGCGGACATCGGGGTCGGCAAGCAGCAGCTGGTGGAGATCGCCAAGGCGCTCTCCAAGGAGGTCAAGCTCCTCATCCTGGACGAGCCCACGTCGGCGCTGAACGACGCGGACTCCGAGCACCTGCTCAACCTGCTCCGGCAGCTCAAGGGGCAGGGCATCACCTCGATCATGATCTCCCACAAGCTCAACGAGATCGCCGAGATCGCCGACTCCACGACGGTCATCCGGGACGGCCGCACCATCGAGACGCTCGACATGAAGCGC